>NZ_JBDVFA010000012.1:0-123182 GCF_039941195.1 Aurantibacter sp. | reverse complement strand
TGACGCATGTCCATAATAATTGATAAGGGATCAATACTTACAGGGCAAGCTTCAACACACGCATTGCATGATGTACATGCCCAAATTTCTTCATGCGAAATATAGTCCCCAAGTAATTGTTTACCATCATCCTTAAACTCACCATTATTAGCATCCATATTTTTGCCCACTTCTTCCAAACGATCGCGGGTGTCCATCATAATTTTTCTCGGAGATAATTTTTTCCCAGTCTGATTAGCAGGACATTCACTTGTACATCTTCCACATTCTGTACATGTATAGGAATTTAATAGCTGCACCCAGTTTAAATCTAAAACATCAGATGCACCAAACTTTTCTGGAGGAGCATCATCTTCGGTTTCCGCTGGAGCCGCAAATGGATCGGCATTTGGATCCATCATTAACATTACCTCATTTGTCACAGCATCTAAGTTGGCGAATTGACCTTTTGGTGTTGTTTTTCCATAATAAGTATTTGGGAAAGCTAGCAGTATATGTAAGTGTTTTGAATAATATAAATAATTTAAGAAACACAGTATGCCAATAATATGAAGCCACCAAGTTGTTCGCTCAATTATAATTAAAGTCGAAACTTCTAAGCCATCAAAAATTGGTGCTAAAAACTGACTTACAGGAAATGAACCTGCATGTGTATAATGAGCTACATTCAATTGTTGTAATTGAAAATCTGCTCCATTCATTGTGAGAAAAAGTATCATTAACACCAATTCTATATAAAGAATCATGTTACCATCTTTTTTTGGCCAACCTTCCATTTCAGGTTTCATAAAACGTTTTAAACGAATTATATTTCTTCTAACCCAAAAAACAACTACCGCTATGATTACTAATAATGCTAAAATCTCAAAAGACCCTATTAAAAAGTTGTAAAGAGAACCAAGAGGCGCAAATATTCTATGTGTACCAAAAAGTCCATCAATAATAATTTCTAAAACTTCTATATTAATAATTATAAAACCGACGTATACAATGATGTGAAGAAAGCCTGCTATTGGGCGTACTACCATTTTAGTTTGGCCTAAGGCTATGCGAATCATATTACGCCAACGCAAGGGTTTATTATCTGTGACATCGACGTCTTGGCCAAGTTTAATATTACGACGAAGTGTCTTTACATTTTTCGCAAAAAAACCAATACCTGCAAGCAGCACTACACCAAATAAAATCTGAGGGAGTAGTTCCATTTATTGTTGTTCTATTAGTTCGGCTGGATCTTCTTCTGGCAATTCATAATCAATTTGCTTCTTTCCAAATACCGATACATTCACATAACGTTTCGGATTTAAACGAAAATCTTGTAATAACAAATCCAATTCGTGCGAAGCGCTTGTAAGATTATCATAAAGCTCCTCATTTTCCATGAGTTTACCCAAGGTTCCTTCACCATTTTCTAAATTGGCCATTATCTTATCTAAATTAGCCATAGTAGATTGTAAGCTCGCTATTGTATTGCCCAATCCTGCGTTATTAAGTGAATCTGAAAGTTGTGCGAAATTATTTGTTAGCTCTTGAAAATTAGTTAATGAACTATCTAATTTACTTTCATTTTTATTGAGAATTCGATTGAGTATATTGGCACTTTCTGTTAAACTGGCCATAGTTTTATTAAACCCTTCTAAAGTGCCTTGCAAATCATTTTTAGCTTTGTCATCTAAAATATTATTTACATTCGCTAATAACGAATCAGCATTTGTAAAAGCACCTTCAACCTTTAACTGTAAAGGTGTTAGCTTTTGCTGAACCAATTCAGTTAACCCTGGACTTGTTCTTGTCTTTAGCGTATCTTTTGATTTAGCTAATGGACCACCATCAAAAATAGGATTCACTCGAATACCCTTTCCTCCTATTATACCTGTATCATATAACTCAGCAGTACTAGATTTTGTAAATTGGAAATCATTGTCCACCGAAAATGTAACTAGCAGTCTGCCCGATTCATCTTTAAATTTAATATCGTTAACTGTACCAACATTAAACCCGTTAATTGTTACTGGTGTACCTGGCTGCAATCCACCAACATTATCGTATACCGCATAAAAAGTTTTGTTGTTATCAAAAAGGGAAGTAGATTTTAGGTAAGAAAAGCCTAAAATGAATAATAGGATACCTCCTACTACTATAATACCCGTTTTAATTTCTCTGGATAATTTCAAAAGGATGGTTTTATCGTTCTAACAAAATTAGAAATAAAATATTGAAGTCGAGAATTATTCTGAAGCAGATTTCATTGCCTCATCAATATCCATTCGAACACCATTTTTATATGCTACTATATAAGAGGTTGTAAAACCCTTGGCATCAGCAACCTTTTTTAGTAACCTTGCTTTTATCACATCGTTTGTACTTCCATGCATATAACGATATAAACTTTTTATTGGTTCTTTTGAAATTTCACCTAGGCCTTTAAAAATTGGATCATTTGGAGATAGGTTTTTTCCACTAGCCATTAATTGTACCCTAAATTCAATATTAGATGCTGGTTTCTTGACTACCTCTTCCTTAGGTGTAACAACCTCCGTTTTTGCTGTTTCAACAACATCCTTTTTCTCCGGAACGGTTGTTGTAGTTGTTGAAACAACTTTATCTACAACGGTAATCACCTCTTCTTTTACAATTTTTGGTTTCCCCGCATCATTAACTTCAGTAACTACAACTTCCGTTTTTTCTTTTGGAATCTCTTTAACTACAGTCGTTGTTTCAGGAACTGAAGGCGTTTCTACCTCAGTCTCTGAAATTGCTTCTACACTTTTTTTCTGTGCATCTTCAAGCATTTTCTTAACTTCATCTTGTCCTTTATCAGGAACATTTTCTACAACGGCTACTTCCTCTTTTATCTCTTCAGAAATATCGGCAGTTTTAGTTTCAACAGTATTCGACGCTACTGTCTCATTCATTTCTGGGTCTGGTGCACTTGGCATACTGCTTATAGCACTTGTACCAACATTACTAATTGTATTTTTCTGATATAATAAAATAGCATTTGCGATTGCTGTACCTATTTCAGACTGCCCTTTACTGGAATTTAAATAAGCACCTTCTTGGTCGTTTGTTAAAAATCCAGTTTCTACCAAAACACTTGGCATAAAAGTTTGGTGCAATACTATAAATCCTGCTTGTTTTACTTTTCTATTCTTCCTTTTTAATTTATTTGCAAAATTATCTTGTATAGCTTTTGCTAAGGCAACACTTTGATCTAAAAATTCTTCTTGCATTATTGTTAAACCAATTACAGATTCGGGGGAGTTTATATCGTAGTCCGCATAACGTGTTGCATAATTATCCTCTAAATAAATAACAGAATTCTCTTTTTTCGCAATTGCAAAATTCTGTTCGTTGGCATGTAAACCTAAAACAAAAGTACCCGCTCCATGTGCATCTGAAGTATGTGAATCGCAATGAACGGATACAAATAAATCTGCTTTTGCTTTGTTCGCTATTTCTCCACGAACAAATAAATCAACAAAAGTATCATCCTTACGCGTGTAAACAACTTTTATATTTGGATTTTGTTCTAATATTCTCCCTGCTCTTAAAACAATATTTAATGCAATATTCTTTTCTAAATAACCATTTCCAAGATTTCCCGGGTCATGTCCGCCATGGCCTGCATCCAGTACAACCACAAAGGGTTCTTGAGCCAAAACACCTGAATAACTCTGGTTAAAAGGACTAAAAAAAAGAATAAATAACAAAAATGATAAAGGGAAAAACCGAATTTTGAACATGTCTAGGTTAGATTTTACAAGCCACAATATGGTTAAATTTATTGTAATACGCTATAAGGGGAACCAAAAATATATGTAAGTTTGAACACGAATTACGATACAAACATAGTTACTCGTGCCAACCAAACGGTTACAAAAATAGCATATATCGCATTGCAACCAAATAAACATTGTCTACTTTTTATAATCCTCTTCATTGTTGGCCTGTTTTCCGGAGCTTCACAAGAAGATAACTTGATGGCTTTACCTATTCAAGCCCCGACCGATACAATCATGGCGCCTTTGTTATTAACGGGCATTCAAAATGACAGTATTAAGAACGACACTTTAGAAGCAACCCCCAACAATGGTAAAAAGACATTACTACTAGACAAAATAAATTATAAGGCAAAAGACTATGTTCGTCTGAGCCAAAAGGAACAGAAGATTTATTTATATAATGAAGCTGAAATTTACTATCAAGATACTGAGCTTAAAGCTGGTGTTATAGTTTTAGACTATGTTAAAAATGAAGTTTATGCAGGTCGCATGAAAGATTCGTTAGGAAACTATAGTCAACTCCCCTATTTTAAGCAAGCTGATAACGAAGTACAACCTGACTCTATTCGTTTTAATTTTGACACCAAAAAAGCGCTTATTTTTAATTCTAGAACAGAACAACAAGCGGGTGCAGGACAATTAGGAAGCGATAATATGAACGTGTATGCGGAAATCACAAAAAAAGAAAACGATTCGGTTTACTTTATGAGTGAAGCGAAACTTACAACTTCTCAAGACACCGTAAACCCCGATTATTACATTCGGGTTCGAAAAGCAAAATTTGTTCCTAAAAAGAAAGTTATTGCAGGTTTAAGCAACTTATACATTGCTGATGTACCAACACCAATAGCACTCCCCTTTGCATATTTCCCACTATCTGTAGGCAGAACAGCTGGGGTACAAATACCAACTTTTGGTAACGATCCTACCCGTGGTTATTTTCTGCAGAATGGAGGATATTACATTCCTATTGGGGATGTAGCAGATTTATTAGTTACTGCAGATTTATATACTAATGGTAGCTACGGCTTAAAAGGACAATCTATTTATGCCAAACGATATCGTTATCGCGGGAATGTTAATTTTAGATATGAAAATTTAGTTACTAGCCAGAAAGGATTTAGCGATTATAGTAATAGTCAAATTTATAATATTCAAATTTCGCATTCACAAGATGCTAAAGCCAGTCCAAATTCAACCTTTTCGGCTTCTGTAAACTTAGGAAGTAGTTCTTATTATAAGAGTTCTTTACTGCAACAGAATTTGCCATTAACGCAATCGAATAGTTTAAACTCATCCATATCGTATTCCAAAACATTTCCAGAATACCCTTCAGTTAATATGAGTTTAACTGCATCACATAGTCAAAACACAAATACCGATGTAGTGAATATTACACTTCCAACGTTTCAAAGTAGTATGGAACGTATTTTCCCTTTTGCAAAAAGAGAAGGAATTAAAAAAGGTGCCCTCCAAAATATTAATTTTCAATATGATGTTAATTACAGAAACAGCATAACCACTACAGGTGAAGAATTTTCATTAAGCGATGCCATAATGGGAGCTCGACATAGAATTCCAATTAGTACGAACTTTAAAGTTGCTAAATTCTTTAGTGTTAGTATGGGTGGATCTTATGAAGATATTTGGGCTTGGGAAACATACAATAAAAGTTATGATGCCGCGACAGAAGAAGTTGTAACTGACTCTATAGCTGGATTTGACCGCTACAATAAATATAATTTAAGTGCGAGTGTCGGCACAACAGTTTATGGTACTTTTAATTTTGGTGAAGACAAAAAGGTTCAAGCTATACGCCATGTAATGCGGCCGTCTTTAAGTTATGGGTATACACCTTCTTTTGAGCAATTTTATGATGAGTACCTTGACGCTAATGGTGAAGTTGTTCAGTTTACGAGATTTACCGGAACTTTAAATGGTGCACCTAGTCTTAGCAAATCAAACAGTCTTAGTTTTTCACTGGCGAATACCTTAGAGGCCAAAGTCACCGATAAAGACTCTACAGCAACAGAGGCTAAAAAAGTATCGCTTTTGAGTAACTTTAATATTTCTACAGGCTACAACTTCGAATCCGATTCTTTAAAATTAAGTCCCCTAAGTATAAATGGAGGAACTAATATTTTGGATAACAAAATGTCGGTAAACTTTTCGGCCGGGTTAGATCCATATGCTATTGATAATAATGGTAGTAGAATAAATGTATGGAATAAAGATAACGGTGGTAGTCTATTGCGTTTAACCCGAGCTAATGTTAATGTGGGTTATTCAATAGACAGTAAAACTTTTGGAAGAAAAAAGGAGGATGAAGAGGAAGAAGAAGATATAAATGAATATGATTATGTTGCCCAGAGTGGTGGTCGTGATGATGATTTATTTGGACAAGCTGATGATTTTTACCAAGATAGAGGTCGAGATGTAAAAGAAAAAATGGATGAAGATGTTGAAAATCCTATTTACGGAACAAAAATACCATGGGATTTACGTCTAGCCTATTCTGCGAGTTATTCCAATTCCGCACGACAGAACGAATTTAGCAGTCACTCCTTGATGTTCTCCGGTAATATTGAACTATCTCCAAGATGGAAAGTTGGAGGCTCCTCCGGTTACGATTTTAAAAATCAAGGATTTACTCTAACACAATTACGACTAGAGCGTGATTTGAAAAGCTTTACGCTACGATTCAATTGGACTCCATTCGGGACTTATGAACGTTGGTATTTCTTTATTGGGATAAAAAGTTCATTACTTAGTGATCTTAAATGGGAAAATAGAAGTCAAATTTCTCGATAGTATTATTCAATTTAATTCAATAATTATGAAAAAGATAATTTCTACCAAAAATGCTCCAGCTCCAATAGGACCATATAATCAAGCCGTTTTAAGTGGAGACACTTTATATATCTCAGGACAAATTCCATTAGATGCTTCAACAGGTAAACTAGTGGAAGGAAACATTAGTTTAGAAACAGAGAAAGTGATGGAGAATCTAAATGCTGTTTTAATCGCTGCAGATATGAAATTTGAAAATGTTGTAAAGTCATCAATATTCCTCAGCGACATGAATAAATTTGCAGAAGTGAATACTGTTTATGGCAATTATTTTAACGAAGAAACTGCCCCTGCACGAGAAACTGTTGAAGTTGCTAATTTACCGAAATTTGTAAATGTAGAGATTTCCATGATTGCTGTAAAATAGTTTATTCTACAGCTTTTAATATAGTTTGGTTTTTACTTCAAACTATAAAGTCTCTCTATGGAATTCCATCAAACCTTCAATAGGTCTTTGGCGAATTACGCCTACAATTAAATCGTTTCGTTTTAATACAGCTGTTAATTCCTCACGTAAATAATGAGCTATACTTCCAACAAAATTAATTGGCACTTTTGTAGCCAATTCAAACTGCATAATATAATTATTAACGAACTGCTGTAAGCCTTTATCAATTACACCTTTACTGTATGGATGATCTTTATTCTCAATTAAAAATCTTGCAAATGTTGCCAAATAAGTATTTGGATTCGGTTGTTTGTATAGATTCTCTTTAATAACATCTGCATCCAAATCATATTCTTTATCAAATTTATGACTCAAGTCTTGTGGCATTTTATGGAAGTAATAATCACGAATTAACTTTCTTCCAAAATAATTTCCGCTTCCATCATCCATTGGAATATAACCTAACGAAGTTACTTTTTGAAAAAGTTGATGACCATCATAATAACTGCAATTCGACCCTGTACCAAGTATACAAACTATTCCTTGATGTCCAATTTTTGTAGTAGAAAAAATAGCAGCGTAAGTATCTTCTTTTACATCAGTTTTTGCATTAGGAAAGAAATCTGAAAATATTTCTTTAAGAAATTTTTTCATGCGATCCGTACCACAACCTGCTCCATAAAAATATAATCTTGTTACAGTCTCTTTATTTTTAGAAAGTTCAAAATTATTAGCAAGCCTGTCTTCAATTACCGCTTTCGTCAAAACTTCAGGACTCAACCCAAGCGTTTGAGTAAGAAATAATTGTTCTCCTTTTTCATCTAAAGCTATCCAATCTGCCTTGGTTGCACCACTATCAACTATTAGAATCATATATTACTTTTAGGATTAAAGGAATTTTGTGAAGAGTAATAACTATAAACACAGGATTTTAGTATTCCTTAAATCCTGTGTTTACTAATTTATGTAAATTAAAGTGTATTTACATGCTGAATTAAATCTAGCATTTTATTAGAGAAACCAGCCTCATTATCATACCAAGAAATTAATTTAAAGAATCCAGAATTCAATTCAATACAAGCCTCTGCATCGAAAATACTTGTTCTTGGATCGCTTACAAAGTCTTGAGAAACTACACTTTCATCTGTATAACCTAACACTCCTTTTAATTCTCCTTCCGAAGCAGCTTTAAACGCCTTTTTAATTTCTTCTAAAGAAGTTTCTTTACTAACTCTTACTGTTAAATCAACAACTGAAACATCAGCAGTAGGCACTCTAAATGCCATACCTGTAAGTTTTCCTGTTAAAGCTGGAATTACTTTGGTTACGGCAATAGCAGCACCAGTAGTAGAAGGTATAATGTTCAACATTGCTGAACGACCTAATCTGTAATTCTTTCTTGAAGGTGAATCTACTGTAAATTGAGTAGAAGTACTCGCGTGAATAGTAGTCATCAAAGCCTCTTCTATTCCGAAGTTATCATTTAACACCTTAGCAACAGGAGCTAAACAATTTGTTGTACAAGAAGCATTTGAAACAATAGCATCTGATGCCTTTACTTCTGAATGATTCACACCCATAACAAACATAGGCGCATCTTTAGAAGGAGCCGAAATAACTACTTTCTTTGCCCCACCATCAATATGATATTGAGCAGTTTCTAAAGTTGTAAAAATACCCGTACATTCTGCAACGGTATCAGCACCAACAGCACCCCATGCAATATTTTTTGGATCTCTTTCAGCTGTAATTCTTACCGTTTTTCCATTCACGACTAAATGACCACCTTCTACTTCAACAGTACCGTCAAATTTACCGTGTACCGAATCATATTTTAGTAAATATGCTAAGTGCTCTACATCTAATAAATCATTGATAGCTACTACATCTACATCACCTCTTTTAATAGATGCTCTGAAAACCAATCTTCCTATTCTACCAAAACCGTTTATTCCTATTTTTAAATTTGACATTCTTCTTGTTTTTTAATTAGTATTTAAGTTGTCATTATATCTGAAACTCTAATAAGTTCCTTATCCAATTTAGTATGACCTTTTATAGCCTTCTCAATTGGTGTTAAAATCAAATCGTTATCACGTACTCCAACCATAAGGCTAGTTTTTCCTTCTAATAAAGCTTCTACTGCCTTCACTCCCATTCTACTTGCTAAAACCCTGTCATAACAAGAAGGTGAACCTCCACGTTGCATATGACCTAGAACTGAAACACGCACATCATAAATCGGTAAATGTTCTTCAACATATTCTTTAAGTTCAAAAACATTTTTACCAGACTTATCACCTTCGGCCACAATAACAATACTTGAAGATTTACCAGACTTTTTACTTCGCTTCAACGATTCTAATAATCGCTCAAGACCTATATTTTCCTCTGGAATTAATATTTCTTCCGCACCAGCGCCAACACCTGCATTTAAAGCAATGTGACCCACATCACGGCCCATAACTTCTACAAAGAAAAGGCGATTGTGAGAACTTGCTGTATCTCTAATTTTATCAATAGCATCAACAACAGTGTTTAATGCTGTATCAAAGCCAAGTGTAAAGGTCGTTCCGAAAATATCATTATCAATAGTTCCAGGAATACCCATTATTGGAAAGTCGTATTCTTTATTAAATATGAGCGCACCAGTAAAACTCCCATCGCCACCAATTACAACCAAAGCGTCTATTCCTTCAGCTTTAAGTTTTTGATGAGCTAAAGCTCTACCTTCCTTCGTTCGGAAATCATCACAACGAGCAGATTTTAAAATAGTACCACCCTTGTTAATAATGTTATTTACGCTACGGGCATCCATTGCTTTAAAATCTCCCTCGATGAGACCTTGATACCCTCTATAAATTCCTACACAGTCAATTTTAAGATATGCACACGTTCGAACAACTGAACGAATGGCTGCATTCATTCCAGGTGAATCTCCTCCAGAAGTGAAAACACCTATTTTTTTTATTGTGGACTTCATCAAAAATTTTAAGCCAACAAAAGTAGCAAAGAAATATTAAAATGTTACCTATAAATGTAGATTTTTACAGGATAGCGCTTGAAGTAACACAATAATAACTTTAAGTTCAAATTAAAACAATATCACTTATTCACTATCGGGTGCCAACGCTGTACTTAATTTTGGGTAAAAACGAATAAGACTATCCTGCCGCATAACGCTACCAGGCTGATTTATAGTTTGCGGAATTATATTTTCCTCCGATTTTTCCTTTTTAAATATTTTTCTAAATAGCTCTTTAAAACTATCAAAATCAACCTGATACGATATACCAGCACCTTGAGTGTAGCCTAGTTCTTCACCTAAAAACTGCTGTATTTCACTCTCCTTATTGAAAAATTTTGCACTTAACGTACCATCTTCATTTAACAACAACTGTAACTCAAAGTCTCCCGCTACAACAGTTTCAGTGGTGCCACCAACCGGCACACCCACTTTTCCATTTAAAAGTATACGATCACTTATTTTTGTGGATACTGTTACACCAAACCTATTTTCCGTCTGAATATCTGAACTACGATCAAGTATACCTTGCTCATAGGAGAGCCCTAAATTAAATTTATCGTTATCACCACCTAAAACCTGATTTAATAAACCGGATGCGGATTGAATCAAATTACCAGTAACTGCCTGAGAACTAAGACCGCTTTGATCGTTTACAAATGAACCTTGTGCCAATAGAAATATGGCATTCTTCTCCTCTATTGTTGGATCTTGCAAGGCATATTCTAATTCGGATTTTACGATGGAATTTGTACTCGGAAATTCAATATCAAATTCAATATCCATATTTTCCAACTCACCTCGCATTAAAATAACAACGTCGGTCGGAATTCTTCGTGTATATTGACTATCTAATAACGGTGCCGGGTTAGCATTTAAAGAATATACTGCCTTCATATTTACTTCTGCTCCCAGTGGCGGACCATTCCAATAAATATTCCCACCAGGCTCAACCGCAAAACGCTTATTAATTACTCCTCCTAATTTATAATTAAATTCTCCTGTTACAACTACATATTCACCAAACATTTGAAAATCTCCTTTGGTATTAATTCGCATTAACATAGGTCCTTCACCGGTACCTTTTAACGAACTACCTGTTTGTGTATCGGTAACTATTTCAACTTCAGCTTCATCAGTAATATCTAAATCGAATTCCATTTGTATACCTTGAAAAGTATCTAAAATTCGTACTTCATCTTCAGTCTCAACTGCTCTTTTATCTACAAAATTGATGAATGAATAATCACCTACTGTTGCTACATCACTCAATGGAATTTTCAATGAAGTACCTCGAGCCGTTTTTCCATCCACGGTTATATTTAAAGCTTTTGTAGGACCATATATTCTTCCTTTACCATTTAAATATGCAGTTCCATAATAAAGAAATTCTTCATCGAATTCAGTATTCAACAATAAAAAACGATCATTCTTAGTATCGACATTAAAGTCTAACCCCCATTTCTTAAAATAATCGTGTTTTATGGTACCGTCAATTACAGCCTTCGAACCAGTAGCTACATCCGTCAATAAAATATTATCAAAATCGAAAGTATGTTTCTCTAAATTCACCCGCGAATTCTTAGCAAAATCATAATCCACATTTAAAAATGGTATGCCAATGCCTGCATTATCTAAGGTTAATATTCCACTAAAATCAGGATTATTAACTTCTCCCTTAATTCGAGCATTACCATTTAAATCACCCCTAATATTACTAATAACACCTTCACCCAATGGAGCAAATGGTTCTAAGTCAAAATTGCTAAAATTGACTAGTAAATCGGCCTCTGGTAAATCACCTTTGTTTTTAATGTTACCAACGATTCCCAACTTCTCTATACCCTTATCTGTAATTTGAGAATTTACAACAAAATCTGTTAAATCTCGGTTACCGACAATACCAATAGATAAATCCCCTAAACGGATGTCATTTATACCAAAATCTTCAATATTTAAATTAGAAGTTGGCAGGTAAATATCATCTTTTTGCAAAACATGTAATTTACCATTTACTTCACCCTGTAGCCTTAAGCTATCTATACCAGGAGTAATCTTATTTAAGGAAACAATTTTAAATTGTAATTCTAAATCTTTGTATGTTGAATCTGCTAATTGCCCTTTTAATTTAATCTCCTCATCAACATTGTTATGCATTACAATTTCTTGAATGCTAATACTGTCGAGTGTACGATTTAGTATCACTTTATTTTTAGTATCTCCATCTTTATTTAACACCCACTTGTTGCCTTTAAAACTTACATCTGAAGTTTTAAGACCGATTACAGATTTGTTTTCCTTATTAAATGTGTGATAAAAATTAAGATTATAGCTATCATTAAATTCACTGCCACCTTTAAATTCTGTTCTAAAAAACAGCGTGTCTTTTAAGGTGGTATTAATTAAATTAAAATCTTTTACGTCGTAATAAGGGGTTGATAAATCACCAACTGAAACGAAAGTATTAAACAGCGGATTTTTATTATCAATTGTAACATTAATTTTATCGGCTTGATTGCCATATGCTGCTATAAATGGTGATCTAAAATTCAATTTAAAATCCCCATCATCTGCAATAATATTACCCTTTATAAAAGTGTTTGGATCGAAGGTAACTTCGGGAAAAAAGACATCAACAATTTTATTGTAAATCTTAAAATTAAAATTTAAAGTTTGCCCATCAGAAATTTCAAAAGGCCGGTAATTGGTATAGATACTACCCAAAGAATTCTTTACTAATTTATCCAACTCGCTTACCTTAAAATTCCCCTTCATGTAACCAGTAATAATATCCGGAGAATTAATATCGATAACGCGAATGGAATCGTTTTCAAAAGTTGAAGACACTTTAAAATCTTCAAAATAATACGTGTCGTTTTTATTCTCAAAGTTGGTTTTAGTAAATTTAATATCACCAACAAAATTATCGAGCGAATTACCAGAAATGTCCATATTAACATTTCCTCTAAAAATAGAAACGCTATCATTTATAAAATTCAATTTCTTTAAATCCATATAATCTACGGAAGCAATGAAATTAAAGTTATTACCATCTAATCCTAAATCTGCTAATCCTTTAAAACTAAATTGCACATTTTCATCATTACTAACTAAAGAACCATCAAAAAGGTCTTCTTTTAAAAGACCCGACACCTTTAAGTCATTGTATTCATAATTATTGAAGACTAGCGAATAGACTTGTCCTATAATTTCAGTATTTAAGTTCTTTTGCACAAAGCCCTTACCTTCTACATTAAAATCTAAAGTAGCCTTCCCTAAACTTTTATTTTCAACAAAATTGCCTAAATCAAAATCTATTAATGAAATAAATCCTTTGTAGGTAGCATTATCAATATTATTGATATTGGTCATATCCAAATCCGCATAACTACTACCTATAGCGGTATTTAAATTAACTTTTGTTGAAATAGAAGTCTCTGTAATAAAGGCATCACCACGTATGGTAAACTGACCTAATTTTTGAAATGAGGTAGGCCATGACTGACCCAAGATATTCGGTAATAATGAACGTAATTCATAATAACTTGTAGTTACATTCTTTAGTTTACCATCCATTGAAAATGGTTCGGATTTTGTAAATAAATTTTTAAAATTAAAGTCTCCTCTAATTCCTGTATTATTTGAAACTACAAAAAGTTCGTTCGTATTTAAGTCGTTTAAAACGCCACTAATATTTGATGAAAAAGAAGCTTTATTTCCCTTTCCAAACCTATTGTACAACATGTTAATTTCATCGAAAGCAACAGTAGATTCATTAAACTGGGCAGAAACATTTACCTTATTAAAAAAATCAGCAAAATCGCTCCGATCATAATCAAATTGTAAATTACCTAACAACTCAGATTCTGGTGTTTTTATGGTTAATGAATCGAATCGCATTTGTTGCTTGGTATACTTGAAATTAGTAATCATATTACTAACATCTATACCTCTAGTACTACTGAAATTCATTTTCTTAATATCAACGTCCACTTCGGGGCCAAGTATCTGAAAATCGTTACCAGTGATATTTAATTTTTCAAAATCAAGAACATTTTTATTTTCCATATTCTCATCTATAAGTCGAAAATGGCTGTTTGCAATATGGACATTAGACGATGAAAAAAAGAAGGGTGGTGTTCCAGGCTTTCTGGGTTTTCCATCATCTAACTTATCTATAAAAACTTCAAGGTTGGTACTGGTACTATCTTGATATTTTATTAGCTTAAAGTCAAGTTTATCAATATCAATTTCACCAAATTCCATCTTTCCATCCATCATATTTTTGACACTCAAAACAGAGGTAGAAAGTTCATGTATATAAAAAAGCGTATCCTTTTCGTAGTCTTCAATATAGATACCTTCCAAAGCGGTATCCCAAGACATTAAGGAAACCCTTAATTTGCTAATATTTATATTAGTCCCAAATTCTTTATTTATAGTAGTGGTGGCATATTTAGCAAAACGAGTTTGCACCATTGGCAAGGATAAAATAATAGTGCCAAGAACGCATATCAAAAACAACACTAAAAGTGTTCTAACCAGTATTTTTCTTAGTTTTTTGATAGTGCTCTTTTGTTTTATCTTCGTACTCCAATTTTTATTCCAAACTAAGTGGAAAATGAAACTATTTACATTCTAGCTATAGAATCTTCTTGTGATGACACCGCAGCCGCTGTTTTAATGAACCAAAAGGTTATTAGCAATGTTGTGGCTACACAAAAAATACATGAGCAATATGGTGGTGTTGTTCCTGAACTTGCATCAAGAGCACATCAACAAAATATAGTTCCTGTTGTACATCAAGCTTTAGCTATAGCAAATATCGACAAAAAACTAGTATCTGCCATAGCTTTTACACGCGGACCTGGACTAATGGGTTCACTTCTTGTTGGAACCTCTTTCGCTAAATCTTTAGCATTAGGATTAAACGTTCCATTAATTGAAGTTAATCATATGCAAGCCCATATTTTAGCTCATTTTATAACGGATGAAGAAAATTCTATTTCCCCAGAATTTCCGTTTTTAGCAATGACAATTAGTGGAGGCCATACACAAATTGTTTTGGTAAAAGATTATTTTGAAATGGAAATTTTAGGCGAGACATTAGATGATGCCGTTGGCGAAGCATTTGATAAAAGTGCTAAAATATTAGGACTTCCCTACCCTGGCGGGCCACTTATTGACAAATATGCTAAACTTGGCGACCCACATAAATTTAAATTTCCTAAGCCAAAAGTTGACGGTCTAAACTTTAGTTTTAGCGGTTTTAAAACTAGTGTTTTATATTTTATTCAGAAAGCTGTTAAAGAAAACCCTGATTTTATCAGTGAAAACTTGAATGACATTTGTGCTTCTATACAATATACAATCATTTCAATTCTTATGGATAAACTTAAGAAAGCAGTTAAGCAGACAGGTATAAAAAGTGTTGCAATTGGAGGTGGGGTTTCAGCAAATTCTGGAATACGCATGGCTTTAAAGGATGCCGAAAAAAACCATGGCTGGTTCACATATATTCCTAAATTTGAATATTGTACGGATAATGCTGCTATGATAGGTATAGTTGGATATTTGAAATATAAACAAGAGTTTTTCTCAGATCAAAGTATTACAGCGCAACCGCGATATCGTTTAAGCGAATAGTTTTTAAATTATAAAAAAAGCAATGCAACTCTTTTATAATCCTACCCTTGATAATTCAATAGCTCAGTTTTCTTTTTCATCTGAAGAAAGCAAGCATATTGTAAAAGTCTTACGTAAAAAGGTAGACGACGTACTTTTTATAACAAATGGTAAGGGCTACATATATCAAGCAAAAATTATTGATGCTAGTTTAAAAAGATGCAAAGCTGAAATTATTTCCAAAGAAAAAAAACATAAGGCAATGCACTATTTACATTTGGTTGTAGCGCCTACCAAAATGAATGATCGTTTCGAATGGTTTCTAGAAAAAGCTACAGAAATTGGCGTCAATGAAATTACACCTATTATATGTGAACATTCTGAGCGCAAGGTTATAAAATTAGAGCGCATGCAAAAAGTTCTGCAATCTGCAATGAAACAATCACTACAAGCTTTTTTACCAAAATTAAATCCAGCGATTAAGTTAACCGATTATCTTAATCTTGAAAAAGAAGGACTTTTATTTATTGCGCATTGTGAAGAAGGTGAAAAAATGGAACTAAAGCGAAGAGTTGCCGCAGATAACGACGTCACCGTTCTTATAGGGCCTGAAGGTGATTTTAGTTCTAACGAAATTAAACTTGCTTATGAAAAAGGCTTCTTACCTGTTTCGTTAGGTAAAAATAGATTGCGAACCGAAACGGCAGCACTTGTCGCTTGTGCTACTGTAGCCGTTATAAACAATACCTAAAATTGATTTATGAAAATTATTAAGATTGTATTTGTTTTATTCCTATTCTTTTTGCTACCTATTCAAGGGCAAGAGTTGGCTATTTTGAAATACAATGGAGGCGGAGATTGGTATTCAAATCCAACGGCACTGCCCAATTTAATTCGCTATTGTAACACCAATCTAAATACAAGAATAAAAGAAAAAGTACAGACAGTTGAAGTGGGAAGCAACTTAATTTTTCAATTCCCTATGGTCCATATGACAGGTCATGGTAATGTTGTATTTTCAGATGAGGAAGCAGACAACTTAAGAACCTATCTCCTATCTGGTGGGTTTTTGCATATTGATGATAATTATGGAATGAAACCTTATCTTGAAAAAGAAATAGTAAAAATTTTTCCAAATTTAACATTAGAAGAATTAGGTGTTAACCATCCAATATTTAATCAACGATATAGGTTTATTGATGGATTACCTAAAATACATGAGCATGACGGAAAAAGACCTCAAGCATTTGGAATAACTTATGAAAATAGATTAGTATTACTTTTTACTTTCGAAAGTGATTTAGGTGATGGCTGGGAAGATGCGTCTGTGCATAACGACCCTATAGAAATTAGAGAAAAAGCGCTTAAAATGGGAGCTAATATTATTTCTTATGCATTTAAAAATTAATAAATGACAGCAAAAACTATTTCAAGTGGCATACTTAGAGCTTTGGGCATAATTGCGGCAATAGCTCTAGGACTTTATTTTCTGTATAAAATAGAATCGGTTTTAGCATATCTCGCAATTGCTGCTGTAATAGCCTTAATAGGAAGGCCTGTAATCTTGTTTTTGCGACATAAATTAAAATTTCCAAACACCTTAGCTGTGGTATTAACTATGGTGTTAATACTTGGAATATTGGGGGGGATACTAGCATTGTTTGTACCCCTTTTAGCAGAACAGGGAAAAAACCTTTCACTTTTAGACATTGAAGACTTGCAACAAAATGTAGAAGGTTTATACCGAGAAATTACTCAGTATTTAGGTTTGAGCCAATCGGATATTGAAGAAAGTATTCAAGAATCTAAAATTTTTGCAAACCTCGATTTTGGTTTCATACCCAATTTTTTGAATTCACTTATGGGTACCCTCGGTGATTTAAGTATCGGACTATTCTCCGTATTATTTATTTCTTTTTTCTTCTTAAAGGACAGTAAACTACTTCAATCTGGAATATTAGCTTTTGTTCCGGATAGAAACGAACAAAGAACCATTAAATCTATCGATAAAATTAATAATCTACTCTCTAGATATTTTGTTGGACTATTGCTTCAAATTCTTATTCTATTCATTATTTACACTATTGTACTATTAATTGTAGGTATAGAAAATGCAATTGTAATTGCCTTTTTATGCGCACTTTTTAACGTGATTCCATATATAGGCCCAATAATAGGAGGCGTATTAATGATATTGCTAACAATGACAAGTAATTTAGGTGCAGATTTTAGCACTGTTATTCTACCTAAAACTGGTTATATTTTAATAGGATTAACCATGGGTCAGCTAATTGACAATTTTTTCTCTCAGCCTTTTATTTTTTCGAATAGCGTAAAATCACATCCTTTGGAAATATTTCTTGTAATTATCATTGCAGGCTTACTTTTTGGAGTTGTAGGAATGATTGTTGCCGTGCCGGGTTACACCGCAATAAAGGTGATTTTAAAGGAATTTTTAGCCGAAAACAAAACAGTAAAATCACTAACGAAAGACTTATAGTATAAATTTGAATAAACACATACTAAATACTGACATACAGAATTTTATAAATGAAAATTTAGGTTCAGATATAATGTCAATAGTATTAAAAAAGCAACTTTTTAAGGAAGTATCTCAAAAAGAGTTAGTTCAACAAATAGAGTCAAAAAAAAAGTGCCAAAAAAAACTTCCAACTTGGTTTTCTACTGAAGCAATTTATTATCCTAAAAAACTCAATGTAGAGCAAACTTCTTCAGAAATTACAGCTCACTATAAAGCACAAATAGTTAATGGAAATTCTCTTATAGATTTAACTGGAGGTTTTGGTGTTGATTCGTATTTTTTCTCCAAATTATTTAACGAAGTTTATTATTGTGAAATAAATGCGGAATTAGCTCAAATTGCTGCCTATAATCATAAAATACTTGGGGCAAAGAATATTCAATCAATTCCTAAGGATGGAATTTCATTTCTATGCGACAAAACTAAGAAGTTCGATTGTATTTATTTAGACCCCTCTAGAAGAAATGATGTAAAAGGCAAAGTTTTCCAATTTGCAGATTGCGGGCCAAATGTTGTATTGCATCTCGATTTTCTTTTTGATAAATCGGAAACAGTTTTAATAAAAAGTTCACCACTACATGATTTATCTTATGGCATTAAAGAACTTAAAAATGTCTTAGAAATACACGTTGTTGCTGTAAATAATGAAGTAAAAGAACTGCTCTGGCTACTAAATAAAAATTACAATGAGTCAATATTAATAAAGACTGTTAATATTAAAAAGGATGAAAATCAATCCTTTGAATTTAATTATTATGATGAGGTAAATGCACTAACGGACTTATCATTACCTCTAAATTATCTTTATGAACCAAATGCCGCAATTTTAAAGTCTGGAGCATTTAAACTTGTTAGTAAAAGATTAAACGTAAAGAAGCTACAAGAGCATAGTCATTTATATACCTCTGAATATCTTCTTGATTTTCCCGGACGTCGATTCCTAATTAATAAGATTATACCCTATAATAAAGCAGCACTCAAAAGCTTAAATCTTAACAAAGCCAATATTAGCATCCGTAATTTTCCTGAAAGCGTTGCGCAAATCAGAAAAAAACATAATATTAAAGATGGTGGAAAAGTCTATTTGTTTTTTACTAGAAATATGGAAAATGAAAAAATAATTTTAAAGTGTGCTAAAATAGACGCTTTATAAAACTTGATTTCGTAATATAATTCACCAATAAATCATCCTAGAAATTTATCCTACAAAAGAAAAGTTAAAAAATTATCATTTCTTAAATTATTACATAAGCCCTATATTCTATTGGGTTTAAATTCGATTTTAGCAATAATTTTATTCCATATTGACAAATTCGCAGTTAAATTATTATTAGTTATTGGTAGGATATCATAATTATTTCTTAATATTAACACTGTTTTAAATTTTTCTATGTCTGTGAACTTGCGCACTTTCATTGAAAAACCTTACAATTTCAAGATTAATTTAAACTAACAAAACAACAAATGATTATGAATCTAAAATTCGATTTCGCTTCGTTAAAGCCTAAAAGGAAGAGGTCTTCTTTTTCTGTAGGTTTATTAACGCTGGTGATTTGCCTTGGTGCTCAAATGGCAATGGCAAATCCAGAAACTAATTTAACTAAAGTAAAAATTAATAATACCGTACAGTCTACCATTACTGGTATTGTAACAGATGATACGGGTGCTCCATTGCCTGGTGCAAATGTTCTAGTAAAAGGCACTACTACAGGTACACAAACTGATTTTGATGGTAACTTCACTATAGAGGCAGATTCAGATGCGACTTTGATATTTAGCTATATAGGATTTAAGGCTCAAGAAATCGCAGTTAATGGCAACTCAACTGTAAATGCTTCATTAATTGAAGATGCCGCTGCACTCGAAGAAGTAATTGTAACTGGTTATTCTACAGAAAGTAAAAGAGAAACTACGGCTGCAGTCTCTATTGTAAAAGCTGAAGAACTAGCAGCAATACCTTCTGGTAATGTTGAACAGCAATTGCAAGGTAGAGTTGCAGGTGTTACCGTTATTTCTAATGGACAACCAGGAACAACAAGTCAAATTAGAGTTCGTGGTTTCAACTCATTCGGTAATAACTCTCCATTATATGTGGTAGATGGTGTACCAACTACAAATATCGATTTTTTAAGCCCTGATGATATTTTAAATACTTCTGTATTAAAAGATGCGGCAGCTGCCTCAATTTATGGCGCAAGAGCTGCAAATGGAGTTATTGTTTATACCACAAAGCAAGGAAGAAAAGGTGATACTAAATCGGAATTAAATATTAGCTTGATTAGTGGTGTTACTGATCCAAATGTCGCCGGCGCCCCGCAAATGTTGAATCCGCAAGAAATGGCAGAATGGACACATCAGTCGTATCGAAATAATGCAATTGCTGAAGGTACAGCTCCAGGTACATTACCAAATTATGATCATCCACAATATGGCACAAATGCTACTCCTACATTTCCGGATTATTTACATGCCAATGGAGATAATGGGGTTTATGGCAGTGTAGATATGGCTGCAATACAGGCGGCATACGCGGCAAATCCGGATGAAACTTTTTTAATAAAACCAAATCTTGAAGGTACTAACTGGTATAAAGAAATCACAAGAATTGCACCACAAACTCGTTTTTCAATGGGTTTTAAAGGTGGTAGTGAAAATAGCAGATATTACTTAGGTTTATCTTCACAACAACAATCTGGTATTGTATTAGAGCAAGAGTTCAAAAGATATACAGCTAGATTTAACTCTGAATGGGATGTTACACCTTGGTTGAGTATTGGAGAAAATTTTCAAACAACCTATAGATCAGCCGTTGGGATCTTTGGTGGTAGTGGAGGTGTAGATGTAGCAGATGACGAGTCTGAAGTTTTATCTGCTTATCGTATGCCAACAATTATTCCAGTTTACGACGAGTTTGGCAGTTATGCAAGTACTAAGGCAGCTGGTTTCAATAATCCTAGAAACCCAGTTCGTAGACTTGAACGAAATGCAGGGGACGATAAAAGTTATAGTATAGGTGGTTTTGGTAATCTATATGCCAACTTTAATATAATGGAAGGTTTAACAGTTAGAACAAGTATTGGTGGCACTTATAACAATTACCATTATGTTGATTATAACTACAAATATTTAGGTGATTCTGAAACTGAAGCCAATAACTCTTTTGGAGAAGGCGGAGGATATGGTTTTAATTGGACTTTTACCAATACAGCAACCTATGAAAAAACATTTGGAAAGCACGGTATTAAAATTTTAGCGGGTATAGAATCATTAAATACAGGTTCAGGTAGAAATATTTCTGGATCTGGTCAAAATCCATTTTCAACGGATTTAGATTACCAAGATTTGTCAGCTGTACAAAACCCAGTTGTACAAAGTAATTGGTATAAAGGCGCAAACTACTCTTCTGTATTTGGTGAATTAAAATATAACTTTAATGAAAAATACTATGTAGCTGGTGTTGTTAGGCGAGATGGATCATCACGTTTTGGTAGTGAAAACAGATATGGTGTTTTCCCTGCATTTTCCGCTGCATGGCGTGTAATTGACGAACCATTCTTACAAGATCAAGATGTCCTTTCCGATTTAAAATTTAGAGGCGGTTGGGGTAAAATGGGTAACGATACTAATGTTGACCCTAATAACCAATATTCGTTGTATGGATCTGATAGAGCAAGAACTTTCTATCCAATTGCCGGAACCAATGATGGTGCTAGTGAAGGTTTTGCACGAAGTAGAATTGGAAACTCAGCTGCTAAATGGGAAACTTCAACTACTTTAAACATTGGTTTCGATGCTAGTTTCTTCAATAACAAATTAGATATTGTTTTAGACTGGTGGTCCAAAGAAACTGAAGATCTACTGTATGAAGTTCCTTTACCTGCAGTAGTAGGTTCTTGGGCATCTGCTCCCGCTGTAAATATAGCCTCTATGGAGAACAAAGGAGTAGATTTACAAATTATTGGACGTGGGAATTTCACTGAAGATTTATCTTTTGAAATAACAACCAATTATTCTTTCCTAAATAATGAAATAACATCATTAGCTCCGAATATTGACTATTTTGATGGTCCATCAATTAGAGGTAATACAATGGTTAGAAACCAAATAGGCTTGCCTATGTCTTCATTTTTTGGTTATAAGATGATAGGTTATTTTAATTCTCAAGCTGATGTAGACGCAGAGAATAACGCAAGAGAAGCTGCAGGTTTAAATCGTGAAGCTAGTTTAGGTAGATTTAAATATGAAGATATTGACGGGGATGGGCTTATTACTGCTGATGACCGTACCTTTATTGGTAGTGCGGTACCTGATTTTACCGGTGGTGCTATTTTGAACTTAAAGTATAAAAATATTGAGTTTGAAACCTATTGGTATGCTTCTTTAGGTAACGAAATCTATAACCAATCAAAATGGTACACAGATTTTCAAGGTACCTTTGAAGGATCGGCTAAAGGAGAACGTGTACTAAATTCATGGACACCTGAATTAGGGGACAATGCTGAAGCTCCTATTTTTGAAAGAGCAACTAATTTATACACATCAGGTGCTGCTAACTCTTGGTATGTAGAAGATGGTTCCTATCTTAGATTACAACGCTTGTCATTAAGTTATGCGTTTGATCAAAACTTATTAGATAAAATTGGAATTAATAAAATGAAACTTGGTTTCGCTGCGAATAATATTTGGACTATCACGAAGTATACTGGTTTAGATCCTATGGTTGCTGGTCCAGATACAAACTTTGGGGTTGATACGGGTAACTTCCCAGTAACACCTAGTTATGTTTTTAGCTTAGAATTAGGATTATAATTAGACAAAAAAATAATATGAAAACATTTAAAATAAAATCGAACAAATTAATAGCATATAGTATGGTGCTATTACTAGGATTTTCATGTAGCGATGACTTCTTAGAAGTAACTCCTACTGGTTCTTTGGCCGATGCACAAGTGCAAACCAAAGAAGGTATAGAAAATTTATTAATTGGTACATACTCCGCAATAAATGGTGTATTTGGAAATAGATTTGAAGGCCCTAATCATTGGGTAACTGGATCAATTTTAGGAGGAGATGCTAACAAAGGAACAGATTCCGGTGACTATAGTACCATTAACCCAGTTCAGCGTTATGCACACGATGCAACACAAGGCGATTTAGACTTTTTATGGAGAGGTCGTTTCGAAGGGGTTAGCAGAGCTAATTCTGTATTAAGTGCTGTTGCAGCAAACACTGATCTTAGTGCTGCCGATGCTGCGAACCTTTCTGGTCAAGCTAGATTACTTAGAGGACACTACTATTTTGATTTAAAAAAACACTTTAATAGTATTCCTGTTTTTGATGAAACAGTAGCTGCTGAGGAAATAATTGAGCTTGCTAACACTCCTGATGTATGGACTTTAATTGAATCTGATTTTCAATACGCATATGATAACCTAGCTGCTGAAACAGGTGCAGGAAGAGTTAATAAATGGGCTGCAGCTGCGTATATGGGTAAAGCTAAATTATATCAAGGTAAATACGCTGAAGCGAAAACTTGGTTTGATGATGTAATCGCAAATGGAGTAACCTCTAATGGCTTAAAATATGCCTTATTAGATGATTATCCTAGAATCTTCGATTCAGCTAACGACAACCATGCAGAAGCCGTATTAGATGTTGAATCTGCTAAAAACACGGGTGATGTTCAAAATGCCAATGCTTTTGATGATTTAAATTATCCTTACAATACAGGTTCAGAAGGACCTGGAAACTGTTGTGGTTTCTTTCAACCAAGTATTGAGTTGGGTAATTCGTTTAGAACAACTGCTGAAGGTTTACCTTTATTAGACAAATCATATAACGATCCTGCAAATGAAGTGGCTAATAACTTCAAACATGTTATAGTAGATAAAGAAGATGAAGCAACATTCGTTGAAGATTCTGGTCCATTAGATCCGCGTATTGATCATTCTATTGGGCGAATGGGTATACCTTATTTAGACTGGAAAGATCACCCAGGTTCTGCATGGATTCGTAGTTTTGGATATGGTGGACCATATTCTCCTAAAAAGTTTATTTACTATAAATCTCAAGAAGCGGATTATACCGATACCAGCTCATGGACAAGAGGATATGCCACTATGAATTATAACATTATTAGGTTTGCTGACGTTTTATTAATGGCTGCAGAGGCTGAAATAGAAGCAGGTACGTTAGATAAAGCTATGGAATATGTTAATCTAGTAAGAGCAAGAGCTGCACGAGCTGAGTATTGGGTAAAAGATTATGACACAGGTTTAGATGCCGCTAATTATGTGATTTCAGAATATACATCTTTTCCAAATAAAGAATATGCTACGCAAGCAGTTCGTTTCGAACGTAAACTTGAATTATCAGGAGAAGGACACCGTTTCTTCGATTTAGTTCGATGGGGAATTGCAGCTGAAGAATTAAATGAATATTTAGCTTATGAGTCTCAATACTTATCAGAAAAATTTGGCGGTGCTAGTTTTTCTGCTGGCAAAAATGAGTATCAACCAATTCCACAAGCTCAAATAGACCTGCAACCTGGAATCTTAACTCAAAATCCTAATTACTAATAGTAGTACTATCATTTATACCAACCCTGATCATAATTGGTCAGGGTTTTTTGTTACTTTAAAAACCAACTTGCATCTTTGTAATATTCACATGCTCAACTATGTCTAAAAATCTATTTATAATATTGGCCAGTTTATTTTTGCTACTCTGCGCCTGTTCTGAAAACATACGTAATTCAAGGTTTGAAGTAGTTGATAAAAGTTCTTCGAATCTTATATTTAATAATCAATTGTTTGAAAACGATTCTATTAATATACTAGACAATGAATTTGTTTACAATGGTGCTGGAATTGCTCTTGGTGATTTAAATAACGATGGGCTTGATGATGTTTTCTTAGCTGGCAATCAAGTAGACAATAAACTTTATCTCAATAAAGGAAAATTGAAATTTCAAGATATTACGAAAGAAGCCAATGTAAGTAAACCAGATTCCCTGATATGGTCTTCCGGTATTTCGATGATTGATCTTAATCTCGATGGAAATTTAGACATCTATGTTTGCAATACTTTCTATAAAGATTCTTTACGTCGAAAAAACGTACTATACATACATCAAGGGTTAAATAAAAATGGTATCCCGGTCTTTAAAGAAATGGCTGAGGAATATGGAATTGCTGATGACACGTATTCTTCACATGCTCAATTTTTTGATTATGATAATGATAATGATTTAGATCTATTCATAGGTGTTAACAGAATTGAAGGAATTAACCCTTCACAATTTAGTCCATTAGAAGACGATGGTACATCAACTTCAAAGGATCGTTTGTATGAAAATAAATGGAATGATTCTTTAAATAGACCTGTTTTCGTAAACGTATCAGATAGTGCGGGTATAAGATATCATGGATACAGTCATAGCAGCCTTATTAATGATTTCAATTTAGATGGGTGGATGGATATTTATGTAGCCAATGACTTCTTAAGCAACGACTTAGTTTATATTAATAATCAAGATGGAACTTTTTCAAATCGCGCAGGTGACTTGTTTAAACATTTTAGCCTCTCTTCCATGGGGAGTGATATTGCTGATATAGATAATGATGGGAAATTAGATTTATTTACAACTGAAATGCAACCCTATTATAATAAGCGTAAAAAACTTTTTCAGGGGCCAAGTAATTATCAAAAAGAAGTTTTTACTAAAAAATATAAATACGAACAACAATATACACGAAACACACTACAAATAAATCAAGGATTTAGTCCTGAAACAGGTTTGCCTATTTATTCAGATTTGGGAATGTATGCTAGTATTCACGAAACTGATTGGAGTTGGGCGCCATTGTTTGCCGACTATGACAACGATGGTTTTCAGGATTTGTTAATCACTAATGGCTTTCCAAAAGATGTTACCGATAGAGATTTTGGAGATTTTAGAGCTACAGCAAGTAAATTAGTTTCAAAAGAAAGACTAATAGCAGCAATACCACAGATAAAAATTCCAAATTTCATCTATAAAAATAATGGAGATAAAACCTTCAAAGATGTCACTAGTGATTGGGGATTAAATTTTGGCACTTATTCTAACGGGGCTGTTTATGGCGATTTGGATGCCGATGGTGATTTAGATTTAATTATTAATAACATCAATGAGGATGTTCTTTTAATGGAAAACAAAACAACTGAATTGGAGCCTAATAAAAAACATCTCAGATTTCAATTAATTGGCAATGAACAGAACCCAGCAGCAATTGGTTCTGTTATAGAAATTTATGCAAATGGGAAGTCTCAGAAAAAAACAATTATTACTGGTAGAGGCTACCTTTCTCAACCCGAAAACAAAATTCATTTTGGACTTGGGGAGGACACTAAAATTGATAGTTTGAAAATAGTTTGGCCAGGTGGTAGATTACAAAAAATCAAAGACATCTCTAATAATACAACAGTACAAATTAAGTATGATATTAAAAATACCATAGCTGTCAGTAAAAAAGCAATATCTAAAAATGTTCTTTTTAGCGAAGTAAGTGACACTCTTAAATTAGATTATTTCTCGCCGGATATGGATTTTATAGATTTTAATTTCCAAACGACTATTCCTCATAAATTTTCGCAGTATGGTCCCTCCTTAGCCGTTGGAGATATTAATGGTGATTCGCTAGATGACATGTTTATTGCTGGAAGCAGAAGTAATCCAGAGAATTGGTTTATTCAGAATGCTGATGGCACTTTTAAGTCTAAAGAAGTATCTTATAAAAGTGAAGAACAATTAGAAGAAGATTCTGCTACTTTACTTTTTGATGCAGATTCAGATGGAGATCTTGACTTATATATTGCTCGCGGTTGCGCACAATATCCTGCAAATCATCAAAATTATCAAGACTTATTACTTATCAACGACGGCAAAGGGAATTTTGAAATTAGTACAAATGCATTGCCCATTTTCAAAACGAATTCTAGCACAGTTAAAGCAGCTGATTTTGATCGAGATGGTGATTTAGATTTATTTATAGGCAGTCGTGTTCTTCCCTTCTCCTACCCTTTGTCCGATAAATCATATATTTTAAGAAACGAAAGTACTCCTAGTCAGCCTAAATTTGTAGACGTAACAAACGAAGTGTCCAAAGAAATAGAATTCTCAGGTTTAATTAGTGATGCTATATGGACAGATTTTAATAATGACTTTTGGCCCGATTTAATACTCGCAGGTGAATGGATGCCGATTCGTTTTTTTAAAAATGACCATGGTAAACTAGTGGAGATTACTGATAACACAGGAATGAACGAAAATCTTGGATGGTGGAATAGTTTGGCCGCTGCTGATTTAGACAATGATGGTGATACCGATTATATAGCGGGAAATTACGGCTCAAATATTAACTTTAAAGGTACCCCTGAAGAACCAATAAAGTTATATGCTAAAGATTTAGATAAAAATGGAAAAATAGATCCGTTAATGTCTTACTATTTGCGTGACAGTATTGGAGTAAGAAAAGAATATTTATATCATCCTTGGCAAGATCTCACCAAACAATATGTAGGTATTAGAAAATCTATTAACTCTTTTGGAGAATTTGGAGAACTGACCTTAAAAGAAATGTTCTCAGATGGTTTATTAGATGGTGCTAAAGTACTTTCTTTTAATTACATGAATTCTTCATGGATTGAGAATTTAGGCAATGATAAATTTAAAATACATTCTTTACCTATTGATGCTCAAAAAGGGCCCATTTTTGGAATTTTACCCATGCAAATTGATGAAGATAATTATATCGATTTGATTTTAGTAGGAAATGATTTTGGTATGGAAGTTCAACAAGGCCCAGCTGATGCACTAAGTGGAGTAGTGCTTAAAAATACGGGCAATAGTTCTTTCTTAAATATTGATTTAGAAAAAAGTCAATTTTTCGTTCCAGGTAATGCTAAGGCTTTAGTTTACATTTCAACCTCAGACAATGAAAATCTGATTGTAGCATCTCAAAACAATGATACTTTAAAAGCCTTCAAACCTTCACAATCTTTAAACTTACGGAAACTTGATATAGAACCAAATGAAGTTAAAGTAGAAGTAAAATATTCAAATGGACAAGTTTCTCTTTATGAGTTTTATTGGGGTAATACTTTTCAATCTCAATCAAGCAGAAGTTTGTCTATAAATAATCAAGCAACAGAGATTCGTTGTTTTGACAATTTAGGAAATCTAACTCGTAAGCTTTAATTCAACTGCTTTTGACAAATATGCAAGTATACATTAAGATCAAACATGTTTTAATAAATTTTATATTTTGTATTTCTACACTCATCCAATTTTCTTGCAGTTCTAATTCTAATAAAAAAGCAGAAATTTTATATAATAATCAATGCGCTACTTGCCATCTTTTACCCAAAATTGACAACCTGCCTAAAGAAGTATGGAAAAACGGTGTGTTACCAGACATGGCTGCCATGCTAGGCATAATAGATACTAATAATGACCCTTATATAAATCTTTCTAATTCAGAACAACAAGCTATAAAGCAAACTGGTTTATTTCCTAATTCGCCTAGAATGAATATGGAAGATTGGACACTTTTAAGAAATTATATCATTGCTATGGCTCCCGATTCATTAGTTTCTAGTAATGAAAATAAAAAACCTCAAGAATTAGTTCAATTTATACACAAGGCTATTAATTTAGATAGTACCCCAGGCACATATATTACTCATTTAAAATATAATAAACAGAAAAATAGTATTACATCCGCAGATATGAGCGGTAATATAATGCAATACAACTTTGAAAAAAATAATACTACGACAAACAAAAAAATACGCCCAGCAATAACAGATATAACGGAAACAAACACTTTAAAGTATATTACTATCGTTGGTGAACTTTATCCATCTGAAATTGCAAACGGTAGAATTGAAATTATTTCTAAAGACAGTTTAGAACAAATTCCTTTTCCACTTCAGAGACCAGTTAATACGGTTGTAGACGATTTAAATAGGAATGGTAAAAAAGAGCTGGTTGTAAGTGAATTTGGGAATCTGACGGGTAAATTATCATTATTAAAGAAAACAAAAAGGCATGGTTACGAAAAGAAGACCCTACTAAATATGTCGGGTTGTATACGTACTATTGTACAAGATATGAATGGTGATGGTAAACAAGACTTGGTAACGCTTACCTCACAAGGTCGTGAAGGTGTTACAATTTTATATCAAAAAGAAAATTTAGAATTTGTAGCAGAAAATGTACTAAAATTTAGTCCGGTTTATGGCTCAAGTTGGTTTGAATTAGTCGATTACGATAATGATGGAGATTTTGATATTGTAACCGTCAATGGTGACAATGCTGATAAAAGTTTTGTGCAAAAACCTTACCACGGCTTACGGATTTATATAAATAACGGCAACAATAATTTTGAAGAAAAATACTTTTTTGCCGTAAATGGTGCTACCAGAGTTGTTTCAAATGATTTTGATTTAGACGGAGATATAGATTTTGGAATAGTATCTACATTTCCAGATTATGAAAAAAAACCTGGGTACTCATTTGTTTATCTAGAAAATAAGACATCAGAAAACTTTCAATTTAATCCGTTTACTTTTAAAAATTCAAAACTTGGGAATTGGTTTCTAATGGATATTGGTGATGTAGATAAGGATGGTGATCAAGATATTATTTTGAGTTCATTTTCTCACCCGTTTGCAAAAGCACCTAAACATTTAACAGAAGCTTGGAAAACATCTAATATAGATTTAATGCTACTTGAGAATAAAACAATTCACCATTTAGATGAATAATGCTCTTTAGTACTCATTCTTATGTTTAAAATCACCAAAACGATATTTAACTGTGCGTTTTAAAGGTATTCGCATTCCTTTTGTTTGCTCCAACCAATCGTAAATCGCAATAGACATTGATTTTGCAATTTCTTGTTTATCTGGATCAGCAATTAAATTATACATTTCATCAGGATCATTTTCCAAATCATATAATTCATTTCTATCCCATATACCTTGAAACTTCATGTATTTATATTTATCAGTACGCATACCAAAAACAGTGGGTGTCATTGGAAAATCATATTCCCAATAATATTCATAAAATACCTCTTTACGACTAGGAACACTTGTATCTCCCGTTAATATGGGTATAAAAGATACCCCAGGCATATTTTCTGGTTGTTTAACCCCTGCTTCAGCTAAAACGGTTGGACCAATATCTATATTTTGTACCATTTGTTGAGGCGTTTTTCCACCTTCGAATAATTCCGGACAGCGAACTAGTAAAGGTACTTTTACAGATTCTTCATAAAAATGACGCTTGTCAATTAAGCCATGTTCACCCCAACTAAAACCATTATCACCCATATAGATTACTAATGTGGATTCATCCAAACCTTCCTTTTTAAGATAATCCATAACAGAACCGACACTTTCGTCAACGCCTAAAAGTGTTTCGCAATAATCTACGACCATATCATAAATACCTTCATTTTCATGATACATATAATCAACCCCATGCCAACTCACTCTTTGGTCTGCAACCCATTGTGGCCATTTTAAATCCTTGTAAGCACCCGTTTTAGTTTGATCATAAGTAGTAGGTAATGCAATTCTTTTGCCTTTATATTTCCCTTTATGTCTTTTCGCTGGTTGAAACCCTGCATGAACAGCCTTGTGTGATAAATATAAAAAAAATGGCTTTTTCTTATCTCGTTTATCAAGCCAATCTATAGCATGTTCAGTTAGCAAATCGGTGATATAAGTAGAGTCTTTATAGGCAGTTTGTTTGCCATTAATATTCAATGTAGGATTGTAATAAACACCCTGTCCTGGAAAACTTTCCCAATGGGTAAAACCAGGTTGTGGTTCATCGCCATGGTCACCCATATGCCATTTTCCGAAAAAGCTCGTCTGATAGCCCGCTTTTTGTAAATATTGAGGAAAATAAGTAAGATTTCCAGGGTCTGGAGCTTGATTATCTACAATGGTATGTGAATGGGAAAACTGACCTGTTAAAATTGAGGCGCGACTTGGAGAACAAAGTGAAGTAGTTACAAAAGTATTTGGCAAATAGGCCCCTTCTGAGGCGAGCTTATCCATATTTGGTGTTTCCAGCCACGGCACTTTTCCGGTGAAGCCCATATAATCGTACCGATGATCATCTGTTAAAATGAAGATTACATTTCTTGGCTTCTTTTTACTACCTGGCTTAGGTTCGGTATTTTTTGCGCTCGCCCCAAAGACGATAAAAAAAAGTATTAAAATGGCACTACTTCTTTTAAAATCCATAATACATATAGTTTTCATTATTAATTTCGATGTTGTTTTACAAACCATTCATAAAGTTCATCCGTTGTATATGCCTTTTCCCAAGAATTATGGCCTACACCCTCATATGCAGTAAACTTTATATTATGTCCCATAGCTTTCAACTTCTTCACCATATCTTCAGATTCGGAGAAAGGTATAGACTTATCTTCTGTTCCGTGAAAAACCCAAATTGGCATATCTTTATCTAACCAATTCGCATAAGGCAATGGTGCCATACCACAAACTACAGCTAAAGCGGCAAATTTTTCAGGATACTGAACAGCTAACTCCCATGCCGCACCTCCACCTCTACTTAATCCTGTTATATAAATTCTTTTTTTGTCTACTCTATTATTAGCGACAACCTCATCTAATAATTTTATCAAAGCCCGTGTATTCCACCATTTTTTTACGTGTGGATTTTGTGGTGCTAATATCAAAAATGGAAATTCATTGCCTTCTGCAATTAGTTTTGGAGGTCCATTAGATTTAATTTCTTCTATGTCACCACCCGATTCTCCTCCACCATGAAGAAATAACAGAATCGGAAATTCTTCATTTTCACTACTCTCATAAGCCTCAGGAAAATATAAATAGTAATGAAAATCTTCTTTTACTATCGTCTCAATAGTATCCTCAATCAAAATAGATTTAGATTGCGCCTTACAACTTTGTAAAAGTAATAGGGCCATGAAAAGCACAAAATATGATTTCATTTAATTCCTTTAGAAGGAAAAGATACACAAATTTTTGAAGAATTTAAACTACAAAAAACGGGCACCAAAATGGAGCCCGTTTATTCATTTTTTATAACTTTTATCGGTACAATGTAAAGTGACCTATATAGTGCGTCTTACTCTTGTCATTAGCATTAACTTCATACCAATAATCACCAGATGGCAATGGTTTGGATTCATAATTACCGTCCCATTTGGATACCTGATCTAAGCGAGCCACTACCCTTCCATATCGATCATAAATAATGACTTCTATATTCGGGAAATAGTTTCTATTCTTTGGATACCATACATCATTATTTCCATCACCATCTGGTGTAAAGAAATTAGGAATCTCTAGCATACCGGTAAACTCAAATGGAATTGTTACGACTGCCACACATCCTGTAACATCTGTAACTTCTATAGTAACAATTGTACTTTCATTAGTCGTAAAAACATTGTCTTCTCCTTGATTTTGACCTTGGAAAGAATACGTATAACCTCCATAACCTCCTTCGGCAATTGCTGTAACTTCATTTGGACCTGTTTTCTCTGCTGATAATGTTAAAGGATCGTATGCTTCCATAACGAAATCTACAATGTTCGTACAACCATTTTCATGATATATATAAACTGTATGGTCACCGGCATCAAGATCGCCCCAAGTATAAGTGTTAGAAGCATTTGCGCTTGTCGCATCAGTTGGGTCAAGCGGATTCAATGCAAATAACAATTCTGGATATAGACTGGTGTCCAACATTTCTATAGTAACAGTACTATTTGGGAATATACCATCACAACCATATTGAATATTAGGATCAGCAGTTAAATCAACCCCTATTTCAATCGGAATAATTACATCTGTAAAGCAAAGATTAGCATCTTGTACAATTACAATATATCCTTCACCTCCAATTAAATTTTCAAAATATAAACTATCATTTCTTTCAAAAACTTCAGAGCCATCCGAATTAGGTCCAACAATCTTAGTTTCAAAATATTCCTCATTTGTAATCGTATCAACAAATGGAGTTCCACCGGTTATGGTTAATTGCGCCGTTCCATCTTCAAACCCAATACACGTTTCTGGTGTAGTCGCAATATTACTTATAATCAATTCATCTGGTTGAACTACGGTAATAAAATCTTTTTCAAAACAACCATTCTCATCTTGAATCAAAATTTCGTAGGTTCCTGCAGCTAAATCTTCAAAAGTGTATGCTCCTGGTGTAGCAGGGTCACTAAAAAACTCATTGAAGTTAGGAGCAATTGCAAATTGCAATAACCCTACACCACCACTATTAACTTCAATTTCAATTCTACCATCAGATTCACCAAAACATGAAATTGGTTCTGGTGTCGCATCAAAAATAATTGGAACTGGTCTTGTAATCTCAAACGGCCCTGCTATTGCCTGACAAGTAGCACCAGAGGTGACTGTAATGTAATATTCGGAACCGGCATCTAAACCTTCGAAAGTTCCATGATCTTGTGGACCTCGTATTAACGTTGCACCAGTGTCGGGAGTATAGGCATCTACTGGGTCTCCACTATACAAGTAAAATTGATTGCCACCAACTCCTCCATTTGTAAATGATTCTATTCGTCCATCCAGTTCACCTGAACACGAAATATCATCTACTGGTGAATTTGGTAAAAATTCTATTGCGGCAGCATCAGTCATAGTAATACCACCGGTTCTTACTGCCAAACATGTATTCGAAGCGTTCTTTTTACGTACATCAAATTGATAACTAATTCCTGCGCTTCTAGTAAAAAGCATCGTCTGTCCTGTCATATCAGAATAAGGTCCAACTACAACTCCATTTTCAAGTGGTTGAATCTCATAGATAAAAGATGCATTATAATTTTCTATACTTAATTGTATTTCACCTTGACCTCCACAACCTGGTACTGCTGTTTGAATTAATTTAGGTTGAACTGGAGGTGGAGGATTCACAAAGTATGGATTGGTAACTCCAATACAATTAAAACTCGAAGATACTTCAATAGCATACCACCCACCACTTATATAACCGCCACTCGCGCCAATAAAAGTTGGTGAATTTTGTAATCCACTAGCCGAAGCAATATCTGTATTATCATTGCTATTTAAGTATAATAATCTGTAATTATAACCCGCTCCTGGATACCCTCCTGTTGCTCCAGCAGTTGCAGTGGTTTCATCACCAGAAGATGGATCAAATGCTTCTAAAATTGCATTATTACCATTGGGACAAACAAGTGCTTGAGGCTCTCGAATACCTGCTTCAATGGCTGGAATTGGATCCAAAGTAATATTTACTGTATCCGTACAACCTTCGGTATCTCTAATTTCAACTTGGTAATCTCCACTTGCTAAGGTTTCAAAATCATTACTTGTTCCAAAAGGCACTAATTCTACATAACCAGAACCGTCATCACGTAATAATCTATATTCATAGGCAACTGTATCCCATCCATTAATACCCGTAGCTTCGATATGACCAGTATCTTCATTACAACCCACATTACCAATCTCAACAGCATTCACATCAAGAGCCCCGTTTGGCGAACGTATGGTCTCCACATTACTATCCCCACTACAAAATGGCATACCAGTTGATACCACTTCTACAAAAAAGTTGCCTCCAGCTAAACCAGTTATAGTTTCAGGATTATTAGCCGTATCGAAAGATCCTGTTGCGATTATTGTAGTCTTTGTAGGGTCGCTTCCGCTATATACATTATATGTGTATACCCCTGAATAATCTGTTACTTCTATTGATAATTCACCATCACTAGCCCCAAAACATGAAATTGGTGATGCTTCTGTAATTACAACAGTCGGTACAATAGGTACATTTACAGTATGTATTGGTAATGGATAAGCACAACCATTTGGCTCATCATCTTGTAGTTCGAATAAATAGTCACCAGGTTCAGGTAAATAGATATCCACATAATCATTTCCCGGAGTGTTTGAAACTGGTGCAATAGCAATTGCTGCCACCGTACTTACGGTAAAACTAGCAGTTTGCGTTGCAGGTACAAATATTCTTACCCTTTCATCATCTCTACAATTTAATGGATCAATTTCAGTAATTGTCGGTGTTACATCACTTGGCGCTGCGATTGATACACTAGTTGTTGTTTCACATCCATTAGCATCAATTGCATATACTGTAATTGTTTGGCCAGCTGGGTCTCCATTATCTACAATCTCGAAAGTATTAGAGGATTGATAGTTAGAAAAACCTGTAATACTATACTGATAATCAGGTCCTAGACCAGCAGTTCCTGGGTCTACTACTGAAACTGTTACTATCGTAGAACTATATCGGTTCGCTCCCGGCTCACAGGCAAAATCTGGTGCACTTGCTGAAATTGTAAAAGGTAACGGTTCGTTGATTTCCAACTCTCCGGACAAAACAATGCAATTTCGCGCAGTTACGACCTCAACTTCATAACTACCCGGTACAAGATCTATGAATGAACCAGAGGCATTACTATCAATTAAATTCCTTGTTGTAAAATCTAAAAGTCTATAATCTATTGGGCCATCAATATCCGTTCCTGCTTGTAAAATAATATCTATACTACCGTCATCCTCACCTTCACAAGAAATATCATTCTCATGAATGGTATCAATGATTGGTAGTGTTGCAGCATCCAAATTAACGTTAACCGATACATCACAACCTGTTTCTGTATCCGTTACTTCAATAATATAACTACCTGGAGCAACATTTGGTATTTGTCCTTGTGTTCTATCACCTAAAATAGGTGTTCCAATATTAGTTCCTCCGCTATCTTGCAATTGATAACTAAAATTATCACTTCCTCCAATTGGTAACACTTCTATTTCCCCATCAGCGGCATTACAAGTTGGGTCCGAACTAAAGGAAGCAGAAATGGATAAGAAATCATAAACAACCGCGGTTCCTTGACTAGAACAACCATTGGCATCTACTACATCTACAAAATAAGTACCTGGACTAGATACTGTATAGGTATATTCCCAATGTGTTCCATTATCAACTAAATCTGGAATCATTCGTTCATCACCGCCTAAAGTAAACCTAGGCGTATCCACAGTATTTGGTACCGTAACTGTAATATCAAAAGCTGTTGCAGTTACAATACATTGATTGACTACTGAAGTTATTGGAGGATCCAATACCGAGTCATCTTGAATTATAGTAGCTATTGCAAAAGAACTACAACCACTACCGTCTCGCACATAAACATCATAGGTGTTTGCATTCGCGATATACGACGTCTCTGTTGTCCAATCACCAGCAACTGGAGTTGAACCTGAGGCCATATAAGCAAATTCATAAGGTCCACCATCACCACCATTCCCTTGAACAACGATTTGACCTGGTGTATTACAAGTTTGTGGCTCTTCTACAAGAATATCTATTCCTGGTAAGTTTTGTTCTACAATTATTCCTACAGCATCCTGACAATTATCATTTAAGCTCGTTACTATTATTTGATAATCACCAGCAATAGCTAAATGTGTATTTGAATAAGGGTCTGATAATGGTGTTACCGTTTCTACATTCGTAATTGATCCATCTGAATTATCAAGAATGTCAATTTGTAATTGATGCCCAAGAGTAAATCCAGTTACCTCATAAGTGATTTCACCATTTCTATTCACATCACAAAAGTCAGGAGTCGATGTTGCAGTAACATCAAAAGATGGGCCATCAACTGGCGGAATTTCTTCGAAATATATACAATTTGTTGCAGTATCCGTAACCTCTACGGTGTATGTTACACCATACTGTAAACCGTTAAACGTGTGTCTTCGAGGACCTGGGTTTGGTGATACGGGTGCAGCTGGGTCATTTTCTAAACGAATTAAGAACGGTCCTGTTCCTCCAAAAATTTCGACAGTATTACTAAAACCGGATAATGAACAAGTGGGAACAACTGAATCTGGAACAACACTAATTGTTGATTCCGTAATGGTTACCGCATCTTCATCACGACACCCATTTGAATCTAAAGTGACAACAATGTAGTCACCTGGTATTAATGCAGGGTCTAAAATTTGATGAGGAAAAACACTAACATTATCTTCCTGAATACCAGTTGGGTTGCCTAAATTATCTAAAATTATAATCGTATAATCTGGACTTCCCGGTGTTACTCCAGTAATGTTAACACCACCACTTACTGGGCCCCCGCCAACATTACAAGTAGCAGGCTCTTCAGTAACCGTAGCATTTGGTGCTGCCGTAGGATCTGTTCCTACAACGGCATCTGCTGGCACAGTTACACAACCTCTTGAATCTCGTACCAAAAATGGATAAGTACCAGCTGACAAATTTGAGAAAACAGATTGTGAACCAAATGGTGCTCCATTAAAACTTATTTCATAAGGAGGAATACCACTTGTAGCATCTGGGGTGATTGTAACAACTCCATTCCCAGTATTTCCACAACTTACTGGAATAACATCTACTGCTGCAGGATCGATATTTACGGGTGGATTCAATGTAATTGAGCTTGATTCTGCGACACAATTTTCATTGTCCGTTACTCTAAAAACATAATCACCAGGTACATTTGTACTATATAAAAAATTTGTTGAGGTTAAAGGTGTAGCACTACCAAAAGCACCACCATTTAAACTTACCTCATATTGTTTAGTACCTGCACCCAAAGTATACCCCCCGGAGACTTCAACACGTATTTCACCTGGTGCTCCACCACAAGGTATTTCCGTTTCTATACTTGTATTTACTCTTAACTGTGCATTTACCGTAACGTTAATATTCGCGCTACAATTGTTTCCGTCCACTACCTCAATACTATATGTGCCAGGTGTTAAGCTATTAAAAACCGGACTTACTTGTAATGTACCGCCATTAATTCTATATTGAAGTGTAGGGTCACTACCTGCTGCGCCAGTTACAGCAGCCGTCGCACCTGTTCCAGCAACATAACATAAATCAGAGCTAGCAGCATCAAATGCTATAGTTGGTGCATCTAATGGTGTGAGGCTAAAAGTGAAGGTCGCTGTACAACCTTCTACATCTTCAACAGTTAATGTATATGATCCTGCTTGCGACAAGTTGCCAAAAACAGTACCAGCTTTTGGTCCTGCTGTAGAACTATCAGGGTATTCTAGTTCATATCTATTACTTCCCCAACCACCTGAAGAATTTGCTACTACACGCCCTAAGTTACCATTGGCACAAGACATTGCTGTAACATCTCCTGTAAGTGTTATTGCGGTTGCAGGTTCTTCAATATCAAAAGAAGCACTATCTGTACAACCCGTATCAGCATCAGTGATGTTAATGGTATATGTACCCGCTCCTGATAGCGGAAGAACTACTTCACCATCATTTTGCGGGCTACTTTCCGTTCCACCATTAATATTATAAGTATAATTATTAGCGAAACCATCAATTAAAAAGGTTCCTGTACCATCTGTTGCTCCCGTACAAACTTTTAAATCTCCACCCGATTTAACTCTTGCGCGAATACTACTGATTATGTCAGGAGAATATCCTTCGGTATACGTACAATTATTTGAGTCTGTTATTTGAAATATATAAGATTGCGAAGCATCTAGATTGTCAAAAGTGTCATTTGCTCCATTATTAATGCTAACTGGACTAATAATACTATAATTATCAATAGTAGCTCCACTTGTAGGAACTAATTGAACATCTACCGTATTTGCAGCACAATTGCTATCTGATGTAACAAAATCTATATCAGTTGGTGGATCTACATCCAAAATAGTTATTGGTGTTAGTTCTAAACGACAACCACCACCATCTTCAATCATTGGCGTATAAGTCCCTGGACCTAAGTTTGGATATGATTCTGTTGTTGTGAAATTCGTTCCATCTATACTAAAAACATATCCACTACCTGAACCTCCTGAATAGGTGCCTCCGAAGTCAATTTGACCACCATTTACACCACCACTTCCATCACAAGTTCGATCTGAAACTTTAGAAGCTGTTCCGCTAATAACACCTACAGTATTAACTGTAACTGGTGCTAAAGTCATAGTACACTCAAACCCTCCTTGTTGATACCGAACTTCAATATCGTTATATGTACCTGCTGGAACTGAAATTTGTGGATTCGTATCCCAAGGGTCACCAGAATTAACACGATAGGAAAGATTATATCCTTTTGGATCAGTTACATTAAAATTTATTTTAGCACCACCATTGGAACATGTGCCATCAATTCCATTAGCAGTTACATCCGGCGGATCTAAGTTTTCTACACTTGCAGTAGCAGGTATAGTACAACCATTATCATCGGTTATAATAAAATCATAAGTTCCTGGGGATGTTACCGTGTATGTTGTTGTTCCTGTGTAAGATGGTTGCGAAGGCCCTCCATTTACCGTAAAAGTATAAGGTGCAGAACCACCTGTGGTATTCACAGTGATATCTACATCGGTAATTGTTGAACAACCAAAACTACTATTTACTTCTGTGGAAGCATCTAAGGCATCTAAACCGTTACCGATAACAATAGGGTTGTTAGAAGTATCACGATTTTGTCGAGGTGGGTCTATACCATTTCCAGGATCACCTTGACACTGTTGCGTTTCTACCTGCACTGTATAAGTACCGAAACTAACAGCAGAGAAGGTATATGGATTATCCGCAATAAACGAAGTAAACTCCTGAGCTACTAAACTTTCATCCAAAAGTGTATATTTAAAAGGACCAGGTACTCCACCAGTTACAGAAACAGTTATAGATCCCGTATCACCTGAACATAAAGCATCTACGAAGGTTACATCGATACCCATATCCAATTGATCAATCGTAATTGGTTGATATGGATATTCACAAGCACCAGGAGTACTTTTTAAACGAGCTTTTATATTATAAGTTCCAGGATTTAAATTGCCAAATATTGGTCCTTGCCATGGTCCAAAACCACTACCGTTATCCATGCTAAACTCATAAGCACTCGAAAGACCAGTAATTTGTATTTCACCATCTACACCACAGATAAAATCTGTTTTTACATAAGATTGTGTTATTGTACTTTTCTTAACTTCGAAATAATGATAAACGCCACCAACTAATACTCGAAATTCAGCACCTGTACCTGCTGGTATGGAAGCTGCGTTCAAAGTATAATCTGCACCAGTATGCACGTTGCTATAACAACTGTTGGTACGTACGGGACAAGTTTCCGTAAGGTCTGGTGAACATGAACCTCCTAATATTTCCCACTCTGCACTTGGATATGGCCCGCCACTTAAGGTGATTATTCTATTGTCAGAATCACCACAGAGATTGAATAAAGCTACTTCTAGACCATCATCAGAACAAACGTCACTGTCATCAGGTGCCGCAAATATTGTTGCAAACATCGGCGCAATAGCAATTTTCGAATCTTGATTTTTTAATGTGTTCTTCTCGAATGTAGTTGTAGGTTCTGAACCATTGTTTATTTCTATTGTGGCACTCTCACTTTCAAAAACTGTCGAAACTTCAGAAAGTAATTCTAAAACATTTGTTTTAGCAATTGCAGAGGTACCCACTATTGAAGAAACAATCAATAGTAAAGCATACAGTAGATGCTTGCTTTTTGTAGGGTGCATAGGTTAAGACTGATTAATTAGAATACTTAGATTTGGGGTCAAAATATTCTCAGTGTATTTATTTGAACTTATATTTTTTATCTTTAGATACTTTCATACCTTATAACAATATTATTTTAACGTTGAATTATGAAGAAAAGTATCGTATCCCTTTATTTAATCGTTGTAGCGTTCAATTTTTCTTGCGGACAGGATACTGTTAATCAGGTCACTACAATTAACGACATTCCTTTTCATGAAGAACTTTTGGTCGATGACCTCACCATTCCATGGGGTATTGCATTCCTTCCTGATGGTGAAATGCTTATTACTGAAAAATCTGGTAATTTATATCTTTTTAAAAATGGAGAACGCAATAAAATATCGAATGTTCCTGAAGTTTACGAAAGAGGGCAAGGTGGATTATTAGATATTGCTGTTCATCCAGATTATAAAAACAACGGATGGATTTATCTATCATATGCTTCAGAGGACGGTGAAGAAAAAGGTGGACATACAGCATTTATGCGTGCAAAAATAAAAGACAACTCACTAATAAACAAAGAGTTACTATACAAGGGATCACCTAACACTACAAAAGGACAACATTTTGGTTCAAGAATTGAATTTGATAACAAAGGATACGTTTTCTTAAGTATTGGAGAAAGAGGAGCTAGAGACGATAATCCTCAAGACTTAACTCGAGACGGCGGTAAAATTTATCGCTTTTATGATGATGGAAGAATTCCTGAAGACAATCCTTTTCTAGCTATTGAAGGCGCGAAAACAGCAATATACAGCTACGGTCATAGAAATCCGCAGGGCTTAATTAAAAACCCCTTTACAGGAGATATTTGGGATAATGAACATGGACCAAAAGGGGGTGATGAAATTAATATAATTAAACCAGGTGCAAACTATGGTTGGCCTGTAATAACTTATGGTGTTAATTACAGTGGCACACCAATTACTGATATCACAGCTAAAGAAGGTATGGAACAACCGATACATTATTGGTTACCCTCTATCGCACCAAGTGGTATGGCATTCATTACTACTGAAAATTATGGTGCCGATTGGAAAGGCGCTTTATTAGTTGGATCTTTAAAATTTCAATATCTCGAACTGCTAAAACTTGATGGCACAAAAGTGACGGATAGAATTGAATTAATTAAAGGTTTAGGGCGTGTACGTGATGTAGTTGAAGGTCCAGATGGCCTAATCTACGTAGGTGTGGAAGGTAAAGGCGTTTATAAACTAGTACCAAATAAATAAATGCAGGCCTAATTTTTAATTGCAATACATCGTTTAGCATCCACATTTTGTCAAAAATCATATGAAAACGTTTCTCTTTCTATATTTTACAATTATCACAAGTTTCTCAATTTTTCTACTTCAAGAGTCCGAACTTGAAGCAAGTATGCAGCGAGGGAGCGAAATTTATGCCGATTTCTGCGTTACTTGCCATTTAGATGCCGGTGAAGGTGTCGCCCATACTTTTCCACCATTAGCTAAATCCGACTATTTATTGGAAAATAGAGAAGCTAGTATTCGTGGCGTGAAATATGGACAACAGGCTGACATTATCGTAAATGGTATTAGTTACAATAATGCTATGCCAAATCCTGGATTAGAAGATGAAGAAATTGCCGATGTTATGAATTTCATTTTAAACTCATGGGGTAATTCTTCAGATAAAATCGTAACTATCGAAGAAGTTGAATCTATTACAAAATAAAATTACGCTCCTGCATCAAGTGCTTCTTTAACAGAACCATGTTCTTTAAGTAATTTCTCAGCAGCTGCATATTCAATCCCTAACCCCTCAGAAACATAGCGCACACCACGATCAACGAGTTTCACATTGCTTAGCTGCATGTTTACCATCTTATTACCTTTTACGCGCCCAATTTTTATCATTAAGGCAGTAGAAATCATATTTAATGCTAATTTTTGTGAAGTGCCACTTTTCATTCGCGTACTTCCTGTAACAAACTCAGGTCCTACATTCATTGCAATAGTTATATCTGCTGCTTCTGATAACGGCGAACCTGGATTATTGGTAACCCCAGCTGTAAGTATTCCATTTTTCTTTGCTGCTTCAATGCCACCCAAAACATAAGGAGTTGTTCCTGAGGCCGCAATGCCCACTACCACATCAATGTCCGTTATTTTATGAGTTATTAAATCTTTCCACGCTTGTAAACGATCATCTTCAGCATTTTCCACAGATTTACGAATGGCTACATCACCCCCGGCTATAATTCCTACTACGCGCTCGTGTGGCATTCCGTAGGTTGGTGGTATTTCTGAAGCATCTAACACTCCTAATCTTCCACTGGTACCAGCACCAATATAAAATAATCGCCCTCCTTTTTCAAAGCGTTCTGCCAAGGCATCTACTAATTTTGTGATTTCTGGAATTACTGCAGCAACCGCATCCGCAACCTTTTTGTCCTCCTCATTCATTTTAGTAAGAATTGAGGTAGTATCTAGTTGCTCTAAATTATCGTGATTCGAAGGGGTTTCTGTTATTTTAATATAACTCATAGCTATTTATAAAATTCTAATATCGTGGTTTCTAAATGAATTAAGTAGTTCGTTTTCCGGATTTAATTCCGTAATCATCGTATTTATGGCATTAATATCACAACTTTTATAACGATGCTGCGAATTTAACTTTTCAGAAATTGATAATAGCACAGTTTTCTTTGAACATTTAATAATTGCCTTTTTTACTTGAACAATATCCCAGTCAAATTCAGTAAGACCGTAATAAGAATCAACGTAACCAGTGCCAATAAAACTATAATCTACTTTTATTTCAGAAAGATTATGTATCGCATTTGCCCCAATAGAAATTTGTGATTCTTTAGAAACTTGCCCTCCAATCAATATAACTGTTACATTAGATTTAGTCAGCAACTCCATTGCAACAGGAATACTATGTGTAAAACAAGTTAACTCAATGTCATTAGGAATTAATCTAGCCAGCTCATTGCAAGTCGTACCTCCATCCACAAAAATTACTGAACCATCTTTTAGTAAAGTCAACGCTTTTTCAGCAATGGTGGTCTTCTGCTCTAATTTATAAATATTATTATTTTTAACACTATTCGTGGTAAACCCTAACGAAATAGCACCTCCATGAACCTTCTTTAGTTTGTGGTCGGCATCTAATTCTTTTATATCACGACGAATGGTATCGATTGAAACATCAAGTGTTTCGGCAATATCAGTTATTAATATTCTATTATGTAATTCTACAACATTTAGAATAGTTTGTTGTCTTTCTTCTTTTAACATCCATTTATTGCTAAAAATCCAATTTAAAGCCCAAAGATAATGAATAATAACAAATTGCTGTTTTATTCCGTTTCAATATTATTAAATCGTTAAAAATGCAAAAAACTGCAAAATAAAAAGCAAAAAGCTGCAAAAATTGAAATTTATGCCTACATTTGCTTGATTCTAAAAATATAGTTCAAACCTTATGTTAGCAACATTAATAATGACACAAAAGCAAGAAACAACCGGTATTGACATTGGTTATAAACCAGTAGGCCATTTTGAAGAAACACGTTTTGAGAAAATACATAATGTAATTTTCGAAGATTCAAACGAGGCGTCTATTAAAGTAGCACAAGAAATCGCTGCATTAATACGTAAAAAACAAGATGCTAATAAAAATTGTGTGCTAGGTTTGGCTACAGGCTCCTCTCCTATTAGAGTTTATGAAGAACTTGTAAGAATGCATAAAGAAGAGGGTTTAAGTTTTTCCAATGTAGTGACTTTTAACTTGGACGAATATTTACCCATGGAGAAAGATAATCGTCAGAGTTATTGGTACTTCATGCATGAACATTTATTCAATCATATTGATATTCCACGTGAAAACATTCATATTCCGGATGGCACCGTAGCACCAGAATTTGTTATTGATTATTGTTTGGCTTATGAGAAAGCAATTAAAAAATTCGGTGGGCTTGATTTTCAATTATTAGGTATTGGTAGAACGGGACATGTAGGTTTTAACGAACCAGGTTCGCACTTTAATTCTGGCACAAGAGTTATAACCTTAGACCATATTACTAGAGTTGATGCTGCTCAAGCATTTTTAGGAATTGATAATGTGCCAAGAAAAGCCATTACAATGGGTATTTCCACTGTAATGAATGCTAAACGACTAGTTTTACTAGGGTGGGGTCAAAACAAAGCAGAGATTATTAAAAAAACCGTTGAAGGAGAAATTTCTTCACAAGTACCTGCTACATATTTGCAACAACATAAAAACTGCACTTTTGTTCTCGATTCAGCTGCAGGTGCGGAGTTAACTCGAAACAAGACACCTTGGTTAGTAGATGAATCTTTAGAATGGACAGAAAGTCTAACTTGGAAAGCAATTGTTTGGCTTTGTAATGAAAATAACAAATCTATTTTAAGTTTAACAGACAAGGATTATAACGATAACGGTATGTCGGGATTATTGTCTGTACAGGATTCGTACGACTTGAATATTAAAATGTTCAACAGGTTACAACATACTATTACTGGATGGCCCGGCGGAAAACCGAATGCCGATGACACCAGTAGACCAGAAAGAGCATTACCGGCTAAAAAACGCGTAATTATTTTTAGTCCACACCCAGATGATGATGTAATTTCTATGGGAGGTACATTTGATCGTTTGGTTGAGCAAGGGCATGAGGTACATGTTGCTTATCAAACTTCAGGTAATATTGCTGTTTCAGATACTGATGCAATTCGATATGCTGAAATTGCTAAACGTATTAGTCCTACTGGTGAAGCTCAAAAACTTATCGATTCTATAAAAGCTAAAAACGAAAGTAGTTTTGACACATTAGAAGTAAGAAAACTAAAAGGTAATATTAGACGTGGCGAATCTTATGCTGCAACACGGTATGTTGGTCTAGATGATGAAAACGTTCGTTTTCTTGATCTTCCTTTTTACGAAACCGGAACGATAAAAAAAGATAATTTATCTGATGCTGATGTTGAAATAATGAAAGATTACATCAGAGAAATTCAACCACACCAAATTTTTGCAGCTGGTGATTTAGCTGATCCACATGGAACCCATAAAGTTTGTCTTGATGCAGTCTTTGAAGCTATGGAGCAAATGCAATCTGAAGAATTCATGAAAGATTGTTGGTTATGGCTGTACAGAGGTGCATGGCATGAGTGGGATATCAATGAAATTGAAATGGCGGTGCCTATGAGTCCAGGGCAAGTACTTAAAAAACGCTATGCTATATTTTGTCATCAATCTCAAAAAGATGGTGTAATGTTTCAAGGAGATGATTCCAGAGAATTCTGGATGAGAGCTGAAGAACGAAATAAGGATACTGCTGCTCGATATAGAGCTCTTGGACTATCTGATTATGCGGCAATGGAAGCATTTGTAAGACATAAATTTGATTAATTTGTTGTTTATATAACTCTTAAAGGCCTATTTTTAAATGCAAATAGGCCTTTTTTTTATCTATGTTTAAAAAATTACTTTTCCCATTAGTTCTTATTATTTTTTTAAACTCTTGTTCAGTTTTTAAAAAAATACCGCAACCAGAAAGGGAGTTTAGAGGTTTTTGGGTAGCCACTGTGGTAAATATCGATTGGCCAAAAAATGGTAATGACCCCATTGCTAAACAAAAGCAAGATTATCTTAAAATCCTAGATTTCTATGAGGATTTAAATTTTAATGCTGCAATCGTTCAAATTAGAACAGCCGGCGATGCATTTTACGAATCGGAATATGCACCTTGGTCTCGTTTTTTAACTGGCTTGGAAGGTAACCCTCCTAATTCTAATCAAAGTATTTTAAAATGGATGATAGACGAAGCTCATAATAGAGGTATGGAATTCCATGCTTGGCTTAACCCTTACCGTGCGACTTTTGATTTAAAAACAGATATTTTAAGTCCTACTCATGATTTTAATATCCACCCAGAATGGATGCTGAAATATGGTAAGAAATACTATTACAATCCAGGTGTACCTGAAGTGCGTAAGAGAATGGCTTCCGTTATAGATGAAATTGTTACAAATTTTGATGTGGATGCCATTCATTTTGATGATTACTTCTACCCGTATACTATAAAAGATGAAGTTTTTAATGATTCTTTAACCTATGAATTCTATAAACTTCCTAACCAAACGATTGGTGATTGGCGTCGCTCAAATATGGATTCTCTGATAAAAATTAGTTACAATACCATTAAGAAAAGTAAGCCATGGGTTCAATTTGGTGTTAGCCCATTCGGCGTGTGGAAAAACAATTCAACAGATTCAAAAGGTTCTGACACAAAAGCGGGCCAAACTACTTATGAGGATTTGTATGCCGACCCATTACTATGGATGAATAAAGGCTGGCTGGACTATCTAATTCCACAAGTTTATTGGAGTATGAATTTATCTGTCGCATCACATATTAAAATTGTCGATTGGTGGGCAAATAATAGTTATAACACTAATCTTTATATCGGTAATGGACCTTATAAAATTCGAAACAATAGTGATAAGGCATGGGATAATATTAATGAACTTCCGGACCAATTAGTGCTTGCAAGAAATACTACAGCTGTTACCGGGAATGTGTTTTTTAGTGCGAAAAGTTTAATGAAAAACAACGATGATGTAGTCGCTCTCGTTAAGAAAAAATTGTATAAACGAAATGCTTTAACACCTGTTATTCGTAACAATAACCCAGAACCAAAGCAAAAAATTGAACTTAAAGAGATTGAAGAAAAGAATGCTATTACTGATCTGATCTTTAAAAACTTGGAAAGATATCGTTTTGCCATGGTATATCCTTCAGGTAAAAAAAGTAAAGAAGATTATCCTATTAAAAAACTGTTATCCAAAGAGCCAATACATAATGACATTGTTTCTTTGGCCGCTGCAATAACCGATAGAAGAAAACACATAGCTCTAACGTTTATCGATTTATTCGGACAAGAATCTGAACCTATAATCGTACATTTAAAACAACCTAATAAATAACTTTAGAAAAATAGACTTTTCGAGATACAACAATAACTCATAAAAGACTATTTGAAATACATATTTATGAAAAGAATTATCTTATCTACGTTTTCAATATTAGTATTGCTATTGCTTTCTTGTTGCAACTCAAAAAACACTGTTGAGAAAAAAGAGAACACCGAACTAAAAGAAAAAATTGGCCAAATGATAATGGTCGGCTTTCGAGGTACAACTGTAACTCCTCAAGATCCTATCTACAAAATGATTGCCGAGAATAATATTGGAGGCGTGGTGCTTTACAGCAGAGACTTACCATCAAAAGAAACTCAGAAACGAAATATCACCTCACCTACACAGTTAAAAAAGCTAAATTCGGGCCTTCAAGCAATTGACGAAACTAAATTATTTATTTCAATAGATGAAGAGGGCGGTTTTGTTACACGTTTAAGTAAAGAAGACGGATTTCAATATCATAAATCGCATCAAAAAATAGCTAGTTTAAAAAATCTAGATTCTACTAAATTATGGGCGCACAACATGGCAGTAGAATTAGCGGAATTAGGTATAAATATGAATTTTGGTCCTGTTTTAGATGTAAATGTAAATCCAAAAAATCCTATTATTGGGGCTAGAGAACGAAGTTTTTCCGATAGCTTGGAAATTGTTATTCCAAATGCTGATATATTTCTAAAAGAACATCAAAAACAAAAAATAGTATGTGTGCCAAAACATTTTCCTGGTCATGGGAGTTCGGATAAAGATTCTCATAAAGGCTTAGCTGATGTTACCAAAACGTGGACTGAAAAAGAATTAATCCCCTTTAAAACATTTATAGCGAATAAGTCCATCCGCACTATAATGACATCGCATGTTTATAATCAAAACTTAGACACCTTACCTTCCACCCTCTCCTATAAAATTATTAATAATTTACTTCGAAAAAAATATGAATTTGAAGGTGTAATTATTTCGGATGATATGCAAATGAGAGCAATCTCAAATTTTTATGATTTTGAAACATCTATAGAAAAAGCAATTATAGCAGGTGTAGATATGTTATTGTTTTCCAATAATGCTGCTCCTTGTCCTAACAATGATTTAGATTGTAAAAAAATTCCGTTTGACTCTGAAATTGCCACAAAAGCGATTAGTCATATTCTAGAATTGGTGGAACAAGGAAAAATTTCAGAAGATCGAATAAATGAAAGTTACAAGCGAATACAACACTTAAAATCTAGTTTGTAATGACAAAAAGCTACAGCATTCTTGGTTTAATGTCAGGTACGTCATTAGATGGATTAGACCTTGCATACTGCCAAATTTGGCAAGAAGATGCTAATTATAAGTTTAAAATTAAAAAGACCAAGAGCATTTCATATTCCCGAGAAATGCAAACTAAATTGAAGAACTCCATTCACTTGGCTGCAGATGAACTTTTAATATTTCATAATACCTATGGTACTTGGCTGGGCGAACAAGCCAATATTTTTATTAAAGAAAATGACCTTGAGGTTGATGCTATTGCTAGTCATGGTCATACAACACACCATCAGCCGGAAAATGGTTTAACTTTTCAAATTGGTTCAGGTCAACATTTAGCAAATGCCAGTAATCAAAAAGTAATTTGTGATTTTAGAACTAATGATGTTGCCTTAGGTGGTCAAGGAGCTCCTTTAGTGCCAATAGGCGATAAATTATTTTTTAGTAATTATACTTTTTGTTTAAACCTAGGCGGCATTAGTAATGTATCATTTGAAAAAGATGATAAACGCATAGCATATGATATTGGTTTAGCCAATATGATTCTAAATTACATCACAAGAAAAAATGGAATTGATTATGACGATGGTGGTGAAATAGCTAAAAGTGGTACTATTAATTTAATGATGTTAGAACGGCTTAATGCTCTAGAATATTATAAACTTCCTATTCCAAAATCTATTGGATATGAATGGTTTGTTAAAGAAGTCGCCCCTATTGTTGACCGTACCGAAGATAACATGGAAAATCTTTTATGTACTAGTGTTCACCATATTTGTGAGCAAGTTTCCAATCAAATTAAAGCACATTGTAATACCAATGAAAACTCATTGTTTGTTACAGGTGGTGGGGCTCTAAACGAATTTCTAATTGAAGTATTACGGAATAAACTGGGTGCTGAAATAAAAGTTGTTCCAACCTCAAAACAACTAATAGAATTTAAAGAAGCTCTTGTATTCGCACTTATGGGTGTACTCAGGTTAGAAAATAAAATCAATGTGCTAAAATCAGTTACGGGAGCTGTAACAAATTCATCTAGCGGAGTGATTTTTTTACCCTGTTAAAAGTCGATAAAGCCTAGTATTTAGCACCTGTAAATTATTATATTAGTGAGTTCATTAAATTAAATATTTATTCATGTCAGAGAATCAGAAAAAGGCGTCTGCCTATTGGAAAGAAAATGTAAAATACCTCTTTATTCTTCTAGCCATATGGTTCATTGTTTCCTACGGCGCTGGAATTCTTTTTAAAGACGCTCTTGACACTATTCGACTTGGTGGGTTTAAATTAGGCTTCTGGTTTGCGCAACAAGGTTCTATCTATGTATTTGTTGTACTCATATTCGTGTATGTACGATTGATGAATAAACTAGACAAGAAATATGGATACGATGAATAAGTAATACTTCAATTCAAAACACCAATTACTAAAACCAACTTTTTTCCAATAACCTTGGAAAAACATTTAAAACCAAACTTATGAGTGTTCAAATCTGGACGTATATTTTAGTCGGCATTACATTTTCAATATACATTGGCATTGCCATATGGTCTCGAGCTGGATCTACGAAAGAATTTTATGTAGCCGGTGGTGGTGTATCACCACTTGCTAACGGTATGGCTACAGCTGCAGATTGGATGTCAGCTGCTTCATTTATTTCCATGGCCGGTATTATTTCTTTCGCAGGTTATGATGGATCCGTTTATTTAATGGGTTGGACTGGCGGATACGTGTTACTAGCCCTACTTCTAGCCCCATATTTACGAAAATTTGGAAAATTTACCGTTCCTGATTTTATTGGGGATCGATATTATTCAAAAACAGCACGTATGGTTGCTGTAGTTTGTGCATTAATTGTTTCTTTCACCTATGTTGCCGGTCAAATGCAAGGTGTGGGCCTTGTATTCTCACGTTTTCTTGAAGTTGATATGACTACAGGAGTTATCATCGGAATGGTTATCGTTCTTTTTTATGCTGTTTTAGGTGGAATGAAGGGCATTACCTATACACAGGTTGCACAATATTGCGTTCTGATTTTTGCTTTTATGGTTCCTGCTATTTTTATCTCCTTTCAAATGACAGGTAACCCTATTCCACAATTGGGTATGGGAGCTACTTTGAGTGATGGATCTGGTGTATTCTTATTGGACAAATTAGACGGACTATCAACTGAGTTAGGCTTTGAGGAATATACTAGCGGTTCGAAATCAATGGCTGATGTTTTTGCAATCACCTTAGCCTTAATGGTAGGTACTGCCGGGTTACCTCATGTAATCGTTCGCTTCTTTACCGTAAAACGAGTAAAAGATGCCCGTAAATCGGCAGGGTGGGCATTATTACTTATTGCTATTTTATATACTGCTGCACCAGCTGTATCAGTCTTTGCTCGTACAAACATGATTGACACAGTAAATAACAAACCTTATGCTGATATGCCTGAGTGGTTTTCAAAATGGGAAATTACTGGCTTAATCTCATTTAATGATAAAAACGGAGATGGTAAAATTCAATATGTTGCTGACGAAAGCGTAAATGAACTCAATGTAAATAGAGATATAATGGTATTGGCAAACCCAGAGATTGCTGATTTACCTGCCTGGGTAATTGCTTTGGTAGCTGCTGGGGCACTTGCAGCTGCTCTTTCAACTGCAGCTGGTTTGTTACTGGTAATCTCAGCATCAGTTTCTCACGATTTAATTAAAAAAGTTGTTAATCCAAATATTTCAGATAAAGGAGAACTTTGGGCAGCGAGAGGAGCAGCTACTGTTGCTGTTGTTATCGCTGGTTATTTTGGCATTAACCCTCCTGGCTTTGTCGCCGCTGTGGTCGCATTAGCTTTTGGTCTTGCAGCAGCATCATTTTTCCCAGCCATTGTACTCGGTATTTTTTACAAGAAAATGAATAAAGAAGGTGCAATTGCCGGTATGGTTATTGGCATATCGCTAATGCTCTTTTACATGCTTAAATTTAAATTTGGAATTTTTGATGGTGGAAAAGAAGCAGTTGAAGGGTTAAAAGCTAGCTGGTGGTTTGGTATTTCACCTGAAGGTTTTGGAAGTGTTGCTATGCTCGTTAACTTTATTGTTTCTATAGTAATTATGCAATTTACACCTGCCCCCCCTGAAAATGTGCAGCGTATTGTGGAAGACATTCGTATTCCTAGTAATGCCGGTGAAGCAATTGACCATTAACAATAGCTTATAGATTAAACAGAGATAGAATTTTTAAACTGTTGTGGGGTCATTAACTCCATCTTTTTAAACTGTCGGTTAAAATAACTAGTATTATTAAATCCAGACTTATAAGCTATTTCGGCAATTGTAAAATCTTTGGATTCTTTAATTAACTTTTTAGCGAATTTTATTTTTTCAGAATTAATATAATCGATGGGAGATATTCCAAGAGTATTTTTAAACTTTTTATGAAAATGTGAAGCACTTAAACAGGCTTTCTCTGCTAAATGATCTACACTGATTGCCTTATCTGTTAAGTTATCTTTAATGTATTTGATAACCATACCAATGCGCGTATCATCAATCATATTTTCGCAGTCATTAAGAATAATCGATTTGGCTTTCGTTTGTAACAACCGAACAATAAGTTCTTGAATCATTAAATCCAACAATACATCTTTCGATTTATTAGTATTTGTGAAAGTACAAACCAAACGTTCTACCAAAATATTTACATCTGAATTATTTATTAAATGTGATGGCGAATTATCAAGTGACCATTCGTTATTCTCATCTTCAATTGCTACTTGATAATTAAAATGCTGTACTACTTCATCAATTTTATGAGCATCCAAACCTAGGGCTAAACATTGAGTAGGTGTATTCTTTGTGGCAATCGGAAAATCGATAACCATTTCTTTTTGCGCAGGCATTACAACCGACTCACCAGGATAAAAATCAAAAGGTTTTAAACCTTCAAGATGCATTATCTTTTTGCCAGTGAGCATACTCGCAATTACTGGGAAATCAAATTTTAAAACCACCTTCTCTGCCAACTGATATGTTTCATAAATATTCAACTCAGCATATTTTGCATTATAAGTAGTCTTGTTCTCTACCAAAGTAGTGAGCTTTCTAGTACTTGTATGGTGACTTAGTAATTGTTTCATAATCAATAATACCAAATTAACTTTTCAATAAGAGCGAATAATAGATATGTTCTAATTTATAATAAATACGTGCAACCATATCACTATTTAATAAAATAAATTTATAAAAAATCAATAATACGTAATTTTTCAGGTCATTTATTACGCATTTAACAAATCATTAATAAAGCTCAATTTTAAATACCTGTAACACTTAATCTTAAAAATTATACTAATGAGTTATTCAAAACCGAATTTCAAAGAAAAGTACGACAACTTTATCAATGGAAAATTTGTAGCACCTGTCGGTGGAGCATATTTTGACAATACCTCCCCAGTTGATAATAGTTTAATAGCGAAGTATCCTAGATCACAAAAAGAAGATATAGAATTAGCATTAGATGCCGCTAACGCCGCTAAAGATTCCTGGGGAAATACTTCAGCCGCAGAAAGAGCAGCACTTTTAAATAAAGTTGCTGATATTATCGAAGAAAACTTAGAAGAATTTGCCTTAGTAGAAACTTGTGATAATGGCAAACCTATTCGCGAAACATTAAATGCTGATATACCGCTAGCTGTAGATCATTGGCGCTATTTTGCGGCATGCATTCGCGCTGAAGAAGGAAGTGCAACAGAATTAGATGCTAACACACTTTCCATGAATATTAAAGAACCTCTAGGTGTAGTTGGTCAAATAATACCTTGGAATTTTCCATTGTTGATGCTCTCTTGGAAATTACCTCCTGCACTAGTAACTGGTAATTGTGTGGTCTTAAAACCCGCAGAACAAACGCCATCAACTGCTACTTTACTTATGGAGAAAATTGCTGATGTTTTTCCTCCAGGCGTACTTAACATTGTTCATGGTTTTGGCCCAGAAGCTGGGAAACCGCTAGCATCAAGTTCTAAAGTAGATAAAGTCGCTTTTACGGGTGAGACTACAACCGGGCAATTAATTATGCAGTATGCATCAAAGAACTTGAACCCAGTTACTATGGAGCTTGGCGGTAAATCGCCAAATGTATTTTTCAATTCTGTTATGGATGAAGACGATGCTTATTTAGACAAAGCAATTGAAGGTGCTGTTTTATTTGCATTTAACCAAGGCGAAGTATGTACTTGCCCCTCTAGATTATTGGTGCAAGAAGACATTTACGATGCTTTTATGGAACGTGTTATTGAGCGAACTAATGCAATAATACAGGATAATCCTTATGATACCGGCACCATGTTGGGTGCTCAAGCATCCAATGATCAATATGAGAAAATTCAATCGTATTTAAAAATTGGCGTTGAAGAAGGTGCCAAGGTTTTAACTGGTGGTGAGGCGAATAAATTAGATGGTGAATTTGCAAATGGATTTTATATAAAACCTACAATTTTAGAAGGCCATAATAAAATGAGAGTATTTCAGGAAGAAATATTTGGACCTGTTGTTTGTGTTACTAAATTTAAAGATGAAGCAGAGGCTATCGAAATTGCTAACGATACGCTTTACGGTTTAGGAGCAGGAGTTTGGACAAGAGATGCACATCAATTATACCAAATTCCACGAGCGATAAAAGCAGGTAGAGTGTGGGTAAATTGCTATCATGCGTACCCTGCGCATGCACCATTTGGTGGTTACAAAAAATCAGGATTTGGAAGAGAGAATCATGTAATGATGATGAATTATTATCGCCAAACGAAGAACATGCTTATATCTTACGATAAAAATAAGCTAGGTTTCTTTTAAAAAATGTAATCCTTAAATTAAACAAGGCTGAATTTTAAATAGATTCAGCCTTTTAAAATTATAGTTATGCAACGAATAGCAATTACAGATAAAGCAGCTGCAGTAGTTAGACAATTACAAGATAAATACGGAGAACTTATTTTTCATCAAAGTGGTGGTTGTTGCGATGGGTCTTCCCCAATGATTTTTGAAAAAGGTGAAATGTATCTTGATGAAAGTGACACCCATTTAGGAAAAATTGAAAATGTAAACTTTTATATGAATCAAGACCAATTTGAGTATTGGAAACACACACATCTTACCATAGACATTACCGAAGGAAGGGGTTCTAGTTTTTCATTAGAAATTCCGTTAGGACTGCGTTTCATAGTTATTTCAAGATTATTAACAGAAGAAGAAAATACCTTTTTTAATTCCTCACAAATATCTTAAATTGCTTATCCAAACTTCAACTTAAATTAATGAGTAATTATCACATAAAACACTTAGAAGAATATTATCAAGTTTACCGAAAATCTGTTCGAAACCCAGAAGCTTTTTGGGAAGAAATTGCTGAGGAACATTTTGTTTGGCGTAAAAAGTGGGACAATGTATTAAGTTGGGACTTTTCAAAACCTGAAATTAAATGGTTTGAGGGTGCTAAACTTAATATCACAGAGAACTGTATTGACAGACATTTACCAACAAGAGGTGAAAAAACAGCAATTCTTTTTGAGCCTAATAATCCTTATGAGGAAGCTGAGCACATAACCTATAGACAGTTGCACGAACGCGTAAGTCGCATGGCCAATGTACTAAAAGACAAAGGAGTTAAAAAAGGAGATCGCGTATGTATTTATCTTCCTATGATTCCCGAATTGGCTATTTCTCTTCTTGCCTGTGCTAGAATAGGAGCCATTCATTCCGTAGTTTTCGCAGGATTTTCTGCAAATGCACTTTCCACTAGAATTAATGATTCTGACTGTAAAATAGTTTTGACATCCGACGGCTCATATCGCGGTTCTAAAACTATAGATTTAAAAGGAATTGTTGATAAAGCTTTAGAAGATTGTCCTGGCGTTGAGAATGTTTTAGTAGCGAAACGAATCAATAGCGAAATTGAAATGAAAGAAGGTAGAGACCATTGGTTGCAACCTTTATTAGACGAAGCTTATGCCGACTGTGTTGCCGAAGTAATGAATGCTGAGGACCCTTTATTTATTTTATACACTTCTGGATCTACTGGCAGACCTAAAGGAATGGTGCATACTACTGGTGGTTATATGGTATATAGTGCTTACACCTTTAAAAATGCGTTTCAATATAGAGAAAATGATGTTTATTGGTGTACTGCCGATATTGGATGGATTACGGGCCACTCATATATAGTTTATGGACCATTAGCAAATGGTGCCACTACCGTTATGTTTGAAGGTGTTCCCTCCTATCCTGATTATGGCCGCTTTTGGGAAGTGGTACAAAAGCATAAAGTAAATCAATTTTATACAGCACCTACTGCTATACGAGCACTAGCTAAACAAAATTTAGAGTTTGTTGAAAAATACGATTTATCATCACTAAAAGTTTTAGGATCTGTAGGAGAGCCCATTAATGAAGAAGCTTGGCATTGGTACAACAACAATATTGGTAAGAAGAAAAGTCCTATTATTGATACTTGGTGGCAAACTGAAACTGGAGGTATTATGATTACTCCAATACCTTATGTCACTCCCACTACACCAACCTATGCAACCTTACCATTTATTGGTATTCAGCCTGCATTAATGGATGAAGAAGGCAAAGAAATAAAAGGCAATCAGGTAGATGGTCGATTGTGTATAAAATTCCCATGGCCTTCAATAGCTCGAACAATTTGGGGGAATCATGACCGATATAGAGACACCTATTTTTCGGCATATAAAAACATGTATTTTACTGGTGATGGCGCTTTACGAGATGCTGTAGGTTATTATAGAATTACTGGCAGAGTAGATGATGTAATTATTGTTTCTGGCCATAATTTGGGTACAGCACCGATAGAAGATTCAATTAATGAACACCCGGCTGTTGCAGAATCTGCAGTAGTTGGCTTCCCACATGATGTAAAAGGAAATGCCCTTTATGGCTATATTATATTGAAAGAATTTGGTGAAACTAGAGATCGCGATAATTTAAGTAAGGAAATTAATCAACAGATTACCGAACAGATTGGACCTATTGCTAAATTGGATAAAATTCAATTTGTCTCTGGGCTTCCAAAAACTAGAAGTGGCAAGATTATGCGACGGATACTTAGAAAAATAGCGTCTAAAGACACTACAAATTTAGGAGATACAAGTACTTTGTTAAATCCTGAAGTAGTAAAAGAGATTATGGATAACTCGCTTTAACGTGCGTTTCAATAGTAAAAGCTGTCGCGAATTATTGTATAATTTTCGACAGCTTTTTTGTTTTCAATTTATCGTAATACTCTTCTTGCTAGCAATGGCTTCTCGCCTAATATTACAAATATTAATACCGATATTAGTCCGCATATTGCGAGGCCCAAAAACAGTGGCCAGACTGTATTATCCACAAAGCCACCTATGTATTGTGCAATTGGTACAGATAGTACCGTAGAAATAAATCCATTTATAGCAGCACCGATTCCTGCAATATGTCCAATAGGTTCCATGGCAATGGATCTAAAATTCCCCCATAAAAATCCCAGACAGAAAAATTGACAAGCTAAAAATGCAACTAATACTGGTACACTTGGATTTGGTTTTCCCCAGAAAACAATAACGTAAACCAAGGCTATTGAACAAAAGGCCAAAAGTGCCATAAAAGACAATTTTCGCATACCAAATCGTAAAACTAAAGTCCCGTTCAAAAATGTAGAAAGTCCAATAGAAATAGCCAAGCCGGCAAATATATATGGAAACTCTTCTACTAAACCATATTGATCCTCGAAAACATGTTGCGAACCACTTAAATAAACCAAAAAAGCACCTGTAACGAAACCTGAAATAAACGTAAAAGCAACAGTTTCTTTATATTTAAAGAACTCCCTAATTCCAGTCGAAAATACATTTATGCTAAATGGAATTTTGTATTCTCGTTTAAGGGTTTCGACTTGCCGTTTCCAAAACCATATTGCTACTACTAGTGCGAAAATCAATTGTACATAAAATATAGCTTGCCAACCATAATCATCCATTATCCATTTACCAATTGCAGGAGCCACAACCGGAATAAGAATAAAGAATGCTGTAACGAATGACATTACGCGTGCCATATAATCACCTTTATAGGTGTCTCTAATAATGGAAATTGCCATTGTTCTTGGGGCAGAAAGTGCTATCCCTTGCAATACTCTACCTACTATCATTATTTCTAAAGATGGCGCAAATATGCAAATGATACTCGCAACAATAAATAAGACAAAGCCAATATACACTATAGGTTTTCTCCCATAACTATCCGACAACGGCCCAAAAAACAATTGCCCAAGACCAAGTCCCAGAAATATCATGGTAATCAATAATTGATTCTTAATAGGGTCAAGACTATTAATTGCTATTCCTATATGAGAAATCGCCGGCAAAATAGCATCTAAGGCTAAAGCAACTATTGACATTAATGCTGCCATTAAAGCCACAAATTCGAAATTTGGTTTTACATCTTCATTTTGCATCCTGCAAAAGTAGTTATATACGCATAGAACCTAAATTATAAGTCCACTTAAATTGAACCTTTAACATTGAAAAGTTTTTTCATTTTTAAGAATATCTTGTTTCTTACAATAAAGCGGTTTAGTATATACATGCAAATATGTACTTTTGATAAAAATTATCAAGAATGCTAATTATAGGAATTGCAGGTGGTACCGGCTGCGGAAAAACTACAGTTGTTAATCAAATTATTAACGAACTTCCTATTGGTGAAGTAAGTATAATTTCGCAAGATTCTTACTATAATGATTTGTCTCATCTTGAATTAGAAGAACGAAGGAAAACGAATTTTGACCATCCACAGTCAATTGATTTTGAATTACTTGAAAAGCATTTATCGCAGTTAAAAAATGGACAAGCTATCAATCAACCGGTATATTCTTTTTTAGAATGTAACCGTACAGAAAAAACTATTCTTACGCACCCATGTAAAGTTATAATTGTGGAAGGGATATTAATTTTAACCAATGCAAAGATTCGAAAAATGTTGGATATTAAAATATATGTTCATGCAGATTCGGATGAACGCCTAATTCGAAGATTAAAAAGAGATGTTAACGAACGTGGTTGGGATTTAAATGACACATTAGAAAAATATCAAACTAGCATAAAACCAATGCATTTGCAGTTTATTGAGCCTAGTAAAGAATATGCTGACATTATTATTCCAAATAATAAGTATAATACAGTAGCAGTGGATATAGTACGTGGGGTTATCAATCAAAAATTAGGGCTATAAATGGGCTACAAAGACCTTAAAAAGAAAAAATGGTTTAGTTTCTTAACCAATATGTATGTTCTAGTTCTTACTGTTTTTGTAATATGGATGGTTTTTTTTGACACCAACTCTCTGCTAATACATTTGGAGCTTAGAAAGCAAATAAAGAGTCTTGAAAAAACGCAACAATTTTTGAAAGAAGAAATTGATAAGGACAAGAAAATAATCCAAAAACTCTCAGATCCAAAGGAAATGGAAAAATTTGCTCGAGAGCAGTATTATCTTAAGAAAAAAGAAGAGGAAATATTTATTATTGAATACGAAGACAGCCTTAATAGTAAGGAGTAATTTGCATGTTGATGGCTCATGTAAATTTCAATTCCGTCAAACAATATTTTAATTTTTAAAGGCTTGTAGTAGTTACAATAGTGAAATAAAATTGCTCAAACGAACTATTTTGTTCATTTAAGATTTAACCAACTTTAACGCAGGCTCCTTACTTATTCACTTTGTGTTAACAAAATTCATTTTTTCGCCTTATTATTAATCGTATTTTTACCCCTTAAATGATGTTAATCATGGGTAAGATAATTGCAATAGCAAATCAGAAAGGTGGAGTTGGCAAAACAACTACTACGGTTAACCTCGCCGCTTCACTTGGTGTACTTGAAAAAAAAGTGCTTTTGATTGATGCAGATCCCCAAGCCAATGCTACATCTGGTCTTGGTATTGATGTCGAAAGCGTGGAATCTGGCACTTACCAATTATTAGAACATTCTAAAACTGCCAAAGACACCATAATAGCCACAGAATCGCCGAATGTAGATTTAATTCCTTCGCATATTGATTTAGTTGCTATTGAAATTGAATTGGTAGATAAAGATGAGCGCGAGTACATGATGAAAAAGGCGATAACGGAACTAAAAGATTCCTACGATTATATTTTAATCGATTGTGCACCATCGTTAGGCCTATTGACTTTAAATGCTTTAACAGCAGCAGATTCAGTAATTATTCCGATACAATGTGAATATTTTGCATTAGAAGGTTTAGGAAAATTATTAAACACGATTAAAAGCATTCAAAAAATTCATAATCCCGAATTGGATATTGAAGGGATGTTGTTGACGATGTACGATTCTAGGCTTCGATTATCAAATCAGGTGGTAGAAGAGGTACGTAAGCATTTTGCTGACATGGTATTTGATACTATTATTCAACGAAATGTTCGTTTAAGCGAAGCACCTAGTTATGGCGAAAGTATTATAAAATATGATGCAAGTAGTAAAGGAGCAACAAACTATCTCAACTTGGCAAACGAAGTTGTTAAGAAAAATATGGAAATGGCGTAATGGCAAAAGCTATCAAAAAACAAGCATTAGGTAGAGGACTTTCAGCACTATTGAAAGACCCAGAAAATGACATACAATCCGTAGCTGATAAGAATGCAGATAAGGTTGTTGGTAATATCGTTGAAATCGACATTGATGCTATTGAAGTAAATCCATTTCAACCAAGATCAAATTTTAACGATGAAGCCTTACATGAATTAGCAAACTCAATTAGAGAACTAGGAGTAATTCAACCAATTACGGTTCGTAAACTAGATTTCAACAAGTATCAGTTGGTATCTGGTGAAAGACGCCATAGAGCTTCAAAATTAGTAGGGCTACAAACAATTCCATCTTACATTAGAATTGCAAACGACCAAGAATCGTTAGAAATGGCTTTGGTAGAGAATATTCAACGCCAAGATTTAGACCCTATAGAAATCGCATTATCATACCAACGTTTAATTGATGAAATTCAACTGACTCAAGAAAAATTGAGTGATCGTGTTGGAAAAAAACGTTCAACCATTGCCAATTATATTCGATTATTAAAATTGGACCCTATTATTCAAACCGGTATAAGGGACGGTTTTGTTAGCATGGGACATGGGCGTGCTTTAGTGAATATTGAAGATAAAGAAAGCCAAATTGCACTTTATGAAAAAATCGTTGGTTTAGGATTATCAGTACGTGACACTGAAAAAGCAGTTAAAGCTCTTAAGGAAGGCACCTCTAATTCCGTACCTACACCTTTAAATAAATCTATTCCAGAATTTTCGAGAAAAGGTAAAACAGAACTCGAAAAATATTTAGAAGCTGCAATCACTATAAAAACAACCGCAAAGGGAAAGGGAAAAATAACTATACCATTTACGTCTGAGGAAGAATTCAACAGAATTAAAAAAGTTATTACCGGTGCATAGACTCCAACATTTTTTATTTATTAGTTTATTGTTTATTGGCTTTTCGTATGGACAAGAAGAGAAACCAATAGATCAAGAAACTGATTCACTACAACAAAATTTAAAAGATGAGGGAATTGTTATATCGGATTCTATCGTTGTAAAAAAGAAACCCATTAACCCTTTAGCGCCAAGTAAAGCTGCCTTTTATTCTGCTGTTTTTCCTGGTTTAGGTCAAATCTACAATAAACGGTATTGGAAAGTTCCTTTAGTATATGGAGCCATTGGTGGGGGCGTATATATGTATACATGGAATAATGATTGGTACAACCGATTTAGAACAGCATTTAAAAGAAGATTGGCTGGCTTTACTGATGATGAATTTTATGACCGCGATAACAATAATGCTATTGGTGCTGACCCTGATTTTTCAGATGAGGTGCTAGAAAATCAACAAGAGAGATTTCAAAATGATCGCGATTTATGGTTGGTAGCTACAATTGCATTATATGCATTAAATATAGTTGACGCCAATGTGGATGCTCATTTAAAACAGTTTAACGTTGATGAAGACCTAAGTATGGATTTCGAACCATTTATGGAAATAGATCCGGTAACACTCAATCCTAATTATGGTATGGCGTTAATAATTAAATTTTAAAAACTAGAAAATTGAAAATAGCACTTTTTGGATACGGTAAAATGGGTAAAATGATTGAACATGTTGCCATATCGCGAAAGCATGAAATTGTGGCTAAAATTGATGTTGATTCAGACCAACCAGATTATAATAATATTGATGTCGCAATAGATTTTAGTATGCCCAACGCTGCTTTTAAAAATATAAAGGCGTGCATCGAAAATAATGTGCCTGTTATTTCAGGAACCACAGGCTGGTTGGAAAATTATGACAAAGCAATTGCCTTATGTGAAGAAAAAAATGGGGCATTTATTTATGCTTCAAATTTTAGTTTGGGTGTTAATGTTTTTTTTGAATTGAATGAATACCTAGCCAAAATGATGAATAACCTAAAGGATTATAAAATTGCTTTAGAAGAAATTCATCATACTCAAAAACTAGATGCGCCAAGTGGAACGGCAATTACAATTGCTGAAGGTGTGATTTCAAATTCTGACTTTAATGCCTGGGAATTGGACGGGAAAGATGCAACCAAAATACCAATTACATCAAAAAGAATTGGTACAACACCAGGCACCCATACGGTAGCCTATGAGAATGAAATTGATTCAATTGAAATAAAACATACCGCTCATAATCGACAAGGTTTTGCTTTGGGAGCTGTGATTGCGGCAGAATGGATTTATGGAAAAACAGGAGTATTTTCTATGAAAGATGTGTTAAACCTTGGTTAACGAATACAATAATACTCCAATAAATACACTTAATTGCATAACAATTAGCAGGTTAATAAGCCTTAAATCATAAAACCAGAATATCAATATTAATTTCTTATGGACGGATTACAGTGGATTATTTTTATTCTAATTGTTCAAGTCATCCATTTTTTGGGGACTTGGAAACTTTATGTAAAAGCAGGCAGAAAGGCTTGGGAAGCTGCAATTCCTGTTTATAATGCCATAGTACTTATGCAAATAATAAACCGACCAAAATGGTGGGTTGTACTCTTATTTATACCAATTATTAATCTATTAATGTTCCCAGTCGTATGGGTAGAAACTATTAGGAGTTTTGGCAGAAATAAACTTTGGGAAACATGGGCTGTAATTCTATCCTTAGGTTTTTACATCTATTATGTAAACTATGCGTTGGACGTTACTTACGTTGAAGAACGTGATTTAAACCCAAGAACTGCTGCAGGTGAATGGGTTAGTTCTATTGTTTTTGCAATTGTCGCAGCTACTTTGGTACACACCTATTTTATCCAACCTTATGTTATTCCAACGGGATCTTTGGAGCGTACTTTACGAATTGGTGATTTACTTTTTGTAAGCAAGTTTCATTATGGAGCCCGTGTACCAATGACAACTGTTGCGGCGCCAATGGTGCATGATACAATTCCTGTTTTAGGTATTAAATCGTATTTAAATAAACCGCAATTACCCTATATGCGATTTCCAGGATTTAAAAAAATAAAGCGTAATGAAATAGTAGTTTTTAGTTGGCCAGCTGATACTGTAAGACGTTTTCATAGAAGTGAAAAGGGTGTAGATAAACCAATTGATAAAAAATCAAATTACGTTAAACGTTGCGTGGGTTTACCTGGGGATTCTTTAGAAGTACGCGATAATTTTGTTTTCATTAATGGGGAACAAAACGTTTTACCCGATAGAGCTAAACCAATGTTTGATCATGAGATTTATGCGAAAAAAGGAGTCTCGTCTAAATTTTTAGCTGAAATTGGAGTTACTGATTTTACAAGGAAGTATATCGTTGGTAATTTAACAGCTGAACAAGCAAACGTTCTTAATAATTACGTAATGGGTGTTAAACCCAGGGAAGATGGTAAACAAGAAATCTACACAAAAGAAAGTGGTATTCCTGTTTCGGTAATACGTCAATATGGAATAGCTATCACTGAAGAAAGTAGTCTTTCACGACAGGCTAAATTAACCGATGAAATGGTTGCGGCTTTAAAGGCAAATACACAAATAGATTCAGTAGTTCGAGTAATTCTCCCTAAAGGAATGGCGGACAGTAGAGCATTTCCTCAAAGTGCAGATTACCCATGGAATACGAATCAAATGGGACCGATATATATTCCGGAAAAAGGAAAAACAGTCGCTTTAAACCTTAAAGTTCTGCCACTTTACAAAAAAATAATTAGAGATTACGAAGGCAATACGGTTGGAGTAAAAGGAAATCAAGTAACTGTTAATGGAGAAGTTGCTGATAGTTATACTTTTAAACAAGATTATTACTGGATGATGGGTGACAACAGAGATGGCTCTGAAGATAGCCGCTCGTGGGGTTATGTGCCAGAAAACCATATCGTAGGTACGCCTATTTTTATATGGATGAGTTTTGATAATTTTAAAGAGGGTATTACGAATTGGAGACCCCGATGGGATCGGATATTCACAACTGTACATGGAAGTGGAGAACCAGTATCTTATTTTAAATATTTCTTAATTGCTTTAGTACTCTATTTTGTTGGTGATTATATTTGGAAAAAGAAGAAGTCTAATGAGTAATTTGTTTATTTAAACCAAAATTTAAAATACTTTTCATCTCTTATAAATCACATATTTATAATTTGATATTTAATTAAAAGTGAAAACCCTTTTACACCCTACGTATTTTCCCAACATTGTAAGCTTTGCTACAATTATTCAAAATGAAATTGTTTGGGAGGTAGAAGATAATTTTCAAAAGCAAACATACAGAAATCGCTGTGAAATATGCAACGACCGCGGACAGCACCTACTCAGCATACCCATTAGCCATGTTGGTGGTAATATCGGACGACAGAAATATAAAGACATAAAAATTGAAAATAGTTATGCATGGCAAAGACAACACTGGCGAACTCTTCAAACTGCATATCGCACCTCCCCATATTTTGAATTTTATGAAGATGATATTGCTCCACTTTATAATAATAATTTTGAGTTTCTATTGGATTTCAATTTAAAAACTATTGAAGCCATCACGGAAAGTTTGCAAATAGAAACTTCTAAAAATAAAACTGAGAGCTATATTAAAAACCCTGAAGGACTTTTAGATGCACGTTCTTTGGTAAGTACAAAAATTAAAATCGATACTAATTTTGAGGAATACGAACAGGTATTTGGTGATAGACATAATTTTATTGAAAATACGAGTATACTAGATTTACTTTTTAATGAAGGCCCTAATTCTAATCAATATTTAAAATCACAAGATTTAAGTTTATTAAATGCTTAGGTTTATTCTCCATTACGGAATTCATTTTCTAGTCCCTATTGCAATCGGATTTCTTTTTTTTAAAAAAGAAGAAAGGCTTACAATTATTTTAATTCTCCTTGCAGGAATTCTAATAGATATCGACCATATTTTTGCAAATCCTATTTTTGACCATGACCGCTGCAGTATTGGTTTTCACCCCCTACATTCCTATTGGGCAATTGCGACCTACATATTTTTACTTTTATTCAAAAAGACTAGAATAATAGGTTTAGCATTACTAATTCATATCATTGCAGATATCACAGATTGCTGGTTAATTTAATTACAACCTAAAAGTAGCCAATATTGGAAAATGATCTGAATACACTTGATTAAAATTTTTGTGCGAAGTTATCTCTATACCTGGATCTGCTAGCATAAAATCTATTCGTACAGGCATGCGATGAAAATTGAACGTTCTGCCATAACCACTACCCTTTTCATCAAAACTATCTAACCTATCCCCTTTTAAAATATTATAGGTTCTAGAATATTGATTATTATTAAAATCCCCTGTGATTATTGTTCTATAAGATACATCTTTACTATGCTTTGCTATTATTTCTGCTTGAGTCTCCTGCTTGTAAAACTTACTAGTTAATTTTTTATAAAGCTTTTGAGAATCGCTATTTCTAATTATTCCATGCCCTGGTGTAATCCCTAAAGATTGCATGTGTAAATTATATACTCTAATAGTATCTTTGGAGACCAAAATATCAGCATAACAGCCATTATTCACAGATTCAGTGAAAAGAATTGTCTCAGCCTCTATAATAGGATATTTCGAAAAAATACTTATTCCTGTACGTACTTGCCCTCTAGGTTTCTCCGATATATATTTATAAGGATAGTCAAAAGGTTTCATTTTATATTTATTAGAGGCTTCCTGAAAGCATACTATATCAGCTCCACTAGTTGCAACTAAATCCTTAATATCCTCAAACACTGTTTTACTTTCCAGATTGAGATTAGAATTAAACTGCCGCACATTATAGCTCATAATTTTTAAATCATCTTTTGAGCTATTATTTTCATTATTAAATTGAATAAATGTGCCCAATGAAAGATAACCACACACTAATGCAATAAGAGAAAGTATAAATTGACGTCTACCTTTTAAAACCCAATATCCAAGAAACATCACATTGACAATAACTAAAATTGGAGTTCCTAAGGCGAGAAAAGGTAAGAATGAAATTGTTGTTACTGAAACATACGGACTCAAACAATCCACAAGTAACAATAATGCGATAAGAATATTAAAGGCAAATATTATTTTATTAATAAAAGATAAATGCCTCATCGATTTAATCTTCTTTACCGGCCTTAAACAAGAAATCTTTCTCTGCCTTTGACAGATTCTCATAACCAGATTTACTAATCTTATCTAAGATTGCATCAATCTTACGTTGACGGCTCTCCTTTTCATAATTTACTGGCCGTTTAGCATTGGATGATTTTGCTTGTTTTTTATAAACCGTTTTTAAAGGACCTTTCTTTTCTTTGCCTTTGAATAAATTGGTAATTCCATCTATAAAATTCGAGAAGCCCTCACCAATATCTCGACCATTTGTTAATTGTCTAGCGTACATATAACCTAAAAATGCACCACCCAAATGAGCTATATGTCCTCCTGCATTTGTACCATAAGGAATTTGAATTAAATCGGATAAAACTACGAAAGCTCCTAAATACCAAAGTTTAATATTAAAAAAGATTACGCGAACTTCTTGATTTGGAATATAGGTACAAATAAAGATAAGAATTGCCGTTACACCTGCTGAAGCACCAATAATTCCAGAAGTTGCAATATTTAGAAGACCTGGCAGTACATTATAACTGAACATAAATAAAAGGCCTCCTGCAATAACCCCAAGAAAATATACATTTATAAATTTTCGATCTCCAAATAGGTTTAAAAATATCCGGCTCGAAAAATACAGCAGCAGCATATTCCAAAAAAGATGCATAAAACCACCGTGAAAAAAAGAATAGGTTATCAACGACCATGGTTGCATTAAAAAATCAAAAAAATCCTTTGGCAACTCAAACCATTTGTCAATTGCATTTTGCGATAAACCTAAAAGAAAAGGTAGTAAAGCATTTAAAATAAAAACCACCACATTAATAGCAATTAGCTTTTCAGCAATGCTTAATGTTGCGTATTTATATCGTAAGCCACCTGTATTCATGTTACTTTTTTCAAATTTGGCGCTATGTAAGTATTACTATTCACCAATTACTGTATTAATCCCAACGTCGATTATTAAAACTATTTTTCTTCCAATACCACATCACTAATCCTCCAACAATAGCACCACCAACATGGGCCATATACGCCGTATTACTCGGACTAAAGAAAGATTGTCCAGAAACCGCAGAAATGACATCAAGTAATATAATTCCTGGAATAAAATATTTTGCTTTTATCGGAATTGGTAAGAAAATCAACATCAATTCAGCATTTGGATTCATTATTCCAAAAGCTGCCAATATACCCATTATACATCCTGATGCTCCTACCATAGAAGCATTATAAATTGGATAAAGCTCTTTTAAATTGGCTAACTGATTACCTACTAATTCTATATTAGTTTGATTAGTTGTAAGCATCTCTACAATTTGTACACTAGACAAACCTGAGTTAATCAACTCATCAAATGCAGGGATATAATTAAAATAGTAGCTCCCTAGTTGAAATAATACGGCCCCAAGTCCAGCTGAAAAATATAGGAATAAAAATTTATTTTTTCCCAAATAGCGTTCTACTGGAACACCAAACATCCAAAGACCAAACATGTTAAATAAAATATGAGAAAAACCACCATGCATAAACATATGAGTGGCTATTTGCCAGATACCAAAATTTGCATTTTTAGGAAACCAAAGTGCAAACCACTGATACATTTGATCACCATAAATCTGAGTAGCTAAAAAAAATAGTACATTAATAATAAGCAAATGTTTTACTGCATCTGAAATCTGAAAATTCATAGATTAAAATTTATTTGCGATATCGTTTTCAGTTATCGTGATATATATTCTTTTATTAAACGGACTTATAGTAGCTTCCTTACAAGCAAATAAGTCATTCACTAAAGCTAATTGCGACTCTTGATCCAAACGTTCACCTGTTTTTATGGCTAAAGCTTTGCACAAAGATTTTGAAAGACGATCCGTTTGAGAAAAACTCTCACTAACTGTATTTTCTCGAAAATCGTACAATAATTGCTCAACTACACTAGCCACATCAGATTCAGTCATAGATACTGGCACCCCTTTTATTTCAATAGATTCTTCATCCGTATCTCCAAACGCAAAACCCAAAGCATTCAAATCTTCTTTAATTTCTAACAAATCATTTAATTCATTTTTGCTAAAACTTAATTTTAATGGAAATAACAGTTGTTGGCTTACAGATTCTTGCGAAGTTCCGTGTTTTAGAAAACGTTCGTAAAGCACCCGCTGATGCGCCCTACCTTGATCAATTATAAGCATTCCCGAACGTACAGTAGTCACTACATATTTGCCATGCAATTGAAAAGTAGTACTGGCCAATTTTAACTCTTCTTCATCAGTATCAAAAACAGAACCCGTAATTGTCTCCGATTCAAAGCTCAAACTGCTAAAATCAACCTCTTTACCTACTTTAGATTCTAGTCCAACATATAGATTTTCCCACCCTTTTGTTGATTTCTTTCGTGGCATTTGCATAGTACCACCTTTATTCTCAGCAAAAGGATTAAATGTTGAATCCACCTCAACTTTCGGTTGTTCTACACCTTTATTAGTATATGAATAAGGTACTTCTAAATTTTGATCTTGCTGAAAATCTAATGCAGGTACCACGCTAAATTGACCTAAACTATGTTTTATTGTAGATCTGATAATCGCATATAAGGTATGCTCATCATCAAATTTTACTTCTGTTTTTGTCGGGTGAATATTAATATCTATAGTACCTGGATCAACATCTAAATACAAAAAATAACCAGGATGTGTCCCGGGTTTTACTAATCCTTCAAAAGCAGCTACTACAGCATGATTTAAATATCCACTTTTAATAAAGCGATTATTCACAAAAAAATATTGCTCCCCCCTACTCTTCTTAGCAAATTCCGGTTTTTTAATGAATCCTGAAATTTTTACAACTTGAGTCTCTTCATTAACGGGAACCAATTTTTGATTTGTTTTAGAACCAAAAACGTTAACGATGCGCTGTCTTAAATTTGAACTAGGAAGATTAAAAAGCTCACTACCATTGCTATAATACTGAAAAGAAATTTTAGGATGAGCCAAGGCTACCCTATGAAATTCATCTGTAATATGCCTTAATTCTACCTGATTCGACTTTAAAAAATTGCGTCTTGCCGGGATATTAAAAAAAAGATGTTTTACAGAAAGTGATGTTCCTTTTGGAGTAGCACAAGTTTCTTGAAAAATAATTTTACTTCCCTCAATTTTTATATGTGTACCAATCTCATCTTGTTCGGGCTTTGTCTGCATTTCTACATGAGCAATAGCCGCTATAGATGCCAAGGCTTCACCACGGAAACCTTTTGTACCCAATTTAAAAAGATCTTCAGCTTTTTGAATCTTAGAAGTAGCATGCCGTTCAAAACTTAATCGAGCATCGGTAGTACTCATACCTATGCCATTGTCAACCACTTGAATTAAAGTTTTACCACCTTCTTTAACAATAAGTTTTATAGTACTTGCTCCTGCATCAATAGCGTTCTCTAACAATTCCTTTACAACAGATGCTGGTCTCTGCACAACCTCACCAGCAGCTATCTGATTAGCGACATGGTCAGGTAAAAGTTTTATGATATCTGCCATTATTGCGGAAAGAATATAGAAATGTCAAAATCGATGACATATAGAAAAGCGAAGATTAAAATTGCAATAATAACTATCATTCGCAACCTAAGGTTTCTATCACCTTCTTTGCGCATATCTTCAATAGCGTTACCAAACTTTCCTTTTAATCCTCGTGTAACATGAGCCGTAGTTCTGTATTTATCAAAACGGTGTTCTAACTTAAATGGACTCCCTTCACCTTTGTCGTCGTAATAACGTGGTGAATAGTCGAACGTTTTGTTCTTACCTAACTTCGTAAATTTTCTTAGAAAACTCATAGCCTCAAAGTTAATTAAAATCAAAAAACATGCCGTGTTTCAACAGCTAAATTTTGTTAAAGCAACCTTATAAACCTCGAAATTCAATAGAAATAAGAAAAAAAGTAGTTTTAGAGCTAATAATTTACTTATCAAATAAGTAAGCTTTTCACCAATGCTATCCTAATGTAGCCATTTTAATAGCAGCTATAGCAGCCTCTGCTCCTTTATTACCATGCTTTCCTCCACTACGGTCTATTGCTTGTTGCATAGTATTATCTGTTAGCACACAGAAAACAACAGGTGTATCGTATTTCACATTTAAATCCTTTATGCCCTGTGTAACACCACTACATACAAAATCGAAATGTTTGGTTTCACCTTGAATTACACTACCAATTGCGATTACTGCATCGATTTCTGTAGAAGTAATCATTTTTTTACAACCGTAGGTAAGTTCAAAACTACCGGGAACATTCCAACGAATAATATTCTCCGAAATCGCACCACAATCTAAAAGGGCCGCTTCTGCACCTTCATAGAGTCCTTCTGTAATTTCGTCGTTCCACTCAGAAACAACAATTCCGAATCGAAGAAGCTTCGCATTCGGAATTTTAGTTTTATCGTAAAATGATAAGTTTTTATTTGCTGTAGCCATTGGATTTATTTTCCACTTTTAGCCATACCAATAAAGGCATCAATAGTATTAGCCTCGTCAGATTCTGAAAATTCATTCTTTACCCTTTCAAAATATTTTAAAGCCTTGTCTTTTTCACCTAATTCCAAAGAAGCAACTCCTGCTTTGTATAAAAATTTTGGTGTTGTATAATCATTCTTATTATGATTTGCAGCACTTTCATAGTAACCTAAAGCATCAGCAGGCTGATTTAATTGCATAAATGCATCACCTAAACCTCCTTTTGCTAAGGCTCCTAATATAGCATCATCTGAAGAAAAATCTTCTAAATGACTTATTGCTTCTTGATATTTTTGCATATTTAAATATGCCATTCCAGCAGAATAATTGGCAAGATTAGCTGATTTCGTACCAGGGTACTCATCAATAATATCTAAAAAGCCATATTTTCCTTCCGCTCCATTTAGAGCTAAACTAAAAAGTGAATCTTTTGCAGTTGCATTGTTTAAAGCTTCATCGAAATATTGTTGAGGATAGTACATTTCATTTGCAGCACTTGCTTCTTTCGGCTCTTGTACCAAATATTGAAATCCTAAATAACCCAAAACGCCTACGGCAATAACACCGATTATGCCTAGAATGTAGTTCTGATTTTTGGCAACCCACGCCTCTGTTTTAGATGCGCTTTCATCCAATGTGCTAAAAACCTCAGCAGTTGTACTGTCTTGTGTATCAAACTGTTGTTCTTCAACTTTGTTTTTAGGTTTGTTCCCTCTTTTCTTGTATGTTGCCATTCCAATTATTAATTATCGCGCAAAAATAAAGTTTTTATCGAAAACCAGAGTTGAATTTATCCGTTATTTTTCGATAATTTGCACGTCCTTACCTCCGAAAAATAGAATAAAAAATGCATCTTGATAAACTTTCGCTACTTAATTACAAGAATTTTGACTCATCAGATTTTGAGTTCGATGCGAAAATAAACTGCTTTGTAGGTGCCAACGGTATTGGTAAAACCAACATATTAGACTCCGTTTATCATCTTTCATTTGGCAAAAGTTATTTTAACCCTGTTAGCAGTCAAAACATAAAACATGGTGAAGAATTCTTTGTTATTGATGGTGAATTCACGAAAAACGAACGTATTGAAAAAATTGTTTGTAGCTTAAAAAAAGGTGCAAAAAAGGCTATTAAGCGAAATGGAAAATTGTATGATCGTCTTTCTGATCATATTGGCCTACTACCCCTAGTAATTATTTCACCTGCCGATCGAGATCTTATTATTGAGGGTAGTGACACCAGACGAAAATTTATTGATGGCGTTATTTCACAATCAGATAAATCTTACTTAGAAATTTTATTAAAGTACAATAAGGTTTTAGCCCAACGAAATGCATTATTAAAATACTTTGCAGCAAACAGAACCTTTGATGCTGATGCCTTAGCGGTTTACAATGAACAACTAAATGATTTTGGGCAAGAAATATTTGAAAAACGTGAGGCTTTTATGGCCACTTTTATTCCTATTTTCAAAAAACAATATGAAGAAATTTCGGGAGGTAATGAAATAGTATCACTGAGTTATCAAAGTAAAGTTTCACAAAATACCATCCTTACACTTCTTGAAAAAAATTTAGACAAAGACCGTGCATTACAATACACATCTGTTGGTATTCATAAAGATGATTTAAGTTTTGAAATAGCCGGACATCCTATTAAGAAATTTGGAAGTCAAGGGCAGCAAAAATCATTTTTAATAGCCTTAAAATTTGCTCAATTTTATTTTATAAAAGAACAAGCAAAAGCAACACCTATACTACTTTTGGATGATATTTTCGATAAATTAGATGAACATAGAGTGGCACATATTATAGCCTTGGTTGATAATGAAAATTTCGGACAAATCTTTCTTAGTGACACACATGCTGATCGCACAGAAAACATTGTTAAAAACATACATCAATCTTATAAAATATTTAAATTGTAAGATGAAAAAGGTAGCTATTATTGTTTTATTTATTTTTTGCTCGTGCAAAAGTGAAGTGGCCGAAAAAGACCTTAACTTCTTGAATGGATATTGGGAAATTGAAGAGGTGATTTTTACAGATGGAAGCTCTAAAGAATATGGAGTAAATACAAGTGTAGATTTTATTAAAATTGAGAATAAAAAGGGGTTTCGAAAAAAAGTGCAACCCAAATTAGATGGCACATTTAATACTACCAATGATACCGATATAATTGTAATCACTGATAATAAGGGACGATTTTCTATTAACTATACAAACAATATAAATGAAGGTGTAGTTGACCAACGTTCAGAGTTATTGGTAGCCCTCTCCGAAAATAATTACTCTGTTCGTAACTTAGACGGAATCACCTATCACTACAAGCGCTTTCAACCTTTTAATATTCTGAAATAATGGCCAAACGAAGAAATGAACATATTAACATGGGCCAAGCCTTAAACGAATTTTTAAAAAAAAATAAGCTCGAAAAAGGAATGGAAAAAGTTGAAGCTCGTGATGCTTGGGTAAAATTAATGGGTAATGGTGTAAATAATTACACTACTTCTGTTGAATACAAAGACCATATACTTTATGTTTCGTTGTCCTCTTCTGTACTACGTGATGAACTAAGTATGGGGAAATCTAAGATTGTTTCAATGTTAAATGAAGAATTAGGTAAAGATTTGATACGAAAACTTGTCTTGAGATAGATAGTACTTACTATTGACAAATAAAAAACCGTTAAATCGTACGATTTAACGGTTTTTTATATTCTTCTTCTTAAACTTATATGTTTAGTATATTTCTCTTCCTGAAAAATGAAAAGCTCCTTCGATAGCTGCATTTTCATCACTATCAGAACCATGTACTGCATTTTCTGCAATATCAGTAGCGTATAACTTTCTTATTGTGCCTTCAGCAGCCTCAGCTGGATTAGTAGCACCAATTAACGCGCGAAAATCTTCAACAGCATTATCTTTTTCTAAAATAGCCGATACAATTGGACCTCTGGTCATAAATTCAACTAGCTCCCCAAAAAATGGACGTTCTTTATGTATCGCATAAAACTCCTGAGCATCACGTAAGCTTAATTGCGTATATTTTAAAGCCACAATTTTAAATCCGGCTGAAGATATCTTTTCTAAAATAGCACCTATATGCCCATTTTCTACGGCATCTGGCTTAATCATTGTAAACGTTCTATTGGTTGTCATACTATAAAATTTTGGGCAAAAATACGGTTTTCATTAGAACCTACAACCTTTTCATGTTATGCCTCTGTAAATAGCATTTATTATAAGACAAACTACATTTGTAGTACTCGAGCATTGATGGAAATCTGACTATTTTTGATTTCGTCTATTCCTTAATATGTTAATAGTTGTATCTTTGCGTCCATGAATTTAGAGGATATTAACAGTGTAAAAAACCTACTATCTACTCCCCAAAAGATTGTAATTGTTCCACATAAAAATCCCGATGGCGATGCTATTGGATCTACTGTGGCGCTTTGGCATTATTTAAAAAATATGGGGCAAGATGTTGATGTGGTTTCACCAAATGACTTTCCTGACTTTTTAAAATGGATTCCCGGAAATGAAGCTATATTAAATTTTGAAAAAGAAAATTCTCAATCTAAAGATAGAATTTCTAAAGCGACGCTAATTTTTACTTTAGATTTTAATCATCTAAGCAGAATTGGTCAAATGCAAAATTATTTAAGTGAAGCTACCGCTCAATTTATAATGATTGATCATCATCAAGCTCCTGCAGACTACGCTAAAATAACCTATTCAGATGTAAGCATGAGTTCAACTTGTGAAATGGTTTACAATTTTATCGAGTACCTAAATGATACAGATAAAATAACGCCAGAAATAGCAACTTGTATCTACACAGGTATTATGACCGATACCGGATCTTTTAAATTTAGGTCTACGACAAGCCGAACACATCGTGTTATTGCAGACTTAATAGATAAGGGAGCGCAAAACACAGAAATACATCATCAGATTTATGATACAAATAATTCAAGTAGGCTAAAATTATTAGGAATAGCGCTTAATAATATGGTAATATTAAATGATTACAACACTGCCTACATCACCCTAACTCAAGAAGAACTCAATTCCTGTGATTACAAAAAAGGTGATACCGAAGGTTTTGTGAATTATGGCTTAACGCTAAAAGGAATTAAATTTGCGGTAATTTTTATTGAGAACAGTGAAGAAGGAATTATTAAAATTTCGTTTAGATCTGTAGGTGATTTTTCAGTAAATCAGTTTGCACGAAATCATTTTGAAGGTGGTGGTCATGATAATGCCGCTGGTGGAAAAAGTGATTTATCAATTAATGAAACTACCGAAAAGTTTACGAAATTATTAGAAAATTATAAAACGGATTTAATATGAGAAATATAATCTCAGCCTTTCTCATACTGTCGATTGTTAGTTGTGGTGAGGGTCCAGAGCCGAGAAAACCAGTAAAAGTTACATCTGCTAATTTTTATAAGGAATCTGCAGAGCGAAGTAGAAAATTATTAGAGGCTGAAGAAAAATTAATTGAAAATTTAATTACATCGGATACAACGAGCACCTATGAGCATAGTGCTACTGGTTCTTGGTATACTTTTATTAAGAAAAACGAAGAGGACACAAATACTGCGCAAACAGATGATTTGGTGACCATGACCTACAATATTCTTGCTTTAGATAACGACACTATTTATTCAATGCAAGACATTGGAATAAAAACCTATAAAGTAGACAAGCAAGAAATGTTTCAAGGACTTCGCGACGGTATAAAATTGATGAAAGAAAACGAAACTGCAACTTTTCTATTTCCATCTTCTCTAGCTTACGGCTATCACGGAGATAATGATAAAATTGGCTCTAACATTCCATTAAAGGCAACTGTGGCCATTATAAAAATTGAAAAACCAATAGATAGTATTCAATAATTATAATCATTGATTTAACCATATTGAACAGTTAACATATCACAATTAAAACAAACAAATGATATTTAAATTTAGAAAAATGAATAAAATAATCTTTGCACTGGCCGTAGCAATTGCATTTACAGGCTGTAAGAGTCAGTATGCCGATTTAGGAGATGGGCTTTTTGCTGATATACAAACGAATAAAGGAGAAATAATTGTAAGACTTGAGCAAGATTATACTCCAGTTACTGTTGCTAATTTTATTACTCTAGCAGAAGGAACTAGTCCGTTTGTAAGTGAAAAATTCAAAGGTAAAAAGTATTACGATGGCGTGACTTTTCATAGAGTTATTAAAGATTTTATGATTCAAGGTGGTGACCCTACTGGCACTGGTGCTGGAAATCCTGGTTATAAATTCGTTGATGAATTAACTGATTCTTTACATCACGATAAAAAGGGAATTCTTTCTATGGCTAATTCTGGATTCGAAACCAATGGAAGCCAATTCTTTATAACACATAAGGCTACTCCTTTTTTAGATGGGTACGAAAATGGCTTTCTAAAGCAATGTAAAAACCCGAGAGTTAGTTGTCATACTGTTTTTGGTGAAGTTGTTGAAGGTATGAATGTTGTAGATTCCATTGCTAATGTTAAAACTGCTGCTGGTGATAAACCAATAGACCCTGTTTCTATGAAAACTGTTTCAATTATTAGAAATGGTAAGGCAGCTAAAAACTTTGATGCTGTGGCGGTAATGACGCAATATTTTGCTGATGAGGAAGCAAAAATTGCAGCTCTAAATAAAATGAAAGCAGATTTTGTTACTGAGTTAACGGCGCAAAAGGAAAAAGCTGAAGAACTACCTTCTGGTTTAAAAGTTTTAAAATTAAACGAAGGAACTGGTGATAAACCAAAATTAGGCCAGAATGTTCTTGTTGATTATGCAGGTTATTTAACCGATGGTTCTTTATTTGATAGTAGTTATGCTGAAGTTGCAAAAAAATATGGCACCTTTGACGAGAATAGTAGCTACTCTCCTTTGCCCGTAGTCTACAGCCCAGATGCAAGAATGATTGCAGGTTTTAAAGAAGCAGTTTTGAGCATGAAAGTTGGTGATAAACTACGCGTTTTTATTCCGCCTCATTTAGGATATGGCGCTCAAGGTGCCGGAAACGTGATTCCTCCAAATGCAGACTTAGTTTTTGATTTAGAACTCACAGGTATAAATCAAGCGAAATAAAATTTAAATACTAAAAGAGGTTTGCAATGCAAGCCTCTTTTTTTACCCACTATTTAGCCAAATGAATTACCAATGAGATACTATTTAAAAAGTATAATTGCTTTTTCTCTGTTTCCGCAAATTCTATTGGTGAAATTCTTGGCTACAAAACCAGAATGGATTGAAACATATTATAGCCATGGTATTTATCCAATTATAAGTAAACTATTTAGAATTCTGTTTGGATGGCTTCCTTTTTCTATTGGCGATATTCTGTATGCTTGCCTTATAATATTAGCTGTTCGCTATTTAATCAGAAATAGAAAAAAAATTAGATATAATATCTATCCATTTCTAAGAGATGTTCTAATGGTTTTATCAATTGTTTATTTTACTTTTCACTTCTTGTGGGGATTAAACTACTACCGGCAACCAATTAATAAAAAACTTGAAATAGCGATTACTTATACCAAACCAGAGCTGATTAATTTAACCGAAGACTTGGTTGCTAAGTCAAATTCCATTCACTTTCAAATTACCAATGATACTGCTAAGGCTGTTATAATACCCTATTCTAAATCAGAAATATTAGCGATGTCCAAAATTGGATATCAAAAATTAAGTGAAATATATCCGAAATGGAATTACACTGCACCAAGTATTAAAAGGTCTTTATTTAGCACTCTTCTAACTTATATGGGTTACGGTGGATACTTAAATCCATTTACCAATGAAGCTCAAGTTAATGGAATAATGCCAAAGTTTAGAGATCCATTTATAAGTAGTCATGAAGTAGGACATCAAATAGGGTATTCCGCAGAGAATGAAACAAATTTCATTGGTTACCTCGCTGCAGTTAGTAATGAAGATTTATATTTTAGATATTCTGCTTACACCTATATGATTGGCTATTGCCTAAATGATATTCGAGCGAATGACCAAGAAACATTCGATAGATTATACTCTCAATTAAACCCTGGAATATTAAAGAATTACCAAGAAGTGACCGATTTTTGGATGGCTCATGAAAATCCATTAGAGCCAGTTTTTAAATCAATTTTTAATTCGTTTTTAAAGGCTAATAATCAAAAAGACGGTATTGAAAGTTATAGTAAAGTGGTAGCCTTACTGGTAAATTATCATCAGAAATATCCTTTATAAATATCCTACTAAAATTGAAGAATTGATTTCACAATACATATTTTAGATTGCTTAATGAAAATATAAATCTAACTATGTATTCCACCTGATTTGTCTTTTAGTAACATTGGTTTTTGCTTTCGAACAATTGACAATATTTCTGCCACTATTGACACTGCTATTTCTTGTGCTGTTTCAGCTCCAATATTCAGTCCGGCAGGACCGTAAACTCGATTCAACAATTCTTCATTCAAATCTGGAAATCGCTCAATAAATTCATTTAATAATTTTTCACGTCTTTTTGAAGGCCCAAGTATACCCAAATAAACAGGTAATGTATCTTTTATGGCCAATAAATATTTTAAATCTCGTACATAACTATGTGTCATTAAAATTACAGCCGTATTCTCATCAATTGAATTGGCATCAAACAACTCGGGTTCTACTGCAACAAATTGCTTTATTCCTGGAAAGTCTTCCTGTGTTTTTTCTTCTGCAGCAGCAGCAATAACGGTTACCTCCCACCCTGTATTGGCAGCATATTTCCCTAATTGAACTGCGTCATGTTCCGCACCAAAAAGCACCAATTGAAAACAAGGTGCTTTTATTTCCTCAAAAATTAAAAATTCCGCATCTCTTTCAAAAGATTTTTGGACGGAATAATCCTCATCTAAAAAATTAAAAAGGGTACCAATATTTGTATTTTCTCCTTCCTGTTTTAAATAGAAACAACTTACCTTAATTTCTTTACGTAGCTCTAAAACAGTCTCAAAAGATGAAATAAATAATTCTGTTGGTTCAAAAGGCTCAATTAGTATATAGAGCATGCCTTCACAACCCAATCGATAACGCCCATCATAGGTCATCATTTTCGCAATGCCTTTCTTAAAAACACTTTGTGATTGCTGTAAAATTTCCTTTTCAACACAGCCACCACTCACAGCACCTGTCATTTGTCCATCTTCTCTTAGTAACATCCGCACACCAGGTTTTCTGTAAGAAGAGCCATCCAAAGCAACTACAGTAGCCAAGGCAGTCTTTAGCATTAATTTATTTGCTACCAAATATGCAGCAACTATGTTTTTAAGTTCATATGTCATACCTAAGGCAAGTTATTAAAATAAAATATTTACAAAAGCAATTACCACTATGTTTATCTTGAAAGTTCGTAATTTACACGTTCAAATTAAAAGCTAGTGACTGACTCATTTAACAGACAAATAGAATATGTGCGCATCGCGGTAACGGACCGATGCAATCTACGCTGTTTCTATTGTATGCCAGCTGAAGGCATAATATATGAGCCAAAAAAAGAATTACTTACTTATGAAGAAATTACTAGAATTTTAAAAGTACTAGGTGGAATAGGATTTAAAAAAGTACGGTTCACTGGTGGAGAACCTTTTCTTCGAAAAGATTTTATGAAACTGTTAGAGCGTACTTCTGAAATTGATGCCTTCAATGCAATACACATAACTTCTAATGGAACGCTTTTACAAAGGCATATCAAGCGATTGAAAGAATTAGGAATTACGAAAATTAATTTAAGCATTGACTCATTAAATGCTGAGCGATTTCATAAAATTACGCGCAGGAACGATTTTGAAAAAGTAATGAAAACTTTCCATTTATTAATTGAAAATGGATTTGCAATAAAGCTGAATGCCGTTATTATGAAAGGCATTAATACACAAGATATTATTGAACTTGCTGAACTTTCGAAAAACTTTAATGTTGATGTTCGATTTATTGAAGAAATGCCATTTAACGGTGGTTATAAGGAAAACATTGAAATGTATTCTGCTAAGGATATTTATGCAGATTTAAATGCCCATTACCCAATTCTTAATAAAATAGCAAGTAAGCATGGTGATACGGCCGACTTAATTTCAGTACCCGGGTATAAGGGTAATATTGGAGTTATAGCTGCATTCTCTAGAACGTTCTGTAATACTTGTAATAGATTACGAATTTCAGCAAAAGGTGAAATTAAAAGTTGTTTGTACGATGATGGTGTTTTTAATATTCGTGACTTTGTACGCTCAGGAGTTTCAGACAAGGAATTGGCCAATAAATTTGCTGAACTTATTCGGCTAAAACCAAAAGACGGCTTTGAAGCTGAAAAAATGCGTAAATCACCAGAATCAGCGTTGCAAAGCATGAGTAGTATTGGAGGATGATGTTGGCAGTTAGCAAAAAGAAACTCAAATTTTTAAGCTACTAGAAATATAAAGCCAAAAGTGAATTACTGAAAAATGAATAATACATTTATCACTTACGAAAATGCACTATCTATTTTAGTTGAAAACACCAGTGTTCTCCCAATTCAATTGCGAGAAATTGAAAATTGTATCGGTGCTTATCTTGCTGAAGATTTAATTGCTGATCGCCCCTTCCCTCCTTTTAATCGTGTTACTATGGACGGAATTGCAATTGTTTACGAACAGTTTAAAAAAGGACAACGCGAATTCCTAATTGAAGAAATTGCCGCTGCTGGTACGTCTCAAAAAACCTTGAAAGACAATCAAAATTGTATAGAGGTGATGACTGGTGCAGTTTTACCTAAAGGAGTAGATACGGTTATTAGATATGAAGATCTAAGTATCAATGAAGTGACTAACACCGTTACTATAAATATAGATGTCTTAAAGTTCAAGCAAAACATACATTTTAAAGGTATGGATATCGCTGAAGGAAATGTAATTGTATCCAAAGGCAAACAGATATCAAGTGCCGAAATAAATATCGCAGCAACAATTGGAAAAGCTGAACTAAAAATAACTGAGCTACCAAAAACTGTAATTATTTCTACAGGAGATGAATTAGTGCCAATTGAAGAAGTGCCCGAATTGCATCAAATTCGAAAATCTAATGTATACGGAATTCAGGCAACTTTAAAAGAATGGGGAATAAATGCCGAGCTTGAGCACGTAGCAGATCATAAAGAAGAAATGATCAAAGCCATTGCCAATTTACTTGATAGTTTTGACGTACTTATTTTTACTGGAGGAGTGTCTAAAGGTAAGTTTGATTATCTCCCTGAAGTTTTACAGGAATTAAAGGTGCAAAAACATTTCCATAAAATTCAACAACGACCAGGTAAACCTTTTTGGTTCGGAACAAATGAAGCTGGTAAAAAGATTTTTGCACTTCCCGGTAATCCTGTTTCTTCTTTTGTTTGCACCTATATTTATATTCAATACTGGCTAAAAAAGTCGTTGGGTTTACAAGAGAATACCTTGTATGTTAAATTAAAAAAAGACATCCAATTTAAACCAAACTTAGTTTATTTTTTAGAAGCCACATTAGAAAGTAATGCACAAGGAAATTTAGTAGCTAACCCAATAAAAGGTAATGGTTCTGGTGACTTTACTAATTTAACGCATACCGATGGTTTATTAATTCTTCCACAACATAAAAGTGAATTTAAAAAAGGTGAGGTTTACCCATTTGTACGTTTTCGGAATATTTTTTAAGCATTCAAAAAACTAAACTGAAAGCCATTTATTAATAAAACGCGCACTCCTACTATTAACACTAAAACAGCAGTTACTAATTTTATACTCTTACCAGTAAACTGATTTAAACTCATACGGACTCCTAATTGTCCCCCAATAAGTACTGCAATTATTAAAGCTATGGCTTCAACCCATGGCACTTCGAACGTACCTTTTGTCAATAATCCTCCAATACCAGAAATAGAATTCACAAGTATGAAGAAACTTGCTAAAGCTGCTATTTTTATCGATTTATCCCACTTCATATAATTTAAAATAGGGGCTAAAAAAATACCACCACCTATTCCAACTAATCCAGAAAGCAATCCTATGCCCGCCCCCAATAAATATGTAACATACGATGGATAATTTGGATTAACCTCATTAGATTTAGATATACTCACGGATTGAACAATTAATGCCAACGCTGAAATAATTAAAGCTGTACCTAAAATTATAAAAAAGATGTGCTCTTGTAATCTAAAACGGGCACCCAAAAATGCCAATGGAATACTAGATAATACAAAGGGAAGAAATTTTTTAAAATCTAAATAACCTTTTTTATGAAACAGATATGTACTTCCAGAAACTACAACTAAATTACATACCAAAGCTGTACTACGTATGGCAAAAAAACTAGTAAAAACAAGAGTAAGAATTGCTAAATAACTGGACCCACCACCAAAACCAACTGAAGAATATAAGGCAGAAACTATAAAAAAACCTAACACTAAAAAAGCGAGTTCTGGTATTGTTAAGAGCATGTCGCCAAATACTGATTTAGTCCCCCAGAAATACTATATAATGATGTCATTGGATATTTTTTTTGCAATTTTTTCAAGGCCATCTCACTACGTTTACCTGATTGACAAAGTAAATAAACCGGTACTGAGAAATCAATTTTCTGTAAATTAGCCTCAATAACATTCAAGGGAATATGTACACTTTCTGCTAAATGAAAATCTGAATATTCTTCATTTGTTCTCAAATCTATTATTTGGGCTTTAGCTGTAATTAACTTCTGAATTTTATTAGCCGAAATCGAAGGCACTACTTCACAAGGGTCCTGCCATTCGTACGTATTTAGCAATTCAGTAATCAACAAATTTTTAGTATTCACCTTAAACTTGATCTTTTGATACGATTGTTCAAGTGCGCTGAATATCAACAACTTTCCTGATAAAACCTCTCCAATATTCGCGATTACTTTAATAGTTTCCAGAGCCTGTAAATTTCCTATTATACCAGGGAGAATACCCAATACCCCATGCTCATTGCAATTGGGTACTTCATCAGCCTTTGGCATTTCTGGAAAAAGACAACGATAGGTTGGCCCACCCATATAATTAAAAACACTTATTTGCCCCTCAAAACCGTGTAACGCTCCATAAACAAATGGTTTATTTAAGATAACACAGGCGTCATTTACTAAATAACGAGTTGGGAAATTATCTGAAGCATCAACAACTAAATCATAATCCGCTATAATTTTTAATGCATTTTCTTTAACGAGAAAAGTATCATAACTAACAAATTTAGTTTGCGAATTTTGGGCCATCAATTTCTCTTGTATAGCCTCAATTTTTGGTCGGCCAATATCAGACTCTGTATAAATTACTTGTCGATGCAAATTACTTTCCGATACGCTATCTTGTTCCACAATACCTAAAGTACCTATACCCATCGCATTTAAATAGGTTAATACAGGTATTCCTAACCCACCAGCACCTATAACCAAAACTTTAGCATTGGTCAATTGCTGTTGAGCACTAGGTCCAAAACCTTTTAAAATATTTTGTCTATTGTACCGGCCAGAATTCATATTACAGATATTTTCGTCAACGCCGCATTATAATCTTGTACTGAATTTGCATTCAGGATTACATTTTTATTTTTTGGAAAGACTAATTTCGTGTCATTATTGATCAAAAATTTACGTGGACAACTTCCATTACCAGCCTCTAGATAAGTAATTGCTTTTTGAAGTGCATGAGGCTCCCAAATTGCACATAATGGTTCTGGAAGCGGGTTTTCATCATTAGCAAAAGCTGTCGCATATTTATTAGGGTCACGAGCTTCAATTAATTCTTTTAATGCAGCTATATCTATTAAAGGTAAATCACATGCTAGAACCAACCATGCGGCTTTCTTGTCAAAATTATGCGCCGATAAAATTCCATTAAAAGGTCCTCTAAATTTATCTTCATCAGCTAAGGTTGCAAAACCATGGGACATTTCTTTTTCTTGCTCACCTCTTAAACTAATAAAAGTATGATCACATACCTCACCTAATAGGTTATACAAATGTTCGCGTTGCGGAACTTTGTGATAAGTTATCAAACCCTTATCTGTGCCCATGCGGGTACTTTTCCCTCCAGACAAAACTAGTCCGTTTAATTTAGCGATTGAAGTCATTTTTACCACCTGTTTTTTGTTCTAATTGTATTTCAGATATTTTAATATCGTGTGATAAGGCTTTACACATGTCATATATAGTTAAGGCGGCAACTGAAACTCCCGTTAGTGCTTCCATTTCAACACCAGTTTGTTCATTACATTTTACATGGCAAGTTACTTGTAATGCATTTTTAACTGGAATAATATCAATATTTATTTTAGATAAATTAATTTGATGGCAAAGCGGAATCAATTCTGAGGTTTTTTTTACCGCTTGAATTCCAGCAATTATTGCTGTTTGAATAATACTTCCTTTATGACCTAGAAAATCTTGTTCAGCAAGTTTTTCAAAAACACCTACAGGAAAAATCACTTTTCCAGATGCAATCGCATTTCGAACACTACTTTTTTTGTTAGAAACATCTACCATTGAAGCATTGCCTTCCTCATCGATATGTGAGAGTTCTTTCGACATTTTAAAGTATTTTAATTTAGTACGGCAGTATTTAATGCAAATTCCACCGCTTTTTCCGCATGGATTTGTGTAGTATTAAAAGTAGGAATCGACACATGTTCTGGTTCAATTAAAAGTGGGATTTCAGTACACCCTAAAATAACACCTTCTGCTCCATTTTTTACAGCCTCATAAATTATACGTACATATTGTCCTCTACTACCAGCGTTAATTTTACCATGAACTAGCTCTTCATAAATAACATTGTGAACGACTTCTCTATCGGTCTCGACTGGAATTAATACTTCAATGTTAAATTCATCAGCAAGAATGTTTCTAAAAAAATCACGTTCCATGGTAAACTTAGTACCTAATAAAAGTACTTTGCTTAAGCCTTTAGCCTTTATCTTCTCTCCAGTAGCTCTAGCAATATGTATTAATGGTAAATCTACCGCCGTAGTAATTGCATCGCTGCACAAATGCATTGTATTGGCACAAATTAGAATTACATCTGCTTGCGCATTTTTTAAATTTGTGGCTGCTTCAACCATTTTTTGATCCAAAGCATTCCAGTCATTTATAGCCTGTAAAGCATGAATTTCTGAAAAATCAACAGATTCAATAGTGCATTTAGCAGAATGAAATCCACCAGAAATTTCTCGAACCTTCCTATTTATTATTTTATAATACATTTGGGTTGATTCCCAACTAATACCTCCAATTAATCCTATTTTTTTCATGTGCCAATTTTAAGGATGCGCAGAAACCCACACTGTTTTGTTTTTAAATACTTCTTTTTTCCAGATAGGTACAGTCTCCTTTAAAGTGTCAATCATAAATCGACAAGCTGCAAAACAAGCATCTCTATGGCCAGAAGAAACTCCAATAATAACTACTGGCTCTTCAACTTCTTTAACACCTACCGCGTGCCGCATTACTACCTTATTCAAATTCCATTTCACCATAGCTTGATCTACAATTTTTTGCATCTCTTTTAGCGCCATCGCTTTATACGTTTCAAATTCTAGTGATACTACTTCCTCATTATTGGTAAAATCGCGTACCGTACCTACAAAAACACATATACCCCCGCTTTTAGGGTCTGTGAGTTCCTTATATACGCCGTCAACATTTAAATTATCAACTATCTCAATAATTGTTTTTTGCATCAGCCTCCACTTACTGGTGGTATTATTGCTATTTCGTCATCATCTTTTAAAATAATATCATCAGTGGCATATTCACTATTGACAGCTACAGCAAATGATGACAGTTTTAAAAAATCGGGATACTCTTTTGTTAAGTATACCTTTATATCCGCTACCGAATTTGGCAGCGCGGAAGTTTGCGATAAATCAATATTAGATTTCCCAACTATATCTTTAGCGATGCCGAATAACAACAATTCCATATGAATTTAAAATAAGGCTCAATTTACTTAAAAATACCCATTTATTTAGTCTTTGTAACTACTTTGGCATTTTCTGGTAAATCGTAAAATTCACTAGGTTTAGCATCTTTGCTTATTTCAACATTTTCGAAATTAACAGTTTTGCGGGGCTCGGTAATCAAACCATTTTCGTTGGCATACCAAGTTATAGAATTTGGAAGCACTAAACCACCTGTTGTATTCCAATCATCGTATCGAATCCAGCTTACTTTATCAGACTTTTCTCCAGTTCGATAACTAACGGTGTAACCCAACCATTTCATTTGATATGTTTCTGGGTCATAAAATAATCGATAATCATCTTTTGAGGAAACTCCAATGCCATCATCAAAGGAAACTTTGACTCCTGGAAAACTCTCTCCCTCAAATTCCAAATTTTCAACCTCTGAATAATTAATACCCTTATCTCCTAAAACAAAAGGCATACTATAAAAGTAGAACATCAAATTATGATAAAAAATAGGATCGCCTTTGTAAGAGTTTCTTTCGTCTAACAACCAAATATCTTTCCCGTTAGATCCGGTTATCCAATTATTAGTTTTAATTTTTTCTTTTCTAGTACGCAAATCAATAGTATGGATTTCAGCATCATCAGGATTAGGCAACATAAAAGCTAAAGTACGTTGGCTTTTCCATAAATCCATTCCTCCATGGGCTTCAAATACTTTATCCATATTACTTCTTGAAACAGATACCTCCTCAATTTTTGTATTCTGCTTTACTCCTTCAATTGCTTCTTTTTTGTCGTTTTCCTTACAGGCAAAAAGCATAAACACTACGATAATCGATAAAATTTTTTTCATTTTTTACATTTAGATTGAATACTCTTGGTCGCACCCTTTCACTTTTCTTTACATTTGTTCTGATGACCGAAATTAAACATATAAGTAGTGTTCAAAACGCTTTAGTAAAGAAAGTTCTCTTACTAAAAGAAAAATCTCGTGAACGCAAGAAAACAGGATTATTTATTTTGGAAGGCCAGCGAGAATTGCAATTGGCGTTACATGGTAACTATAAAATTATAAGCCTATTTTTTCAGGAAGATTTAATCGAACTTAAAGCAATTTCAAATTTGTTCCTAGGCGATAAAATTTCAGAAATCATTTCAATCTCAAAAGCGGTTTATCAAAAATTAGCTTATCGAGAAACAACTGAAGGACTAATTGCAATAGTTGAAGCTAAAGATCACGACTTAAGTTCTTTAAAATTTAAAAAAGTTAATCCTTTAATACTGGTGCTTGAGTCGCCTGAAAAACCGGGTAATATTGGAGCTATGTTACGCACAGCTGATGCAGCAAATATTGATGCCGTAATAATTGCAGATTCTAAAACTGATTTATACAATCCGAATATTATCCGATCTAGTGTCGGTTGTGTATTTACTAATAACGTTGCTATTGCGAGTTCGGAAGAGGTAATTTCTTTTTTAAAAGAAAATAACATCTTAATTTACACGGCCTCATTACAGGCATCTAAAAATTATGCAGAAATAGATTTCACAGGTGCTGCAGCTATTACTATGGGTACAGAATCTACAGGATTAACGGCAAAATGGATTGACAATACCGACCAAAACCTTATAATACCTATGAGTGGTCAAATTGACTCAATGAATGTATCGGTATCTGCAGCAATACTTATCTTTGAAGCTAAAAGACAACGTAATTTTAATTAGTCAACGCTTTACCTTTTAAATCTGAAATTTGAACTACTTTTTCTACATCATTATTGCAATTTTAATTTTTCAATTCATGCTGGAAACAGTTATGAATTATTTAAATGCTAAACACTTTAGTGACCCTGTGCCTAATGAATTAGCTGATGTTTTTGACGAAGAAGAATATCGTAAGTCTCAAGATTATAAACAGACCAATTATAAATTTGGATTACTAAGTTCAACTTTCTCATTACTGTTGACTTTAACATTTTTGCTTTTTGGTGGATTTGAGTGGGTAGACGAACTTGCAAGGAGTATGAGTAATCAACCTATTGTAATTGCGCTAATATTCTTTGGAATAATAATGATTGGCAGTTCCATTATTACAACCCCATTCTCTTACTACCAAACTTTCGTTATAGAAGAGAAATTTGGATTCAATAAATCTACTCCGAAACTTTTTATCCTTGATAAAATTAAAGGTTGGTTTATGCTCGCCATTGTAGGCGGTGGAATCTTGGCACTTATACTATGGTTTTTTCAATGGGCAGGTAATAATTTTTGGTTGTACGCGTGGGCGGTTGTAGCGGTATTTTCAATATTTATGAACTTATTTTATAGCAGATTAATTGTTCCGCTTTTTAATAAACAAACTCCGCTTGAAGAAGGTGAGTTAAAAACTAAAATCACTACTTACGCAGAAAAGGTTGGATTTGAATTAAAGAATATTTTCGTTATTGATGGTTCTAAAAGGTCCACAAAAGCCAATGCTTATTTTTCAGGTTTTGGGCGAGAAAAAAGAGTAACGCTTTACGATACCTTAATAAATGATTTAAATGTCGATGAAATTGTAGCAGTACTCGCTCACGAGGTTGGACATTATAAACGAAAACATATTATTTTTAATATGATTGCTTCACTTTTATTAACAGGATTGACTTTATTTGTTCTTTCACTTTTTGTCAATAATCCTGAGGTCTCTCATGCTATAGGCGTATTGCAACCTAGTTTTCATGCAGCACTTATTGGTTTTGGAATTCTATATAGTCCCATATCTGAATTAACGGGATTAATTATGAATTACCTCTCCCGTAAATTTGAATTTCAGGCCGATGATTATGCTAAAAAAACTTTTACAGGCCAGCCTTTAATCACCTCATTGAAAAAATTGTCTAAAAATAGTTTGAGCAATCTTACCCCACATCCGGCCTTTGTATTCATGCACTATTCTCACCCTCCTTTAGTTGAAAGAATTCGAAACTTGAGGTCATAAAATATCCACTAACCCCCTATTCTACATTGGTCGTTTAAATATACACTAGATGTAATTTTTGTTGTGTACTATTAAAGATCGGCGTATTTTTAATATAGTATGACGCAAACAGCTATAGAACAAGAGAATAAGGAAATTGCCAAGCAGTACAAAGAATTGCTGGGTATCAGTTATCAAACGCTTTCTGACGATGATAAAAAACTGATACGTTCCGCATTTGAGGTTGCTGTTGATGGGCACAAAAATCAGCGAAGAAAATCTGGCGAGGCCTATGTTTTTCATCCTATCGCTGTAGCTAAAATTGTAGCTTCTGAAATAGGATTAGATGCCACTTCCATTGCTTCTGCTTTACTGCATGACGTTGTTGAAGATACAGAGTACACTCTTGATGACATTGAAAGAATGTTTGGAGAAACTATTGCCAGAATAGTTGATGGATTGACCAAAATTGCTCACCTTAAAAAAGATACGAGTACCTCGCAACAAGCAGAGAACTTCAGGAAAATGCTGCTTACTTTGAACGATGACGTTCGAGTAATTATCATAAAAATTGCTGACCGATATCATAATATGCTCACCATGGATGCCATGCCTGAACACAAACAGGTTCAAATGGCGTCTGAGACACTTTATATATATGCGCCTTTAGCACACCGTATTGGACTCTATAATATTAAGACCGATCTCGAAGATCTTAGTTTAAAATATACCGAGCCAGATGTTTACAAAGATATTGCAAGTAAAATTGAAGAATCTAAGGAAGAACAACAAGCTTATATTGATGCGTTTTCTGGAATAATTGATGCTACTTTAAAAAAGGAAAAGCTTAATTACTACATTAAAGGTCGAATGAAATCTATTTTTTCTATTCGTAGAAAAATGAAAGCGCAGAATGTAAATTTTAATGAGATTTATGACAAATTTGCAATCCGAATTATATACAAGGCTGATGCACGTAATGAGAAGTTTATAGCTTGGAAAATATATTCGATTGTAACAGACCACTTCACACCCAACCCAGTTCGATTACGCGATTGGATTTCATCTCCGAAATCCACTGGTTATGAGGCGCTACATATTACTGTAATGGGGCCAAAAGGACGTTGGGTTGAAGTTCAGATTCGTAGTGAACGTATGCATGAAATTGCTGAAAAAGGATATGCTGCTCATTTCAAGTATAAACATGGAGACCAAAAGGAACAGGGAATTGAAGTATGGCTAAACAAGTTGCAAGAAGCTTTAGAAAGTTCTAATACTAACGCTGTAGATTTCGTTGAGGAATTTAAGCTTAACCTTTATTCAAAAGAAATATTTGTTTTCACCCCAAAAGGTGAATTAAAATCACTGCCGAAAGGAGCTACTCCTTTAGATTTTGCTTTTAATGTACATACAGAAGTAGGACTAAGAACAAGAGGTGCCAAGGTTAATGGAAAACTAGTTCCATTAAATACTACCCTCCATAGTGGAGATCAAGTAGAAATTATGACCTCTGATCAAGCAAAACCAAATCAGAACTGGTTAGATTATGCAACTACTGCAAGGGCAAGGGCAAAAATAAAATCTTCATTAAGAGAAGAGAAAAAATCAATTTCGCTTGAAGGAAAAGAAACTTTGCGGAGAAAATTAAAGTCGCAAAAAATTAAATTAAATGAAGACTCAATTAATAAAATGGTAGCCCATTTTAAACTAAGTACGAGTCTAGACTTATTCTATCGCATTGGCATTGGGGTTATTGATAATCAAATGATTAAAGACTTCGCATCATCATACAACAATGCTTTCATCAGTTTCTTTAAGAATAAAATGCGAAGGAGCCCTGTACAAGAAAACATTGACAAAGAAGAAATTACTTCTAAATATGACATGTTAGTTTTTGGTAAGGAGGAAGAAAAATTAGAATATACCTTATCAAAATGTTGTAACCCCATACCAGGAGATAAAGTTTTTGGCTTTATAAGTGTTAATGAAGGAATAAAAGTTCACAATAAAAATTGTCCGAATTCAATCTCATTGCAAGCACATTATGCGTATCGCATTATTAATGCGCGATGGATTGACTCATCTCAAGAAGAATTTAAGGCTGTGATACAATTAACAGGTATTGATAATCTTGGTCTTGTAAGTGATATTACAGAAGTGATTTCAGATAATTTGAACGTAAATATGCGTAATTTAAATTTTAGTACTGATGGTGGAACCTTTACAGGTAAAATAACCGTAGTGGTAAAAAACAAAGCAATGATTAAAATTCTTACCGAGAAATTGAAAGATATTAACGGTATAGATAAGGTGCGAAGGCTTTAATTTTCGGTGCACCCTATTAATTATACAATTTTAGGTTGAAAACTTTCGAGCTTACTCCGTAATCTATATTGAAATATAGCCGTACATTTACATCTTTGGCGGTATTTGTACTATCATGGCGAAAAATAAAAATCAAGACATTGTAAAAAGTGTATTCACCTCTTTTCTAGGGGAAAACGGACATAGAAAAACTCCGGAACGTTACGCTATACTTCAAGAAATATATGAAAGCGAAGATCATTTTGATATCGAGTCGTTATATATTAATATGAAGAATAAAAATTATAGGGTTAGTAGAGCTACTCTTTATAATACAATAGAACTTTTACTTGAATGTAAATTGGTGCGGAAACACCAATTTGGCAAAAATCAAGCGCAATACGAGAAATCGTATTTTGATAGACAACATGACCATGTTATCTTAACCGATACCGGTGAAGTAATGGAATTTTGTGATCCTAGAATACAATCCATAAAAAAAACAATAGAAGAAGTTTTTGACATAAAAATTAACAACCACTCACTATATTTTTACGGAACAAAAAATAAAGAAAAATCCACTAACCAATAATTGCATTTAATACATGGCGGTAGATCTACTGTTAGGCCTCCAATGGGGCGACGAAGGAAAAGGAAAAATAGTTGACGTACTTACTAAGAATTATGATATCATAGCCCGTTTTCAAGGTGGCCCTAATGCTGGACACACCTTAGAATTCGATGGGATTAAGCATGTATTGCATACCATTCCATCAGGCATATTTCACGATAATGCTGTTAACGTAGTAGGTAATGGTGTAGTAATTGATCCCGTAATATTTAAAAAAGAACTTGACAATTTAAAAAAGTTCAATCTAGATACAAAGTCAAAGCTTTTTATTTCCAGAAAAGCTCATTTAATTCTACCTACGCATCGTTTACTTGATGCTGCATCTGAAGCTTCTAAAGGTAAAGCTAAAATTGGCTCAACTTTAAAGGGTATAGGTCCAACCTACATGGATAAAACCGGTAGAAATGGTATGCGCGTTGGTGATCTTGAACTTGATAACTGGAAAGACAAGTACAGAGCATTAGCGGATAAGCATGAAAGTATGATTGACTATTATGATGTTGATCTAGAATACGACCTAAAAGATTTGGAAGTAGAATTTTGTGAAGGTGTTGAAGAACTTAAAAAGTTAACTTTTATTGATAGTGAAGAATACTTACACCAAGCACAACGTGAAGGTAAAAAAATATTAGCAGAGGGAGCTCAAGGTTCCCTACTTGATATAGATTTTGGCACGTACCCATTTGTTACATCATCTAACACAACAGCAGCTGGTGCTTGTACTGGATTGGGTGTACCACCAAATAAAATTGGAAAGGTTTTTGGAATTTTTAAAGCTTATACCACGCGAGTTGGAAGTGGCCCCTTCCCTACCGAACTGTTTGATGACGATGGTAAAACAATGGCAAGAGTAGGTAATGAATTTGGAGCAACAACGGGCCGTCCAAGAAGATGTGGCTGGTTAGATTTAGTAGCGTTAAAATATGCCGTACAAGTAAATGGTGTAACCAACCTTATGATGATGAAAGGTGATGTTTTAAGTGGATTTGATACCCTAAAAATATGTACCTCATATAACTATCAAGGAAAAGAAATATCGCATTTGCCTTATAATATAGAACCTGAAAATGTAACCCCTATCTATACGGAAGTCGATGGTTGGGAGGATGACCTTACCAAAATGAGTTCTGATTCCGAATTGCCGGCAACTCTTAATGCCTATATCGACTATTTAGAAAAAGAACTAGAAGTACCTATTTCAATAGTATCTGTAGGTCCCGATAGAACACAAACAATTCATAGATAAAAATTCTATAACTTTTATTAGAAGCCCTTTATTTTAGTGTCAATAAAGGGCTTTTTTAATGAATCTATTTTTCTTAGGAGCTATTAGATAATAGTCTATTCTTACTTAAAACTGCTCGATTAAATAATTAATTAAATCGGTTGTAGTTACTATGCCGCTTATCGCTCCATTATCAATTACTGGAATGGCGTGAAACTCCTTTTTAGATAATATTTGTGCCACTTCTTTTATCGTTGTTGTAGAAGAAACACTGATTAAATTCTTTGCCATCACCTGTTCAATGGTAAACATATTATACACTATAGTTTCAACAGATTCATCCTCGTCTTCTGTTGCATCGGCAAAACTAATTCGAAGCAAATCCGTTAAACTTAACATTCCAATTACCTCTTTTCCAGATACAACAGGAATGTGCCTAATATTATTCTTTTTAAAAAGACGTTCGGCAGTATCCAAATCATCAGTAGTATTTAAAGTAATGACTTTTTTAGTCATAATCTCAGAAATTGGTGTTCGCTTTTTCATCGTAATCTAATTTTAAATTCAAATTAAAACTACAAACTAACGGACTCTAAAACCATGATAATAATCATAAAAAGACGGAAAAGAATAAATGTTAATTTAATAAAAAACGGGGCTAAAAAGCCCCGTTAAAATAAATTAGTTTGATCGTTACCTCGCTACATTCACTGCACGTGTTTCGCGAATAACTGTTACCTTAACTTGACCAGGATAGGTCATATCTGTTTGTATTTTTTGTGAAATTTCAAAAGACAATTGCGAAGCTTTTTCATCAGTTACCTTTTCACTTTCTACAATAACCCGAAGTTCTCTACCAGCTTGAATTGCATAAGCTTTTTGAACACCGGCAAAACCGAAAGCTACTTCTTCTAAATCCTTTAAACGTTGTATATAAGAATCTAACACTTGTCTTCTTGCTCCAGGTCTCGCGCCACTAATTGCATCACAAACTTGAACAATTGGAGAGATTAAATTCTTCATTTCAATCTCGTCATGGTGAGCTCCTATGGCATTACAAACATCTTCTTTTTCGCCATATTTTTCTGCCCATTGCATTCCTAAAATAGCATGTGGTGTTTCAATTTCCGCCTCTGTATTTGGCACTTTACCAATATCGTGTAAAAGACCAGCTCGTTTAGCTATTTTAGGGTTTAAACCTAATTCGGCTGCCATAATACCGCAAAGCTTAGAAACCTCTCTTGAATGCTGTAATAAGTTTTGACCATAAGACGAACGATATTTCATTCTACCCACTGCTCGTACCAATTCGGGATGTAAACCATGAATACCTAAATCAATTATCGCACGCTTTCCTACTTCTACAATTTCTTGCTCAATTTGCTTTTCAGTCTTTTTTACTATTTCTTCAATTCTAGCTGGATGTATTCTTCCATCTGTCACCAATTTATGTAATGATAAACGAGCTACTTCTCTACGAACAGAATCGAAACATGATAAAATAATTGCTTCGGGTGTATCATCTACAATAATCTCAACACCGGTAGCAGATTCTAGCGCCCTAATATTACGCCCTTCTCTACCAATAATTCTTCCTTTAACATCATCAGATTCTATATTAAAAACTGAAACACAATTTTCAACAGCTTCTTCTGTTCCTACTCTTTGAATTGTATTAATAACAATTTTCCTAGCTTCTTGCTGTGCTGTAAGTTTCGCTTCCTCCACAGTAGTTTGAATAAATGCCATGGCCTCAGTTTTGGCAGTCTCTTTTAACGACTCCATTAACTGTCCTTTCGCGTCATCAGCAGATAAACCTGATATCACTTCTAATTGCTGAACTTTACTGGTATGTAATTTTTCAAGCTCAGATTGCTTCTTACTTAAAAAATCATTTTTATGTTCAACCTCTTTAAGCTTGTGACCCAACTGATCATTCAATTTTTTATTCTTTGCTAGTTCACTACTAATTTGTGATTCTTTATCACGTGTACGTTTTTCAGCTTCATTAATTTTCTTATCCTTATTATTTATAACTTTTTCGTGTTCTGCTTTTAGTTCAAGGAATTTCTCCTTTGCTTGAAAAATCTTATCTTTTTTAATACTCTCAGCTTCTAATTTTGCATCTTTTATAATGCTATTAGCATCATTCTTAGCATTAGCAACAGTCTTGGAGGCTTTACCTTTTTCCATAAACTTTGCTATTAAAAAACCTATTACTAGGCCTACAACGGCCGCAACCGCTATTGTGATATTATCCATATGATTAAATTTAAGTACTACTTTAGTGTTAACTAGAGCATTTTGAGTCTGATACGCGACCTCTTAGCCGCATTAGCAAAACCTTAAGTTTTGCATAAAAAAAGCCCACATTGGAGAAGTTTTGTACAAACTCCAGTAAACAGGTTTAGGGCTACCAAGCTGATCAAGGATCCTTATACAAGTAAGGCCTGCTTTTACAACTTAAACTCACCCTTTTTAAACAAAATTAATGTTGAGTTTGTCAAAAGATATTACCAATGTGGGCAGTAACTAATGTATTTTAAAGAACGTATTTATTTTAAACCAAGCTTTGAACTAACCAAATCATCTAGTGCAGAAAGGCGATCAACGGCCTCTTGTGTACCTGATGAACTATCTATTCCACGCTGTTCTATTTTTGAAGCAAATTGAAGTGCGCACATGGCTAACACATCTTGCTTATCTCGAACGGCATAGTTTTGTTCAAATTTCTTTGCCAACTGTTCAATATTTTTAGCGGCTTTGCGTAAACCTTCTTCTTGACTGGGGTCAATCGTTAGAGGGTATACTCTATCTGCTATCGAAAGCTTTATTTTGAGCTTTTCCGCCATTAATATATAAACTATTTATTATTCAGCCAGTTGGGCAATGCAATGATCCAATTCACGAATCAATGTATTTATCTTAAGCTTAGCTTCTGTTTTATTTGTATTACTGCCAAGCATTGAGTTTGCTAACACCAGCGATTTGTACTTCTCTTCCCATTCTGAAACAGAGTTTTGCACACTTTGGTGATTATTTTTAATGGAGTTTAGCTCTTGTTCCAATTTACTATTTGCCTGATTTAAAAGCTCTAGTTTATGCAACAATTTACTAATCTTGTTCTCCAGTGAGTCAACAATTTTGACCAATTCGCTCATTTACTAAACTCAATGCGTTATACACAAAGTTAACATACATCTTACAATTTAGCAATGCTTTTTCCAAAATTTCTTAAAGTAATACTTTAACTAGGCAACAGGATAAGGTATTTTTCGTTAAAATGAAGGGCGAAAATATATTTTGACCGACTTTTTTTGAAGTCGATGTGTTTAATTACCTTCGCTTTACCTTGATTTTGATTATGAAAAAAACCACATTTGGTTTATTACTTTTATTGTGCACAACCATATTTGCACAAGATAAATATCCCAAAGATGCCTTTAGGTCTCCGATGGATATACCCTTAATTTTGGCCGGTTCTTTTGGTGAACTTAGGTCAAATCACTTCCATTCTGGTATCGATATAAAAACACAACAACGACAAGGCTTACCCATTTACGCAATTGGTGATGGAACTGTTACGCGAATAAAAATAGCGCACTGGGGTTATGGCAAAGTAATTTATATCGCACACCCAAATGGGTACACCTCAGTTTATGGACACTTGCAAAAATTCGCTCCAGAAATTGAAGAATATATCAAAAAAGTACAATACAAAAAACGTTCTTACGAAGTTGAAGTGTTTCCTGATTTTGGTGAAGTGAAAGTTGAAAAGGGCCAAGTAATCGCCTATGGTGGAAATACGGGTAGCTCTTCTGGGCCACACTTACATTTTGAAATTAGAAGTAGTGTTAGTGAAAAACCGACTAATCCTCTTTTTTATGGGTTTCACGTTCTCGATGCAACAAATCCAAGTTTGGTGAAGCTTTTTGGCTATCCGCTTTCAGATAATTCACAAATAAACCAAAGTAATACTAGAACAGCAATAAATTTTAAAAGACAAAAAGACGGCACTTTTTTGGCAGACGAGGTTACAGCAATAGGCACTATTGGATTTGGTGTGATAGCTTTTGATCGACAAGATTTGGCCGCTAACAAAAATGGACTGTTTTCTGCCACACAAACCATAAACGGCAAAGTATATTCAGAATACGAGTTTGAAACTTTCTCTTTTACTGAAAGTAGATACATCAATACATTAATTGATTATGATTATTACGGGAAGTACCGACAAAAAATACAAAGGCTTTTTAAGACTCCCAGTAATAAATTAAGTATATATACTGAATTATACAACAACGGAAAAATTGATATTAAAGAAGGACTGGATTATAATGTCGAGATTTTGCTTAAAGATTTTGAGGGTAATAAGGTAAAAGCTATTATACCAGTACGTGGCATGAAAGAAGTTCTTAAAAATGTAGATAAATCTGAAAAAACAGAAAACTATATAGTAGCTAAAAAACCAAACAATTATGATTTAGGGGCTGCAAATGTATATTTCCCAACAAATACATTTTACAATAATTTCTTTATAGATCTTAAAAAAGGAAAAGATACGGTCACCATTCACAATAGTCGTGTTGCCGCACATAGAAATTTTACCATAACTTTTGATGTTTCAAAATATTCTAAGGAGGAACGCAAACAACTTTTCATTGCGCGTTTAGGAAAGTACAACAAGCCAAGTTATTCATCAACCTATAAAAGAGGGGAAACTTTTACGACCCGTACCAGAAATTTAGGTACTTATACTTTGGCAAAAGATACTGTTGCTCCTAAAATTAAAGCATCAAATTTTAAAGAAAAACAATGGCTAAACAATTATAGTTATCTAAGATTAAGAATTTCTGACGACCTCAGCGGTATCAATACCTATTCAGCCACTTTAAATGGTGAATGGATTTTAATGGAGTATGAACCAAAAAGGAGTACTCTCACTTATAATTTTGATGATAAAATTCTCGATAAAAAAGATTGCACTTTAAAAGTTGAAGTAACTGATAATGTAGGGAATACGTCTACCTTTACAAGTACTTTCTACAGAAAATAAAACGGTTTGAAGTTTCTAAAAACCATTTTTATAATACTTCTCTTTTTCCAATCGAATCATTTGATTGGACAAACTGCATCAATTACTGGCATTGTACTTGATGAAAAAAATGAACCTATAGCTAAAGTAAATATTAGTACTTCTGGTGGTGGAACATTTACCGATGAAAATGGTTTTTATTTACTTAATATAATAGCGGATAAAGAAACTTCTATTACATTTTCATTTTTAGGATTAAAAAATATAGTGGTTGAAAATCTTATTCTAAACACAAATGAGATTTTTGAATTTAACCCAATTATGAAGGCCAATGCTATTCAGGTTGATGGAGTAACAGTTACTCCAACTGGCGAAAAAAATGTAGAAGGCGTTACCACCGTTCCTCCAAAACTGGTTCGTCGTATACCAGGTGCAAATGCAGGTGTTGAAAACATTTTAAAATTACTCCCTGGCGTTTCTTCTAACAATGAACTAAGCACGCAATACTCTGTTCGAGGTGGTAATTACGATGAAAATTTAGTTTACATCAATGAAATTGAAGTGTATCGCCCTTTTCTAATTCGAGCTGCCCAACAAGAGGGTTTAAGTTTTGTTAATAGCGACCTCACACAAAATGTAAAATTTTCTCCAGGCGGGTTTCAAGCAAAATATGGCGACAAACTATCTTCTGTGCTTGACATTACTTATAAAAATCCTACTACTTTCGAAGTTCAATTAGACCTAAGTTTTTTAGGAGCCAGTGCTGCTGTAGAAACGCTATCTAAAAATAAAAAATTCGGAAGCATTACCGGTTTGCGATACAGAAACAATAGTCTATTGGTAAATAGTAAAGAAACCACAGCTAACTTCAATCCGGTTTTTATTGACCTTCAGAGCTACTCCAACTATCGTTTTTCAAATAAATTTGATTTAGGGTTTTTAGGAAATATTTCGGTTAACGATTATCAAAATGAACCTTTAAATAGAGAAACGAATTTTGGAACATTAAATCAACCCAGACAGCTTACTGTTCTATACCAAGGAAATGAAAAAAATAGATATAGCACCTTATTTGGGGCATTAAAAGGCACCTATCATTTAAATGACGATATTGATCTTAAATTAATTTCATCAATTTACCATACAACAGAAGAAGAATATTCAGATATTATTGCAACATATGAATTGGGAGGAATTGCATCTGATTTGGATGAAAATTTTTTAGGGGACCCCGTAGCTTCTAGAGGACTGGCATCTCAATATAACAGAACTAGAAATGACTTAGACGCACTTATTTTTAATTTACAACACAAAGGTACCTATCGCAAAGATGAGACTAAATTAGAATGGGGTACAAAATTCACACACGAAGATATTCGCGACCAATTAAGAGAATCAGAATTTATCGATTCAGTTGGTTTTAGTATTCGCCCTCCTATAACAGATTTTTCTAATAACGAACCTTACGAAGTTTATGATGAAGAATTAGTCCCTTATACCGGTTTAAATGCAACGAATTTTGTAAAAACAAATCGTTTTACAGCCTTTGCTCAAATTAGTAAGCGAGATCAATGGGGAGCAACAGATATTTATTATAATTTAGGTATTCGCGGACATTTGTGGACGGTTAGCGGTACAGATGTACCCAAAATTCAACAAAGTGTATTTAGTCCAAGAGCACAATTTGCAGTAAAGCCAAATTGGGAAAAGGATATTATTTTTAGATTGTCCGGAGGTCTTTATCATCAACCTCCATTTTATCGAGAACTTCGAGATAACGAAGGAATTATTCATTCAGATGTAAAAGCTCAAAATGCAATACATGCCGTATTGGGTACGGAATATAGTTTTTTACTTTGGCAACGTCCATTTAATCTTACGGGTGAAGTATATTATAAAAATCTTAATAACGTAAACACATATACTTTAGATGATGTACGGATACGCTACAGTGCAAACAACAATGCTATCGCATACGCTTACGGTGCAGAAGTAAGATTGAATGGTGCCTTTGTACCTGGTACAGAATCTTGGGTTAGTATTGGATATTTGCAAACTGAAGAAAATATAGCTTCGAAGGGTTACATCTCTAGACCAACTGATCAACGCCTAAAAGTTGCCCTTTTGTTTCAAGATTATATTCCTAACATTCCTAATTTAAAAATGTATTTAAATTTAGTTTATAATACAGGAGTGCCAGGTGGTTCACCAAGTTATGCCGACCCCTATATTTTTCAGAATAGATTAACTGATTACAAACGTGCTGATTTGGGAATTTCCTATATTTTTGCAGATGCTGATAAGAACTATCCAAGAAAACATTGGTTGAATAAATTTAAAGACTTGAGCATCGGTATTGAAATTTTTAATATGTTCAACAATCAAAATTCTATTACCAATACTTGGGTACGCGATGTTGATAGCAAATATGAATATGCTATTCCTAATTTTATGACAAGTAGAGTTTTAAATTTAAGATTGAAAATGCGTTTTTAAAATATGTACATCAAAAGAGGTATCATGAAAAATTTAATTCTACCGTTTTTATTAATGGTAACTTTTGTAATAAATGCACAGAAGAATATTTATGAGAACACTAGATTTGACGAATTAGCTGCTGAACAACAGACTCTAGCAATATTACCCTTCTTAACCAACCTCAATTTAGATGAAAAACTCTCGAAAAAAGAGTTAAAAGCTTTGGAAGAAAGAGAAGGTTATGCCGTACAAAACGCTTTAGAAACTTATTTTTCTAAAAGAAAAAAGAAGAAAAAATTTGTTGTAGAATTTCAAAACACTAAAGACACAAAAGCCATATTAACACAGAATAACATTGACTATGAAAATATGGATATTTACACCACAAAACAGCTCGCTGAAATTCTCGGTGTTGACGGTGTAATAAGTGGTAATATAGACCTAACAATTTTATTATCGGAGGGCATTCCTACCGACTTTAGTATTCTTGATTATTTCTCTGGAGCATCTGATTATGGCAGAATCGGTATAAAAATAAGTGATGGTAAAACAGGAAAGTTACTTTGGAAATACGAAAAGAAAATCAATAAAAAAACAGGCAAAAACACTATTGACCTTATTGACCAAATGATGAAGCAAGCAGCGAGAAAATTCCCTTACGATCGAGAGCGTAAAAAAGATAGAAAGAAAAGAGAAGGAACTAACAAATAAATAGTTCTGCCTATTTTTCTATGAACTCCTTAATTACCGAAACCGTATAATCCAATTCTTCTATTGTATTATATATTGAAAATGAAAAGCGTAATGATGGTTTTTGTAAATCATCGTCTGTTAGCACCTGATTTAATACATGCGAACCTAAATTACTGCCCGACTGGCAAGCACTCCCTTTAGAACATGCTATACCTTTCACATCTAAATTAAATAGTAACATTAATGCCTTTTCTGGTGAAACTGGCAGGTTTACATTAACAAGAGTGTAAGTGCTATTATGATTATCTGCAGAATAACCATTGAATTTTACTCCTGGTATTTCCTGTTTTAATCTTTCAATAAAATATTCTTTCAATGCTAGTACTTTCGCTCTTTCAACAGCCAAATTATCATATGATTGTACAAAAGCTTCTTCAAGCCCAATAATATTATGATAAGATTCTGTTCCTGCCCGAAATCCGCGCTCTTGAGACCCACCAGAAATCATCGGTTTTAACCCACTATTTCTCCTTAAATACGCAAACCCAATTCCTTTAGGTCCATGAAATTTATGAGCTGCTGCCGTCATAAAATCAATTGGAGTTTTCTTAACATCCCAAATATAGTGACCTATAGACTGAACAGTATCTGAATGAATAAGCGCTTCATTTTCCTTACAAATGCCGCAAACTGCATCAATATCAATTTTATTTCCTATTTCATTGTTTATGTGCATTAAACTAACTAACTTTTTAGAATCATCCTGCTGCAATAAGACTTTTAAATGTTCAATAACTGGATTTCCAAATTCGTCCAAATTAACATAATGCACTTTTATTTTTCCCTCTTTCTCAAGATCCTCAACGGTATGTAAAACAGCGTGGTGTTCAATTTTGGTAGTAATTATTGTTTCTACATCCAAGTCACGTACTGCACAACGCAAAATCATATTGTCGGCTTCTGTACCACCAGAAGTAAAAATTATTTCGGAAGGATGTGCATTTAAATATTTCGCTATAGTTTTTCTAGCAGTTTCTATGGCTGTTTTTGCAGTTCTACCAAAACTATGTGTTGAGGAAGGGTTGCCATAACATTCTGCTAATGCTTTTTGCATTTTATCAATTACCTCTTTTCGTACACAGGTAGTTGCGGCGTTATCTAAATAAACATTCTCCATTTTTCTTGAATCCTAATTTAATCTTGCAAAAATAATTTAATTAACGTTAATTTCTCCCCAATAGGCGTTAAAACAAAGCTAGAAGTTCATTAAATTTGAAGCATGCAAAAAACTTTTTTTCTAGGTTTAATGTTTCTATTATTTTCCTGTGATGATGGTGACATTGAGATTGAAACCATTGATTTTGATAGTGTAGATATTGAGACTTGTGAAACGGGGTCTATTGACACGGGTCTATTTTTCAAAATTAATGATGATGAGGCCTTAATTTTGGAACTAGAAGATGGAAAGTTATTAAACGAAGCCTCTGCTGAACAAATAGAGAGTACAATTGGCTCGGGATCAACCCTTACCTATCGTTTGTTTTCCGGAACTGTAAGTAAGACCTATTTTTGTGATGATGTACCGGTTATTGATCCTCAAGCAATAAGTGAAATTGTTGCTTCCAATGGCACGGTATTAATTAATACTATAGAAATTGACTCAACTACTTTCGAACATTCAATAGAATTGACTGATGTAACTTTTGAAACAGATACTAATAACCGAATTACTGACTTGACTATAAACGATTTCGGCACATTTACTTCTATAAAATCAGAATAGATTTCTAAGAATTCTGATAAATATATACCTCTGTTGCCCCTGTACCATACTTTTTATATTCGGCATCATAGTATTTTAAATTCTCAAATCTTCGAAACATTGTATGGAGTTCTTGCTTAAGAACACCTTCCCCTACTCCATGAATAAATACAATTTTTTGAATACGATTTCGAATAGCAAACTCCAATTGCCGTCTTGCTGTTTCTAATTGGATATTTAGCATATCAAAATTAGTCATGTTTTTAGGAGATTTTACCAACTGATTTATATGTAAGTCAACTTCCATTTTTGGTGCATTTCGTTCCTTTTTACTGGTTATTCTGACTTTTTTTCTTTTTACAAATTCCTTCTCAGCTTTTGCCTTAGAAACATCAGAACTACTTACTCGAAAATCTTCGTTTGATTCAACATTAACCAATTCTTTGGCCTCGAAACTCATTTCAAACCCCTCATTAGTTTCTATGCTAACTTCATCATTATCAATAGAAATCACCACACCTGAAATAGTGTCGTCCAACACTTCAACCTTATCTCCTAATTGAAAAACAGTCATGCTTTTAGTATATTTTCCAAAAATAATGCTAATTTTCAGCTTGTAATTAATGTAATGATGAAAATACCCTTAATACCACTTTTAGTTTCTATAGAAGATTTTATGCTTCCGTGTATGAATAAAAAACTTTTTGGTATTGATTGTCCGGGTTGTGGTATGCAACGCTCCGCAATTCATCTAGTCAAAGGCGAATTTGAAGCAGCATTTGATATGTACCCAGCAATTTATGGCTTAGTCGCTCTTGTTTTATTCGTAATTGTTAGTCAATTTGTGAAATTCCGTTTCGAAACACAAATAAAAATATTTCTAGGCATATTAACAGGAACAACAATAATAATAAACTATATTTTAAAAATGAACCATCTAATCCACTAAAAAATTATGGAACAACAAAAACTACCTAATGCTACCCTTATACTTGTATTTGGAATTCTTTCAATTGTAACCTGTTGCTGTTATGGGGTACTCGGGCTTGTCTTTGGAATTATTGCCGTTGTAATGGCGAACAAAGCGACTGCCCTATACAATCAAAACCCTGAAATGTATACTGATTTTGGAAATGTAAAAACTGGTAAAATTTTAGCCTACATAGGTATTGCACTAAGTGCTATTTACCTATTAATGTCTGTATGGGCAGTTTCTACTTTTGGACTTGAGAGTTTGCAAGATCAAGAATTAATGCAAGAAAAAATTGAAGAAATGCTAGGTGAATAACCGATTGAATAATTGTAATTAATAAGAAATAAAAAAACCTGCCCTAAAATTTACTTAGGGCAGGTTTTTTTTATCCTACTTTTCAAAATTAATTAGCGTGCGCTTAATAATATCCACACAGTCTAACAACTGCTCTTTATCCATAACCAATGGTGGTGCAAATCTGATTATATTACCATGAGTAGGTTTGGCAAGTAAACCATTTTCCTTTAATGCCATACAAATATCCCAAGCGGTAGAACTTTCCTCAGCATCATTTATTAGAATAGCATTTAGTAAACCTTTTCCTCGTACTTTTTTAACTATGTTAGAATTTGAAATAAAAGCATTCATTTCACATCTAAACAATTCACCTAATTCTAGCGCATTATTAGCCAATTGTTCTTCTTCAATTACCTCTAATGCAGCCATGGCAACAGCTGCTGCTATAGGATTTCCACCAAATGTACTGCCGTGGTTTCCAGGATGAATTACATCCATAACTTCATTATTAGCCAATACCGCAGAAATAGGATATACTCCACCAGAAAGTGCTTTACCTAATATTAATATGTCTGGTCTTACATTTTCATGATCTACAGCCAGCATTTTACCTGTTCTTGCAATGCCCGTTTGCACCTCATCGGCAATAAAAAGCACATTATGTTTTTCACACAAAGCCTTAGCATTGATTAAATAGTTCTCTGAAGGCACATATACTCCCGCCTCACCTTGAATAGGCTCAACTAAAAATCCAGCAATATTCGAATTGCTTTCTAATGTAGTTTCCAACGCCTTAAGGTTATCGTATTCAATTTTGATAAATCCATCGGTAAAAGGACCAAAATTTTCTCGTGCGACGGGATCATTAGAAAATGAAATAATTGTAGTAGTACGCCCATGAAAGTTATTTTCACAAACAATAATTTGTGCATCATTCTCCGTGATTCCTTTTTTCTCATACGCCCATTTTCTACATACTTTTAAGGCCGTTTCAACTGCCTCTGCACCTGTATTCATTGGCAATAGCTTATCAAATCCGAAAAGATTACAAGCGTATTCCTCATACCTGCCAAGCATATTATTGTGAAAGGCCCTTGATGTTAAGGTTAATTTTTGTGATTGACTAATCAAAGCATCCACTATTTTTGGATGACAATGTCCTTGATTAATTGCAGAATAAGCTGAAAGAAAGTCATAATATTTTTTTTCTTCCATATCCCAAACAAACACACCTTCACCTCTATTTAACACAACTGGTAACGGGTGATAATTGTGTGCTCCGTACTTTTCTTCCAATGCTATCGCATCTTTAGATGACATTTTTTGTAAAATTGACATGATGTAAATTACTTTAATATAAAACTTCAGTAATTCCTTCTATACCTTTTTCCTTTCGAAGATTCGAAAATTCAGCGTGGGAGAGAAATCATCCTTGTAGAGCCCCAAAACTAATAAAACTTATTTAATTCATCTTGTTTTTGTGTCAATTTTCGATAATCAAAAAACCGTGTAATCAGTTTTATTTTTTAAAAAAAGTGACTTATCTATTTATTCTGTGTCGTAATAGTAGACACTAACCATTTTTTTTTCGCTATATGGAATTCTTACAAAATATTACGGACAGCTTATCAAATTCTATCGGGGGCTACCTTCCAAACACATTGGCAGCTTTAGCTATCTTAATTATAGGGTGGATTGTTGCTGGTTTTCTTAAAAGACTTATAACAAAACTTATCAAGAGAACTAAGGTTGATGATAAGTTAGGTACCGATAAAATAACGCTTTCAAAATTTATAGGTAAGCTTCTATATTTTCTCATTATGATTTTTGTGTTTATGCTAGTTTTAGAAAAACTAGGTATGACAAACGTCTTAGACCCTGTAAAGAATTTACTAAACAGCTTTTTAACTTTCATTCCAAACATTATTGGAGCCGGTTTAGTAGCATATATTGGCTATATGCTAGCTACAATAGTATCCGAATTAGTTGGTCTTTCTGGTGATACTATTCAAAAATTTGTGCCCAAATTAAAGCTACCTGAGAATATAAATTTGGTGGCCATACTTAAAAAAATAGTTTTTATTTTTATTTTCATTCCCCTACTAATTGCTGCTTTAAACATATTAAATATGGATACCATTTCATTACCGGCAACCAATATGTTAGAACAATTTTTTGTGGCAATCCCAAAAATACTTGTCGCTGTAGTTATCATCATATTCTTTGCAGTAGGTGGTAGATTCGTAACGCAACTATTAAAAGATCTTTTGAAAACCTTAAAATTAGACCAGTTACTAAAGAATATGAATTTAGGTAGTCTTTCAGAAAAAGTTCATGTATCAAATGTAATCGGAGATATTTGCTATTTCTTTATAATGATTTTCGGAATTATGACTGCCATTGAAAAACTAGAATTTGTTAGGCTTACTGAAATTTTAAATACCATTATAAATATATCAGGAAATATTTTATTCGGATTGATAATACTTATTATCGGTAATTGGGTTTCTACTATTGCACAAAATAGTATCGCTAAAACAAATGATAATACGTTTATAGCTTCAATAGTAAGAATTTGCGTGCTAGCAATATTTTTAGCTATGGGTCTTAAAACTATGGGAATTGGTGATGATATTATAAACATGGCTTTTGGTATCACACTCGGAACGGTTGCCATAACCATTGCCCTTTCCTTTGGATTAGGAGGCAGAGAAGCAGCAGGAAAACAAATGGGTAGAATTTTAGAAAAATTCAATTCTCAAAAATAAATTATAAAATTAGTTTGGTTAGGTTGTTTGTATGGAAAGGGTTCGTCGCGAGATGGGCCTTTTTCTATTAAATAGTACTGCTTAGTTATACCAAATAAAATAGTTTTAACTTTTTTTAATAGTATCCCCACAAAATTTAGCTCCTAGAGAACTTTACTATTCTTATTTTTGACCCATGCGAAAAAAGAAAAGACGCCAGATATTTGAAAATGTTGAAGTGGTTGACGCAGGCGCTAAAGGAAAAACTATAGGTAAAGCCCCTGATGGTAGAGTTATTTTCTTGACAAATACTGTGCCCGGTGATATTGTAGACGTACAAACTACTAAAAAGCGAAAGTCTTATTTTGAAGGTGTTGCAACTAATTTTCATACACTTTCAGACAAAAGAGTTGAACCTGTTTGTCAGCATTTCGGAGTTTGTGGCGGTTGTAAATGGCAGGATATGGGTTACGAACACCAACTTTTTTATAAACAAAAGGAGGTAGAAAATAATCTAGTACGAATAGGTCATCTTCAGCTTCCGGAAGTATTTCCGATTTTAGGTTCTAAAGAACAATATTTCTATAGAAATAAAATGGAATTTTCTTTTTCGGATAGCCGTTGGTTAACATTAGAAGAATTACAATCTGATATTATCTTTGATGATAAAAATGCCCTGGGATTTCATATTCCTGGTATGTGGGACAAAATTCTACAAATTGAGAAATGTCATCTACAAGCAGACCCTTCAAATGCTATTAGAAATGAAATAAAAGATTTTTCAGAAAAAAATGAACTTACTTTTTTCAATCCAAGAAATCAGCGTGGACTATTACGTACTTTAATGATACGTACATCATCTACTGGTGAAATTATGGTAATGATTCAGTTTTATGAAGATGATAGCGATAAAAGAGAATTATTATTAAATCATATTAAGCATACATTTAATGAAATTACGTCATTGCAATATGTAATAAATCAAAAGCAAAACGATACGATATACGATCAAGAAATAGTTTGCTTTGCTGGCAGAGATCATATCTTTGAGGAAATGGAAGGGCTGAAATTTAAGATTAATGCCAAATCATTTTATCAAACCAATTCTAATCAGGCGTACGAATTATATAAAATTACAAGGGATTTTGCTGGCTTAACTAAAGACGATCTTGTTTACGATTTATATACAGGAACAGGTACTATTGCCCAATTTGTTTCAAGGGATGTTAAAAAAGTTGTAGGGATAGAGGCGGTTCCTGAAGCAATTATGGATGCAAAAGAAAATGCTCTGCGTAATGAAATTGTAAATGCAGATTTCTTTGTAGGAGACATGAAAAACGTATTTAATGAAGAATTTATTGCTTCTAATGGTAAACCCGATGTAATTATAACTGATCCTCCTAGGGATGGAATGCACAAAGATGTGGTACAACAAATTTTAAATATATCGCCGAAGAAAATAGTATACGTTAGCTGTAATAGTGCAACACAGGCTAGAGACTTACAATTAATGGACGCTGATTATGTAATTAAAAAAGTGCAGCCCGTAGACATGTTTCCACAAACGCACCATGTTGAAAATGTTGTACTTTTGGAAAAGCGATAGCCTATGAAAAAAATTGCTTTAGTTTTTAGTATTCTTACAGTAATCATATTTTTCTCGGGATGCGAAAAGGATGACATTTGTATAGATGCTGCTACCCCACAAATGGTAATTCGTTTTTATGATCAATTTGACTCTTCAATGTTAAAAGAGGTTACTTCTTTGAATGTTCAAGGAATTTTGGATGATGTTGTCTTTCCAGTAATCGAAAATGTTTCAACGACCGAAATTCAAGTTCCCCTTCGTGTGGATGGAACATCAACATCTTTTCTTATAACAAGAAATTTAACCCCTACAGATTCAACTACAGCTGATATCGACACCGTAGTATTTAATTATGACTTAAATGAACAATTTAAATCACGAGCCTGTGGTTTTGTTATGAATTTTGAGAATATTGAGGGCACAGGACCAACCATTAATAATTGGATAAAAATGATTGAAGTTTTAACCCCATCACTAACACAAAACGACACTATAACAAATGTTAAAATATTTCATTAGTTTTTGTTTTGCATTTGTATTTGCTTTAGGCGCTGCTCAAACAGAGTCGGATACATTAGTGGCGACTCCTATAGATTCTTCTATTGTAACCCATAAACAAAAATATGGAATTCGTTTTGGTGTAGATTTAAGTAGACCAATTACTGGGCTGATAGCTGATGAATATAGTGGAATTGAATTTGTGGCCGATTACCGTTTGAATTACAAATTATATATCGCGGGCGAATTTGGGAATGAGAAAAAAACAAAGCAAGAAACCTTATATAATTTTACCACTTCTGGTAGTTATGGAAAATTAGGTATAGATTATAATACGTATGCCAATTGGTATGGGGAACAAAATTCAATATTTGTTGGTGCTCGTTACGCTTTTAGCAGCTATAGTCAAACAGTAAATAATTATCGAATATATGATGCTGACCGTTACTGGAATGGCACAGAATTTTCCTTAGGTAGTGAAGAAATTAAAGAATTTGATGGTAGAACAGCGTCTTGGCTTGAAGGTGTTGTTGGTATAAAAGGTGAACTTTTTGCAAATATATACCTCGGATTTAGCGCTAGAATAGGATTCCTTCTATCCAACGCTAATCGTGATACGAATTTTCACGATCTCTTTATTCCAGGTTTCAACAAAGTAACTGATGGAAGTAAATTTGGAGTTGGATATAATTATACGCTAACTTATTTTTTACCGCTCTATAAAAAAACTAAGAAACCAAAAAAAGTTAAAGAAAAAGAAAAACCGAAACCAAAATCAGAAGAATAATTATTTGCATTAATGCTTATCTCTCCTTTTTCTACTCCCCTCATACATTTCGTACTTTACAAAACGGGATTCTAAATGACTATTGAAAACTTTTATTTTCTTTGATGTACGTAGACCTACATACTTCAAAGCTTCCATATTAGAAGTAATTAACCATGCATTTGTTCCTGGATACCCTTGTTTTAACGTATCGCCTATTGAAGAATAGAACTCTTCCATATCAAGATTTAATCGCTCTCCATATGGAGGGTTAAAAACCATATGAAGTGGACCTTCTGTATTTTTTTCTGTTTTAAAAAAATTCTTTCGTTCTACTGTTATATAGTCCTCTAGATTTGCATTTTCGACATTATCACCTGTCTTTCTAACTGCGGATGGTGCCTTATCATATCCTAGTATTTTGTGATTAAATTCCTTTGTTTTATTTAAACTGACATCTACAATTTTATTAAAAAGTTCTTCATCAAAATCGTGCCATTTTTCAAACGCAAACCCTTTTCTATTAATATTTGCTGGAATATTACATGCAATCATAGCTGCTTCAGTTAAGAAAGTACCACTACCGCACATTGGATCCATAAAATCGGACTGTCCGTGCCAACCACTCATCAATAATAATCCAGAAGCTAAAACTTCATTAATAGGTGCAATATTCGTAGCAGTACGATAACCTCGTTGGTGTAAAGACCTACCTGAACTATCGATAGAAACATTACAATGTTCCTTTTGAATATGAATATTGACTCTCAAGTCAGGATTTTTAACATCTACATCTGGTCGCTTACCGTCTGTACTTCGAAATTTATCAACGATCGCATCTTTAACTTTTTGCGACACATATAAAGAATGTGTAAAATTGTCAGAGTTTACTGTAGTATCTATTGCAAAAGTCATATCAACAGCAAGATATTCTACCCAATCCATAGCGTAGATATTACGATATAGTTCATTTTCAGTTCTAACTGTAAATGAATGAATAGGTTTAATAATTTTTATTGCCGTTCTCGCACAAAGATTAGCCTTATACATAAACCCTGTGTCCCCTTCAAAGCTCACACTTCGTACTCCTGGAACTACATTTCCGCCGCCCAAATTCCGTATTTCTTTAGCTAAAATCTCTTCAAAACCAAAAAGGGTCTTCGCGACCATTTTAAAATTATTGTTCATACCCATGATAAATTGTGCCGCAAAAATACAGTATTTTTGCGCCTTGACACTCAAATTACAAGAAAGCCAATTTACTTAATGATTTATATATTACCCATTCTTGCAGTTTTGCTCAGTTATATATTAGTCCGAGTTACCAGACTAAAGAATAAAAGCAACTTTAAGCTCGTTCTTGCGTTTAGTGGTGGTTTTCTATTGGCACTTACTATTTTCGAATTATTACCTGAAGTATATGAGCAATCCGATTCTAAAACTGTTGGATTATTTATTATGACGGGAATATTGTTGCAAATATTTCTTGAATTTTTCTCTAAAGGTGCTGAACATGGCCATGTGCATATTGATAGTGAAAAAAGCAACTTTCCAGTTTTGCTTTTTATCAGCTTATGCATTCATTCAGTTTTAGAAGGTTTTCCAATAGATCATGATGGAAGTATTATATATGGAATTTTAATTCATAAAGTACCTATTGCTATAATCTTAAGTATCTTCTTATTTAATTCAAGAATCTCGCGCTCGAAGGCCTTTGTTTTCATAACGTTATTTTCTCTAATGACTCCACTTGGAACATACATCGCTGCAAATTTTGATGCACTTGACAAATATCATGTACCCATTACGGCATTAGTAATTGGTGTATTTCTTCATATTTCTACGGTTATCCTTTTCGAAAGTTCAGAAGGTCATAGTTTTAACCTTAGAAAATTAGCCGTAATTATGCTCGGTATAGTAATTGCATATTTCATCTAATGTTTAGTAAAGAAGAATCTAAAAAATTACGTCAAGATTTCTGGATTGCCTTTGGTAAATCGTATCCTCGTAAATGGATTTTATACAATACCAAAATAAAAGGACTGCTTTTCAAATTCGATTTCGATGTAAAAAAGGCTCGAGTATCAATGGACATAGATACCGTTGACTTAGAGAAAAGAATTACACTATGGGAGAAGCTAATTTCTTTAAAATCGATAATAACTGATGAATATTGGCCCGAAGCAATTTTTGATGATTCCTATTTTCTTGAAAATGGTAAAGAGATATCTAAAGTGTATCTTGAATTAAACAATGTCTCCATTCACAACAAAAACACCTGGCAAGAAACAATGCAGTTTCTCGATAAAAACATGAAATTACTGGAAGATTTTTTCTTAGAATATAAAGATATTATTGATATTTAATCAAACAAACTAAAGCTTCTAGGAATCATACTTCCGGGAATAAATTATGTTGATGAAAATGAGCAAATTGATTATTGCAATTTATATTTTCTCAAAGATTACTTCTCACGCGCCAATTTGTAGGCCTCAATAGTTGTATAATACTTTGCAACCATATTAGGCACTTCCCATTCTGGTAATTTACCTTCTTCCAAATACTTTAAATAATTAGAGGTTACTTGACCGAAATGGGCTTCATGACCAATCTTAAATTCATCTGGAATGTTTATTCGCCATGTACCGTCTTTCATTAACTCGGTTGTTGTTCCTTCAAATTGCATTTGTACTGCTCCTGCAATCGCTTCATTGATAACCTCATCAAACCCCTCCTTATTTTTAGGTCGCACATATAAAACAGGCTTGTAGTTTTCACCATGTCCTTGTTTAATTATCAAATCACTTTTAGTACCTCTCATTATACTAAAGTGTGTATCTCCTGTTCCTTCTGGTGCTTGGTAGTTCCATATCACAGAAACCTTAGCATATTTGTCTTTAATTTTATATGTCATTTCACCATTACTATAAACATTTAGTTTTCCGTCAACCAAATCTTTATCTAAATAATCGGGAAATTCACTTAACCCAGTTACTCCCTCAAACTCCTCATCTGTAAGTACAGTCGGCCAACGTCTGGCATTTACCATTTCAATATCGCTAGTGTCTATAATTTGATTCGGGTATGCTTCCCATTGAACGAGATCTACTAAATGGGTAGTAACATCTACAATGCCTTCTCCCTCCTCATTAATATCAAAAAACCATGGTGGTCGAACTAGTGCTTGACCTGAAACGTACTTAAAAAAATGATGTACACTTTCTTTTACTATTGCGGGATCTTCTGGAGTACCTTCTATTAACTCTCCAAAAACTGAAGGCATTGTCGAAAACAACTTTTGCATCATCGTCGTAGACTCAAAACGCTCTGTCATAATATCATAGATAAGTACATCTTTCTCTTTCGCTAACTTAAAGGCCTTCTTTAACTTTTCAAACCCGTCAGAATTTATAACCAAAGGTTTATCTGCATAGACATTTAAACCTGCATTCACTGCCGCTAAAATGTAATCGATTTTCTTGGAGTTTTTACCAGCAACTATCATGACATTCCCTGGTTTCTCAGAAACCATTTTATTCAAATAGTCATCTGAAACATTTTCTAAAACTTTCCAATCTGTTGCCTCGCTTTCACGCGTATTATAAGTTTCAATTTTCTTTAAAAAATCATGAACTTCTGGTCCTTCTGGTGCAAACACATAAATCGTAGAATCTACTTGGGGGTACATTTTTTTATGCACCAAAGCTGCATGAAAATGACCAGGATCAAGGGTCATCAATTTCACTTTTTCAACTTTATCTTCCTTCATATTCGAATCAACAGTTTTTTTCTCTCCACACGAAATTAGGAGAGAAAACACAAGAAATGCAGTAAGGCTATTTTTCATTATTTTAATTTAATTGACATCTTTATTAGCTAAAAATAATGAAATAATAGTTACACTTTTACATTATCTGTACCATAAGGTTTACGTTGTTCGCGACGCAACAAGGCATTAGCTTCATCATCATTTATAAACATCTCAGTATCAGGATTCCAATCTAATTTCCTATCAAACTGCATGGCAATATCACTTATTAAACAAACAGTACAAGCTTTGTGTCCTTTTTCTATTGGCGATATTGGTTGCTTCCTAGTTTTAATACAATCAAGCCAATTTCCATGTTGGTCATCTATTTTCTCTAAGTGAATTTCATTTTCCCCAATTACACTTTCCAAAATTTTTGGATCCGAAGCGTTAAGTGCCTTAGCACTTTTTTCTTTATCTACTGGATCACTAGCTGATGCCGTATACGAACCTCGTGATACAAATATCCATCCGTCCTCACCAATATATTTAATACCATTTGTATAGCCTCCACTGGTGTAAACCGTTATACCGTTTGCATACTCATGCTTTACGAAAAAGTCTCCATGAACATTCCATAAACCAGATTTTGGAAACTCGGCTAACGCTTCTACTGAAATCGGACCTGTTAATTCAGTATCCATTCCCCACGCTGCTGAATCGTAATGGTGTTGTCCCCAACCTGTAATCATACCTGCTCCATAGTTTCTTGAACGTAACCATCCAGGTCTACTATAATCATTTTGAGGGTGAACACCAATTTCGGTATAATCTACTTCTGGAGTAGAACCCAACCACATATCAAAATTCAAATTGCTTGGTATTGGCATTGCAGGAGCTTCTGGACCTGCTGGATCCCCCGGCAAACCTATTTTAACTGTATGCACTTTTCCAATTCTTCCATTTCTTACCAACTCCGCAGCCACCCTAAATTGCGGCATTGCTCGTTGTTGTGTACCTACTTGAAGAATCACATTATTTTTTTGAACTGCTTCTCTTAATTGTTGTCCTTCTCGGACTGTTAATGAAGTGGGTTTTTGTACATAAATATCCTTTCCAGCAATTGCTGCTTCCATAGCTGGTTGCGAATGCCAATGGTCTGGTGTACTAATTACCACTGCATCAATATCCTTATTTAATAACATTTCGCGATAATCGCCATAAACCTTAGTGTTCATGTATTTCTTTTTACCCGTCTTTTCTTGGTAAAAAGAATCCACTAAAACTTTAGCATCTGCTGCACGCTTTGAATCGAGATCACAAACAGCTACATAATGTGCCTGGTCAAATCTAATCGTATCATGAATATCGTGGTCTCGAGCAATTCTACCACATCCAATTTGTCCAATATTGATTTTATTACTTGGTGCGTCCTTCCCTAATACATGTGAAGGAACAATTGTTGGAAAACCTACAGCGGCCACTGTACCTAGTGCCGTTTTATTTATAAAATTTCTTCGTTTCATATTTTTTAATTGAGTTGATTTATTTGTTTTACTTTTGGTTGAGCAGCAAATGTTTGCCAATAAAATTCAGCTTCCTCAGCATTTAATTCACCTTCGAAAACCACCATTCTATATTTTAAGTCATACATCTTATTCGGTTCTATTTTCCATTCTTCATGTCGAATCGGACAAAACTCAAAGAACATATCTCCTCTTCCACCATTTCCATCAATAGGCCAAATTCGCATAGGTTCTGGATGCATTCGATTTTTAGGGTGACTCATAAACAAAATTCCATTTGTACCCTTCCCATCAGAAGATTCACCTGTTACGATACACCATTTCGCGTTTGTACCATCAGCTGTTATCCTGTCGTTTCCTTCAGAAGTTAAGACGGTGCAATTATCTGCTTTCCAGCGCTCATTAAATCGTAAACCAATGCCGCCTCCATATCTATATTGTTCAAATAAAATACCATTTTCTAATGGAGAACTAAACGAAGTATTATAATCAAACATATAGCGATCATCTCGATCTAAATCCCAAATTTGCACTTGTAAATTTTCATTTAAAGCAACTTGTGGTGCATCTTGTGTTTTAAAATCGATATGCTCTTGAGCAGCAGTAAATGACGAAAATATATCGCCCGATATAGTATCCTTAATTTCTTTAAATAGTACGGTACCCATCCCTTCACCCAAATTCCAAAAATCTACTCTAGTTGTGTCTATTCTAGTATGTGTCCATGGCCCCCATAAACCATAGTGATGATAATGATCTGACGGTTGAATTCTAGTTAAAGTGTCTCCTTTTGGCGTAAGTATTGGATGAATAAATCCTGATTTTTTAAAAATTGAATCGATTCCTTCCGGTGGGTACGTCATTTCATATCGATACGAAACCACTGGTGATTCTTTGAGCATTAATTGAAGGTTTCCATTTTTCTTTTCAACTTCCAAATTATTAACTAATGAAGAATTACCATCTTTCTGTGTTTCCTTAAAAACGTAAGAATTACCTTTATCAGGGTTATGCAAAAACCAAACTTTATCTCCTTCTAGCTGATAATTAACATTGTTTTTATTTTGAAAAAGCGCGTAATTGTCAATGTTTTTTCCTCTTAAAATATCTGTATTTACAAAGATTGGAACAACACCCATCTTATCCTTATAACTGTCCACCTCAAAAGTAAGTTCATCATTTTGTTTGCAACTTATACATAAAACTAGGAAAAAGAATAGCGTTAAATTTCCTTTTATAATTCTCATTGACTTGCTTTTGACAATTAAAATAATACCTTAAATTCTTGTAATTATTCCGTAATTTACAATTACTTTTGAAAAAATAGAAAAAGTGTGCAACAAAAACGTTAACGTTAACGATAAATCACAAAAAACGACAACCATGAATAGATTTTTATCTACATTATTACTTCTTTTTTTTATTAATACCATTTCAGCTCAAAGCTTAGAGGTAGTTAAAATCGATGATGAATGGCTATCTAAAATTGAAAAGCTAGCTCCTTCTGAGCCAACAGTTAAAAATGTAACTAAAAAGAAAATATTAGTTTTTTCGAAAGCTACAGGTTTTGATCATTGGACTATTCCGCATAATATAGAATTGCTGAAAATTATGGCAAAAAAGTCAGGTGTTTTTGAAGTACATATCGGCTTTGATATTGAACAATTTGAAAAGAAAAACCTTAATAAATACGATGCTGTTATCTTAAATAATTCTAACCCTAGTGGACCGAATCGTGATTTATTTAATGATTTACTAAGCCAGAATACTTCTTTAAGCGATATCGAAATTAAAACGAAAGCTGCTATATATGAACAAAACTTCATGAATTTCATTGCTAAAGGTGGTGGATTAATGTTACTACATGGCGCTATTACTATTCAAAATAACTCGATGCCATTTAGTAGACTAACAGGTGGAAGTTTTGATTATCACCCAAAACAACAAGAAATACATGTAAAAGAAGTAGACTCAAATCATCCAATGGTACAAGCATTTAAAGGGAATGGCCTAACTCATGTTGATGAACCGTACTTTTTTAAAAATGCATATTCAGAACTTAACTTTAGACCTTTGCTTTATATGGAAGTAGATAAAATTGAAGGACAGAAAAAAGAAGTTAAGGATGAGATTATTTATGTTGCATGGATAAAAAAATATGGTAAAGGAAGAGTTTTTTACACATCGCCATCGCATAATGCCCAAAGTTTAGAGAATCCAGAATTACTACAATTTTTCTTGGATGGTATGCAATACGTAGTAGGAGATTTAAAATGTGACGATTCCCCAATTGGCAAACCTTGATTTTTATCTTTTTTCGAAAATAGTTGTTATTACTTTAAACCACTGCCCAATAAATCATTAACCAATGACTTATAGCTCCACCTATTACAAATAAGTGCCAAATAAAATGATTATTGGGAATACGCCTAATCGCATAAAAGATAATTCCAATTGTATAAAATGCTCCGCCTAACCATAATAAATACATCCCCAATTTCGGCAGTGAATTGGATAAATTATCAATATCAATCACTATTAACCAACCCATAATGGCATATAACAACAAGGACAAAAATTCAAACTTGCCTGTATAATATATCTTGAAAAAAGTGCCAAAGATTGCAAAAGCCCACACTACATACAAAATTAACCATCCATTACCACTTATTAATGTAATTAGTGCTACAGGTGTATATGTCCCTGCAATTAAGAAGTAAATGTTAATGTGGTCTACTATTCGTAATTTCTTTTTTAAAATTGGATTTTTAGAATAGTGATATAGCGTAGACACTCCAAACATAGAAATTAACGTTAAGCTATAGACAACAATACTCACCGTGGAAAAATGAGATTTTTTTGAATTTTGCAACAACAATAATATCATTCCTAAAATCGCCAAAACGAATCCTACACCATGAGAAATGGTATTTAAGCGTTCTTCATTTTCTAATTCCGTATTCTGACGCATTAAATCTGTACAAGTTTTTAGCTATAACTTTACTTTATAATCAACTTAATACGCATAACACTTGCGTGACCTGGGAAGGTACAAACAATCCAATATTGACCTGGGGTTTTAGGTGTTTGAAAGAAAACCTTTTCAGAAGAATCTGGCTCAAGTATTCCACTATGGGCAATAACTAAATCAGTTTCTGGCACGTAGTTCATATCTGGACCGTCTAATCCTAATTTTAATGCTAATTGTGCTACTTCATCAACGGCGTCATCTTTTTGCGTGATCACCAGATTATGCATCATATCGTCATTATTATTAAATGTAATTTCAACTTTAGTATTTGCCTCCAATTCTAATTCTTCAATATCGTATTTAAGACCAGGCTTAGTGCTAATAACTATTTGTTTATCAACCCCATTTATCCAAGTTATTGGCATTATATTAACCCTTTTCTCTTGAAGTACACCTGCTTTTGCATTCGCCATACTTTCTGTTGGTTGTGAAATTAATTTACCTCCAGGTACTTCATTCAAGGTGTAATATCCAGTATCATGTAATATCTTTTCTCCATTAATTGACTCCAAATTAGGCACTTTAAGTTGATGAATAAAACCTAATCGCATACCATCAACGGTTAACTTAACACTAAGGCCATCTTTGGAAACTTCAGCATTTGTCACCAAAGCTTTTTGCTGTCCAACTATGGGACTACCATAGTTATAATGATATTTGTAGTTAAAACTTGTAATCTGATAACTCTCAATTTTATTCGCCATTTTAATATTTATTGGCTTTGTAAATTCTAATTCAAATCCATCAGCTTTGGCTTTCATTGTTTTTATTTCAAAAGGAGTTTTACCATTCCAAATTAAACGCTGTAAACCAAATTCAGCCCCTCCAGTAGATCTCCACCCCCTACTCGTCATACCAACAAACATACTGTTATCGCTACCCCAAATCATACGAAGTATGCCCGAGGAAAACCCTTCAACAAAATTAAAAGATGCTCCTTGATAGACTCCGTTAACTTTTTCCATGAAAACACGCATTATTTTACTATGCCCTTGATCCCCAACAAATATTTGACCTTCAAACGGACCAAATTTACCCCCTGTGGTATCATATAAAATATCGGAAGTTGAAATGCCTTGTATAGTATGTGGAAACCAAATTGCAGGCGCTTTTAATTCTGGAACCTTTTTAGAGTACTCATAAAGACTAAGTCCTGATTCCCTTTCGATATCCTCCATTTTGAGCTTTAACGGTGACTGTTCATCGCCAGACCAGACTAAGCCTTCGGGGTTACCAGCAAAATCTCCTTTTTCTAAATGGGTCATCCTGCCAGAACCCACCCAATCTCCTTGGTTCTCCGTATAAAAAATATCTCCTTCAGCGTTAATCTCAAATCCTGATGGAGAGCGCAAACCAGTGGCAAATGGGGTCATTTCTCCTTCAGGTGTAATTTTCAACATCCAACCTCTCCATTTTGCAAGACTTGCCCCATGGCCAATCCAAGATAAATTTAAAGTAACCAACATATCACCATTTTCTAAAAATTTCGGTCCGTATGAATAGTCGTGATAATTACCAGAAAGCGGCCAAGAATAAATAGTTCTATAACTATCGGCTTTATCATCTCCGTCATTATCTGTTAAACGTGTTAATTCACCTCTTTGTGACAAATAAAAACTACCATCTTTATAATTTAAACCTAATGGTTCATGAAGACCTTGAGCAAAACGAGTATAATTAGGCTTTTGACTATAGGGCTTATCAATTAGCCAAACGTCACCATGTCTTGTGGAAACTCCTAATTTATCCTTATCTGTAAGCACTAATCCACCAACCTCAAGTTCTATATCATCAGGAATCGGCACGTCAACTATTTTGTAATAATTCGATTCTTTTTTAGCCAAATCCGATTTCTCTTGGGCATAGCTAACATTTACAATTCCTAATAATATAAATACTAATATTAGTTTCTTCATAATTCTCATATTCATATTTTACCAGATAATATTATATTCAATTAAATGTTCTCCAGCCGGAATTTCAATTAACAACTGATCCATTCCTTCGCTATTTCGTATTATCGGCTTCGTGGAATCTCCTACATCAAAAGCTATAAAATAACTCTCGTCATTAACAAGGTATGTGCCATCAGGCAGAGCAACTATTGATTCTCCTGATGCAATTTTATGCCAAATTTCTTCATCACCTTTTATATTAATAATTCGTTTTATGGCACGTTGCTTGTTAGATGGTATCATTTTATCAGAAATAACACTATTCCCTATTTGCGATAAAAATGTTGGCACCCTATTCCTGTCCAACTCATAGCCCATTTGCTTTCTATTTACCTTCCCTTCCATTGGCCAAATGGCCTTGTTGTTTTCTAGTTTATAAAATGCTAAATCTCCATCAAACGAAACGGTAAAACCAGCAGGAAGAGCTAATTGTTCTTGTCCCCTACTATGCCACATTGGTGTAGCATCTAAGAATCTTCCGCTCCACACTTTCAATAATGTTCCTAAGTTTAAATCATAGGCATAATTAATTTTTTCTGGTGTGCCAACTGAAATGCAATGTGTCCTTTTATTTCCATTATGCATTAAAAAACTACGTTGTGTAATAGTCTCATCCAAGACGTCAACATTAATGCTTTCTGTCGGTTTATTCTTTGACAAATCTAGAGATTTAGGGGCTTGTAGAGCTCTCTTTTGTAGTCCTGGACCCTCTACTTCTAAACTAAAACCTTTTACCCAAGGATTGTGCTTATTATATATAAGTGTAAATGGTGTTAGGCCTGTCTTCAAATTGACGGTTGCTAATCCTAAAGAATCCAAATAATAATTACCATTTAGATTAATTAGTGTGTCGGAATCAACTATAAATTGAGCGCCACCTTGATTAACTTTTAAATCAAAAAGATACTCACCGTTGCTAGGTATTTGTAATTCACCTGTAAACTTTAAAATTCTTTGAGTTCGAACGCCACTTACCATTTGAACAGAAATAGAATCGACAACTATTTCTCTTATCGGCACTAAACTATCTATGTTAGGCATTAATTGTTCCTTATTCTCATATTCAATCAATTTCAAATTCGAAAGTGAAACACTTTTATCATCGTATAATTTATAGCTGATATTCTTAAAGGCAACGGGACCATGATCGCCCTGTATCATTAGCGGTCCTGTCTTCTGCTCATTTTTAAAAGCAGACGCTCTTGTAGGAGTGGTAACTTCAGCATTCTCATGAATTAACACCCCATTTAACCAAACTTTCTCAAATTGTGCATTCCTTATTTTATTGCCCAAATCATCAAATTTTGGTGCATGAAAAATTATTTTGAAATGTTGCCAGAGTCCAGGTGATTTAGCGGCATTAATATTTGGTGCCTGCCCGTCAAATCCTTTTACGCCTTCATGTTCATCACCTTCGTAAATTCCACCAATATCCGTATAAGTTGGTTTTTCAACTCCCCAACTATCAAATAGTTGAATTTCATATCGACCCTGAAAGTATATCCCTGAATTCGAATTTTTAGGCATCATAACGTCTACTTCTAACTCTATGTCACCATGTTCAAATTTAGTAAAGAGATTACCCATTCTCCCTTCCTCCGGTTTATTCACTAATACTCCCACTCCTTCAGTTGAAGTAATAGTCTTATCTTCAGTCCTGTCTACAAAAGCACTTGCCGCTATTGTCCAATTTTCAGAAACTTGCTCGAAATCTGACAAATTTTCCAATTTAATCTTTTCAAAAGGTAAATAATTGACGGGGTCGATTTCTATTTGAGTTGATTCAACATCAACAGGTTTATCTCCACAAGAATAAAAGAAAAGTGCGGTGAAAATTAGGCATATAAAAATCCTCATAAATCAAATATTTAAAAAAAGGGGAGGTTAAAAACTATGTGAATATACAAGAAAACTCCATAAATTTAAATTGTACAATATAGCGTTATACTCAAAAAATCATAAAACTTTATTACCTTCTAAAAAGTACCGCCCTAAGTATATATTAGTAGGCTTGAGTTCATTATCTTTGCCATCTTATTTTGAGAAGTAGAATATGATTAAAATTACATTACCAGACGGAAGCATAAAAGAATACGATAAGGGTGTCACACCTTTTGATGTTGCCAGAAGTATTAGTGAAGGATTAGCAAGAAATGTTATTTCTGCCAAATTTGACGATACTATTGTAGAAACTACAACACCACTGGAAACTGATGGGTCGCTTATACTTTATACCTGGAGTTCTAATGAAGGCAAAAAAGCATTTTGGCACTCATCTGCTCATATTTTGGCTCAGGCTTTAGAAGAACTTTATCCAAATGTGAAATTATGGGTAGGTCCAGCTATAGAGAATGGTTTTTATTATGATGTAGACCTTGGTAATGAAACACTGTCTGAAAAAGATTTTAAATCTATAGAAGACAAAATGCTTCAAATTGCTCGTGAAAAACACGACTTCAAGATGCGAGAAGTTAGCAAACAAGAAGCATTGTCCTACTATACAGGCAAAAACGAATATAAAGTTGATCTTATCAGCAATTTGGAAGATGGCACAATTACATTCTGTGACCATAGCACTTTTACTGATTTATGTAGAGGTGGCCACATTCCTAATACGGGAGTTGTTAAAGCCGTAAAAATCTTAAGTGTTGCAGGCGCTTACTATAAAGGCGATGAAAAC
>NZ_JBDVFA010000011.1:0-36828 GCF_039941195.1 Aurantibacter sp. | reverse complement strand
TAGTTAATACGAGTCCGCTAGCGTATCAGTTCAATAATATTGACACCTTTAGAACTTGGGGGCTGTCAATAACCAATACCACGTCATATAATAACCTACAATTTAGTGCGGGTCTATCTTTTTCAGGGGAATCAAAAACCTTAGAAAGTCAGATAGATTTCAATGATGATTTTTTATACTCACTACAATTAAATAGTAATATATCGTATAGCATTCCTAAGTGGAATGCAGTTTTTTCTGCTTATTACAAATACACTGGAAAGCAATATCAATTTCAACAAATACAGAATGATGACGGTGATGTTGTTTTTTTTCGAGGCGAACAAGACCAGTACAGTTGGCTTGATGCTACCATTAAAAAATCTTTTTTTGACAAGACGTTTCAGGTAACCCTTGGTGCTAGAAACCTATTAAATGTTACCCGTGTAAATACTATATCTGCTGGTGGTGCAGTGCATTCAGCGCAGTCGAGCAATATATTGCTCGGGTATGGTCGCTCATATTTTCTAAAACTTTTATATAATCTTAATTTTTAAATCAAATCCAATGAAAAAAACAATCAAACTAATACCAATTTTATTTTTACTTGTACTCGCTGCTTGTAGTTCAGATGACAATACTGTAGTGCCTGAAGAATTCGTAGTGGCTTTTGAAAACCCATCAGTTAGTTTTAATGCAACTGAAAGTGAAAAAGAAATAAATTTAATTTTTTCAACTGTAGCTCCAGAAGACGGTACAATAAGTATTTCATTTACGGGGACAAATGCTGTTTATGGTTCATCAGAAGACTTTGTTACTGATCCAGCGGCAGATAATGGTGTTATATCTATTTCGGTAGCAAGTGGCGCTACGAGTGCCTCATTTAGTTTTACCAAATTAAAAGACGCTATAGAAGGTATGGAGAAGAGTATAGATTTTAGTATTGCTACTGTAAACGTTGGAGGTGGTATTACAAGTGGTAATACAACAATGCAAGTTGCCTTCGCAGAGACTGCTGCTCTTGGCGGTAATATAGAGTCAGAAGTTGGAGGGCCTAACGAACCCAATCAGGTTTATGTTGACTTAAGTGGACAAAACCAAACTTCAGTAAATCGTGAAAGCTGGGATCTTGCTTTTTATAATGGAGATTCTTTTAGAGTTGCAATTAATGGTTCTGTTTTTATGGCAGTTTCGGAATTAGATGCAGTTGATATTGATGCAGTTGATGCAGCAAGTGTTGCGGATTTACAACCAACCGTAGCTGTTGGAACTTTTGATGCTGCAAATACTGTTTTTGTCGATAGTCCAGATGGCGTGATTACCGGAACAGCTATCGCTGAGATTTCTGAAACAGACTCTGAAAATAAAGTTTATTTAGTGAATTTGGGTTCTGAAATAGGAACAGAAACACCTGAAAATGGAAGTGTTGCAGTGTCTGGCGAATCTCGAGGTTGGATGAAAATTCGGGTATTAAGAAATGAAACGGATTATACCTTACAATATGCGGGTCTCGACGAAACAACACATTCCGAAGTAACGATAGCAAAAGATGCTGCGTATAATTTTCAGTTTTTTAGTCTTATGACTGAAAATGAAATCGTGGTAGAACCTATAAAAGATAAATGGGATTTAAATTTTACGGTTTTTACTAATGAAATAGAAGGTTATGGTTCGTATGGTTATTCAGATTTTGTAACAACTAATTCTAAAGCGGGTACTATGGCTTATATGGTTGAGGTGGAAACATTAGCGTATGCCGATTTTGAATTGTCTAATGTAGATGAAAGTTTATTTGAAGATGATCAACGTGTTATCGGCAGTAATTGGAGAAATGGTGGAGGGCCAGGTTCGCTGCCATCTTTAAAAGAAGATGTTTACTTTATTTTAAAGGATTCTGATGGAAACACATACAAATTGAAGTTTACAGCACTGGTTAACGAAAGTGGAGTTAGAGGCTACCCTGCATTTGAATATACCTTATTACAGTAATAAGCATTTAATGAGTTTGAGTTTGAGTTAATTTTGAAACCGAGCATCTTTCGGGGTGCTTGGTTTTTTTAAAAACAGGTTATGGAATTATTATATAGAAACGAATACGGAGCAACATATAAGGTAGTAAATAGTGCTAATCCAGCTTGCGTGGTGCAATTAATTGTTGATTCTGTTGGCTTGTATTTATCTAAAAATGATCTTGATTATTTAATGAATATAGTGCTGAAATCAAATGAGCCGTGTAGTTGTGATGATTGTGGTGGTAATAAATGCAATTAAATATGGTGTTCTAATCCGCTAGTAGATATATGCTTAAAAGTTAATGAACCAGTTTTACACTTAATGGAGGATTTGATTAAAGGAACTCAATTTATGCTTAATATGGATGATACGTTGGATGAATTTCGTCTAAACACTTAAAATTTTTGAGCCTATAATTTGAATACATCCTAAAGCTGATTAACTTCGTTAAAAATTAAAAACCTATGAACTCATCAATAGAGAAGTTATTAAATGATCAAGTGAAGTACGAAGCAAATGCATCTATGCATTATTTAGCAATGGCTTCTTGGGCCGATGCTAATGGTTATAATGGTATTGCTGAATTCTTTTACAAGCAATCTGAAGAAGAGCGCGTGCATATGATTAAATTGGTGAAATTTATTAATGAACGCAGTGGTAAAGTACTTGTGCCTGCATTAGAGCAGCCAGCACCAGAATATGAATCACTAAATGCGCTTTTTGAGGTTTTTCTAAAAAGCGAAATGTTCGTTACGGAGCAAATTAACCACGTAATTTTCGAATGTTTAGATAAAAAGGATTACAACGTACATAATTTTATGCAATGGTATGTTACTGAACAATTGGAAGAAGAAGCGGTTGCACGTACCTTATTAGATAAACTAAACATAATTGGTGATGATAAATCCGGCCATTATATGTTCGATAGAGATATTAATGCTATTGTTAGTACAGTTGATGTGCCTGAATAAGAATTAATTATTATAAAATTATAAAAGATTCCGTTTTTTGGAATCTTTTTTTTTTGTAGGTTTGTTATTATTTAGATTTAATAAAAATAATGAGCCCAGTAATTTTAATGAGTCCTTGTGTTATGGTTTCCGCGGATTGTGGCGGTTGCTCGGGCGATAAAAAGAAAAAGTGCTGTAAGAAGTATAAGAAAAAAGGCAAAACAAATTGTAGTCGTTGCCCTAAATTGTAGTCTTACTGTTTAATCCCACCACCCTTTTTGATTTCTAATATATACGATTTGTCCGGTATGATAGGCATTATGGGAGCACATGTTTGCTATTTCTGAACTCCAATCTGAAAGTTCTATCGCTGTAGCTGATTTTACCAAATAAATCCATTCTGATTGAATGCTGTCCAATGTTTTAACAACGGTTATCCATTATTCTTTATTAGGTTTTTTAAAAGTACTGTTATTGTCATAGTTAAAACTAGGTAACGAATCTCCTTTAAAAGCAGTTAAATCTCTTTGATTCCAAAAAATTAGATGAGAAACTAATTCGGAAATTGAATGGTCTGTTTTTTTATTTTTCCAATTAGCTTGTCTTACAGTTAAGTTCTGTATAGCCTTACTTGAAGGAACAAACCAACTTTGATTATTGTGCGTATTTTCTAATTGTTCAAGAAGAATGGATTTCACGGTAGGTTTATTTTTCTGACTTAGACAAGTATGAGCTACTGTAAATAGGAATAGAACAAGAACAGTTTTCATGTGAAAAGTTTAAATGAAAAATTTGATTAAAAATATTACAATAACAAACTTCTTATTTTATTCAGTTTTGTAAAGTCTTTTTTAAATGTATACATTTTTATTTAGGAAAGTGATTTGTTTTCATAATTATAAAATTCAATTATGTAAAAGACGATTCTACTATTTTGCTTTAAGATTTTCATTTCTATTTTTTAAATAAAAAGGAACATTTTTTTCATTTTTTTTACTGCATTGAGAATCAAAGATTTGTTGTTCAAAATGGATATGAAAATATTGGATTTTTTTTTATTTTTAAAAGGATAAAAATATTCTTCATTTTATTTTGGTTCTCTGAAAATGATATAAACAACTGATAATCATGTGTTAATTTATGATTATCTCGTGTGCAACTTTACTATGTTAATAAACATGTGGAAAACCCAACGTATGTTAAGGAAAAGTAAAGGGAATAAAAATTGAACTTTACAGCACGCTAAGAAGACCATTAATAATTCGATTTAATTCCATGGAAATTACCCACCTCATCAAGAGGGATTTCACAAAGAAACCCTTTCAGTTGCATAAAATTACTGACGCCGTTTTAAAAGCTATGACAGCTGTAGAACATGGCGGATTTGCCGATGCAACACGTATATCAGACAATGTATATACATCGCTTTTAGAACGAAAAGCTTTAGATGAAAACTATGTGCCAACTGTTGAGGAGGTGCAAGATTTTGTTGAGAATAAATTAATGGAAGGTGGCTTTTTTGATGTTGCCAAAGGATACATTCTTTACAGAAATGAACAAGCCTTAAAAAGGAAAACGAATATTTTTGAAAAGCGTATTAATTTAAAACCTTACGAGTATCCAGAATTGTACGAATACGTTCCAGCAATTCGTCATTCATATTGGATACATTCAGAATTCAATTTCACAAGTGATATTCAAGATTTCAAAACACGTTTGGATGATACCGAGCGAAGTGCAATAAAAAACACAATGTTGGCTATTTCACAAATTGAAGTAGCGGTTAAAAGTTTTTGGGGCGACATATATCATAAAATGCCAAAACCAGAAATAGGATCGGTAGGCGCAACATTTGCAGAAAGTGAAGTCAGACATGCGGATGCATATTCTCATTTGCTCGAAATTTTAGGTTTAAATGCTGAATTCAAAAAACTGAAGAAAAAACCAGTAATAATGAAACGTGTACAGTATTTGGAAACTGCACTGAAGAATGCTAAGAGTGAGGATAATAAAGAGTATGCAGAATCTATTCTATTGTTTTCTCTTTTTATAGAGCATGTATCATTGTTTTCACAATTCCTAATTATAATGGCATTCAATAAGCATAAGAATATGCTTAAAGGTGTTTCTAATGTAGTAGAGGCTACTTCTAAGGAGGAACAAATACATGGAGATTTTGGTATCGATATCATTAAAATTATTAAGAATGAAAATCCTGAATGGTTTGATGCAGCACATGAATCTGCAATTCAGAAAATGTGCGAAGATGCCTTTGCATCTGAAAGCGCAATTGTAGATTGGATTTTTGAAAAAGGTGAATTAGAATTTTTACCAAAAGACGTGGTAAATGAATTTATTAAAAACCGATTCAATAGCTCACTTGAGAGTATCGGAATTGAAAAAATATTTGAAGTAGACGAAACATTATTGGCGCAAACTGAATGGTTTGATGATGAAATCATTGGCACTAAACATGGCGACTTCTTCGTAAAACGATCTATAAACTATAGTAAAAGAACACAAAGTATAACCAGCGACGATCTTTTTTAAATGAACGAATTAAACACTACCCAGGAAACACAAACAACTAACATTTCGGACACTGATCAGCTTGTAAAAGCTAGAAAAGAAACCTTAAAAAAACACAAAGAAAATAATGACTCCGGTTTTGAATGGTTAACCGAACACAGTCGCAGCTTTTTAAATTCCGGTTATTTAACTGAAGGCGTAACTGCCGAGCAACGTATACGTGAAATAGCAGATAGAGCAGAACAACTTTTAGATATGCCTGGCTTTTCAGATAAGTTTTATGGCTATATGTCAGAGGGCTTTTTCTCATTAGCATCACCGGTGTGGTCTAATTTTGGCAAGGAAAGAGGTTTGCCAATTAGTTGCTTTGGTTCTCATATAGATGATGATATGGGTAATATTTTATATACCCAATCAGAAGTAGGAATGATGTCAAAATTAGGAGGTGGTACTTCTGGTTACTTCGGTAAAATAAGACATCGTGGTGCAGACGTTAAGAATAACGGCCAGGCATCAGGAGCTGTACATATTATGCAGCTTTTTGAATCTATGGTAGACGTGGTAAGTCAAGGTTCAGTGCGTCGTGGTCGATTTTCTCCATACTTACCAGTAGAGCATCCAGACATAGAAGAATTTTTAGAAATAGGTACAGAAGGTAATCCAATTCAAGAATTAACTCATGGTGTTACCGTGACCAATCAATGGATGGAAGAAATGATAGCTGGTGATACAGCTAAACGTTCTATATGGGCTAAAGTATTACAAAGAAGAGGTGAAATGGGCTATCCATATATCTTTTTTAAGGATAATGCAAATAACGGAGCGGCAGATGTATATAAAGACAAACAATTACCGATATATGCAAGTAACCTTTGTACGGAAATTATGTTGCCTTCTAATGATGATTGGTCTTTTGTATGTGTATTATCTTCAGTAAACGTTTTACACTACGATAAATGGAAAGATACTGATGCTGTTGAAACAATGGTTTATTTCTTAGATGCTGTAATAACAGAATTCTTGGAGAAACTTGAAGCGTATCGTGATTCTGATAGTAGAGAGGATCGTCAAACTTTCCTTTTTATGGAACGTGCTTATAATTTTGCAAAAGAAAACCGATCATTAGGTTTAGGAGTTTTGGGTTGGCATTCATTATTACAGTCTAGAATGCTTCCTTTTAATAGTCAAGAAGCATTCAATTTGAATAGCGAGATTTTTAGAATAATCAAACAGAAATCATACAAAGCTTCTGAGGAATTGGCTGATAAATTTGGTGAAACGAAAGTTCTTGAAGGTTATGGAAGACGTAATGCAACATTAAATGCAGTAGCGCCAACGACATCTTCGGCTTTTATTTTAGGTCAAGTATCACAGGGTATTGAGCCAATTTGGTCAAATATTTATGTGAAGGATATTGCTAAAATTAAGACTACAATTAAAAACCCATTCTTGGTAGAATTATTAGAAGAAAAAGGACAGAATGTTACTGAAGTTTGGCGAAGCATTCGTGAGCGTGATGGTTCTGTGCAGCATTTGGAATTTTTATCTGATTTAGAAAAGGATGTTTTTAAAACATATTCTGAAATTGATCAGATGGATATTATCTATCAAGCTGCAAACCGTCAAAATCATATTGATCAAGGACAATCGGTAAATATTATTGTTCACCCAGATATGCCAGTGAAGGAAATCAATAAGATTCATGTTACAGCATGGAAATTAGGTTTAAAGTCGCTGTACTATCAACATAGTATGAATGCTGCACAGAAATTTAAGCAAAAGAAAGATTGTGCTAGCTGCGAGGCATAATTAAATTAAAATAATAGTTATTAAAATCACCTTCATAATTGAAGGTGATTTTTTTTACGGCCTTAAACTTATTTAGATTTATTAAAAATAATTTTTATTAACACAATTTTGACCTTATTTTTGCGGGGTAAAATAAATAATGAGGGCAATGGCAAAAAAATTACAACTTCTAACTGCTATTTTCATATGTACTGTGTATTTCGGTTTTTCTCAAACCCAAACCGATTCAATTACATTTATTCCACAATCGCAATTAAATGCAGCACAGCGGATTTTATCAGGTAATTATGGTTCTGCAGTTACCGTAAGCGCCTATGCAGAAATGCTTTACAATCAACCGGAAGGAGATAATGGGGAGCTGGATGTGCAAAGAATGGTTTTGCTTTTTGGTTATCGATTTAATGATAAAACCCAATTTGTTACAGAAGTAGAATTGGAACACGTTAATGAAGTTTTTATAGAACAGGCTTTTGTTAATTACAATGTTGGAAATAACATAAGTTTACGTGGCGGGTTAATGTTAGTGCCAATGGGTATTGTTAATGAGTTTCATGAACCTACCACATTTAACGGAACAGAAAGACCGGCAATGGATAATGTAATTGTTCCCACAACATGGCGTGAGTTAGGTATCGGTGCATCGGGCAGGTTTAATGAAATTTCGATTGGTTACCAGGTGTATGTATTTAATGGGTTTAAATCTACTGAAGCAGATGGTGCCGGGGGTATCTCAGGATTTTTAAGAGGTTCAAATGGGTTGCGAGGTGGTCGACAAAAAGGAATACAATCAACAATTAGCAGCCCTACATTATCTACAAAATTTGATTATTATGGAATTCCAGGTTTGCGTATCGGACTTTCTGGGTACTTCGGAAAAACTCAAGCTACAGATGAAGTTGAAGATATTGAAGGTGCCAATATCGGTATTAGTATGATTGGCTTAGATGCACGCTATGCGTACCAAAGATTTACAGCCAGAGGTCAATTTATACATGCATCTTTATCCGATACAGATAAATACAATACCCTAACTGGACAAGATTTGGGTAGTGCACTCCAAGGTTTTTATGTTGAAGGTGCATACAATCTTTTAGGATTAGAGAAAAAACAAAGGCTATTTGCTTTTACACGGTTCGAAAAATTTAACACGCATGCCGATACAGATGGTACTTTAGTTGCAAATGAGGCCTACGACCGTACAGATGTAACAACGGGTTTAAATTATCATATAGCACCAGGAGTAGTGGTTAAAGCGGATTATCAATTTCGTTCAAATGCTTCGGAATCGGACACTAAGGATAGGTTGAATTTTGGAATTGGCGTATGGTTTTAAGGCATTCTTGCATTGCGTTAAAATAAAGTAGTTCAATTTTTATCGAAAAAACATTTTCTTTTATTAAGATTAATTCCAAATAGTTATATTTGCCTGATGCGAATACAAAAGACCACATATAGTATCCTATTTGTAGTATCTTTTTTGCTGCTCGGCTTTGGACTTCCAAAGAAAATAGAGAAAAAGGTAGTTAAGGAAGTTGAAAAAACTTTTGAGGTTTCCAATTTTTCGTTCCAATCAATTGTAGTGGATAGTGAATTAAATGTGCAATTACCAGCTAAAGTAACAGCGCAAAATTTTAATGCGATTTATAAAAACGATGAACTTTTAGGTTATGTTTTTGTAGATCAAGCACCAAGCAAAACTGCTAAATTTGATTATTTGGTGCTTTTTAATAATAAACTTGAAATAGTTCACTCTAAGATATTAATTTATCGTGAAGAATACGGTGGTGAAATAGGAAGTAAGCGATGGTTGAAACAATTTTTCGGCAAAACAGGGTCAGACCGGGTAGACTATGAAACGAACATCGATGGAATTTCTGGAGCAACTATTTCTGTGCGCTCCATGACGATTGCAATGGACAATTTATTGCAATCAATTGGAATATTACAAGAAAATAAAATTCTATAATGCAGTTTAACGGATTACTGCAGACTTTCCCAAAAGAAATTAAAATTTTCATAGCATGTTTTGTAGTTGTGCTTTCTATAGGTTTTTTTACTGGACTTTTATTTATTTTGGAAACAGATAGTAATAGTCCTGCAGGCATTGAAGAGAATTATTTGGGTAACGAAGACGATGAGGAAGCTGCTGAAATGAAATTTAAAAAAAGCGATAGACAAATGCTAACCATTGTGCATACGCACATTCTTTCAATGTCTTTAATTTTCTTTCTTCTTGGGGGATTGGTTTGGATAACCAAAGGGTCTAAAAAATTAAAGCTTTTTTTAACGATTGAGCCATTTCTATCCGTAATCCTAACTTTTGGTGGTATTTATTTAGTTTGGACTGGTGTTTTATGGATGAAGTATGTAGTGATTTGTTCAGGAATTTTAATGACACTAACTTTTACAGCTTCCGCACTCCTAATTTTATCACAAACGTTAAGAAAACAACAATAGTTAATAGATTCGGTCCTAGTGTAAATTCTGGCACAAAAAACCTTATATTTGCACGCAATTAATCTGTAATTGCCATGAACGCCCACCAACACAAAATTTTAGGAGAAGGTCTTACATACGACGACGTATTATTAGTCCCAGCTTATTCAGAAGTACTTCCGAGAGAAGTTGATATCAAAACAAAATTCACGCGTAACATAACAATCAATGTTCCTGTTGTTTCTGCTGCAATGGACACGGTTACCGAATCTCAAATGGCAATTGCCATGGCTCAAGAGGGAGGAATTGGTGTTTTGCATAAGAACATGAGTATTGAGCAACAGGCGATGAAAGTTCGTAAGGTTAAGCGTGCTGAAAGTGGGATGATTATAGATCCGGTAACTTTACCGTTAGAATCAAAAGTGAAGGATGCAAAAGCGGCAATGAAAGAATTTAGCATTGGAGGTATCCCTATTGTTGATGAATCAGGTAAACTAATTGGTATCGTTACCAATCGCGATTTACGTTTTGAAAAAAATAATGAGCGACCACTTGCTGAGGTAATGACCTCAAAGAATTTGGTAACTACTAGTGAAGGCACTTCTTTAGCACAGGCAGAAGATATTTTACAAGAGAGTAAAATTGAAAAACTGCCAGTAGTAGATGAAAATTATAAACTTATAGGTTTAATTACTTTTAGAGATATCACCAAGCTTACCCAAAAGCCAATTGCAAATAAAGATAGCTTTGGTCGGTTGCGTGTTGCTGCTGCCATTGGCGTTACCGGTGATGCTGTTTCAAGAGCAGAAGCGTTGGTAAATGCCGGTGTGGATGCTGTAATTATAGATACGGCACATGGACATACCAAAGGGGTGGTAAATGTTTTGAAAGAAGTGAAAACGAAATTTCCAGAACTGGATGTTGTTGTAGGAAATATTGCTACAGGTGCAGCTGCTAAGTATTTGGTAGAAGCAGGAGCAGATGCGGTAAAAGTAGGTATTGGACCAGGATCAATTTGTACAACCCGTGTTGTCGCTGGGGTAGGGTTCCCACAGTTTTCAGCCGTTTTAGAGGTCGCTGCTGCTTTAAAAGGCACAGGTGTTCCCGTTATTGCAGATGGCGGAATTCGATATACTGGTGATATTCCTAAGGCGATTGCAGCTGGCGCAGATACGGTTATGTTAGGTTCGCTTTTAGCGGGTACTCAAGAATCACCTGGGGAAACAATAATCTACGAAGGAAGGAAGTTTAAATCGTATCGTGGAATGGGATCTGTAGAGGCTATGAAGCAAGGAAGTAAAGATCGTTATTTTCAGGATGTAGAGGATGATATTAAAAAGTTAGTTCCTGAAGGAATTGTAGGTCGAGTGCCTTACAAAGGGAAATTATACGAAAGTATTCATCAATTTGTGGGAGGTTTGCGAGCAGGTATGGGTTATTGCGGTGCAAAGGATATTCAAACATTAAAAGATGAAGGACGTTTTGTTAAAATCACAGCTAGCGGTATTAATGAAAGTCACCCTCATGATGTTACCATAACTAAAGAGTCTCCAAACTATAGCAGGTAATAAAGCTTTTAATAGGTCCTATAAATATTTTCCAATAAAAGATAACTTCGTTTTTAGTTTTTATCCGCATAGGTGCGTAAGGACAATAAAGTTTTTATGCCAAATATTGCGTCTGAAAAAAAATATAGTATTTTTGGACGAACTGGTTGATTAGTCCGTATCTATGGCTTTTTTACATGTTAAAAATCCATATGGACTACGATAATAAAGCTAACGATTATTACAAACATATAAGGCCGGAAATGTTGGCGTACTTGCCAAAAGGGTGCAAAACACTATTAGATATAGGTTGTGGTGAAGGTGCTTTTGCAGCATACATTAAGAAGAAAGAAAATTTAGAAGCCTGGGGTATTGAGTTGATGGAAGACCCTGCTAAAGAGGCTGAAAAAAGATTAGATAAAGTTTTCGTAGGCCCTTGTGAAAATTTTATTGAAGAACTACCCGATAATTATTTCGATGCTATTTATTGTAATGATGTGTTAGAGCATTTAGTTGACCCTTATATGGTGTTGACAATTCTTAAAAAGAAATTATCATTAAGTGGAGTGATTATAAGTTCAATTCCTAACATTCGTTATCACGATGCTTTTAATAAAATAATTCTACAAAAAAAATTCGAATACGAGGGGCACGGTATTTTTGATAAAACCCATTTACGATTTTTCACCAAAAGTAGTATCGCGAACATGTATCGGGACCAAGGATTTCAAATTATTAGTCACGAGGGTATAAACCGAACGCGCTCCTTAAAGCCATATCTGTATAACATTCCTTTTTTCTTTACTGCGATGGATATGTTTTATTTACAATATGCAACTGTAGCAAAAAGAGCATGATTTTATCTTTTTGAAACTCCAAAATGTAACCCGGTTGACAATTTTATATTTCCCAATTAATTCGTGAGGTTTTAAATAGTGGCGCATTTGTATTTCTTTTTTTATCACGAATAAGTAGTACTAATACATATTTTATTTTTAGAAAAATCAATTGATTACTATTCATTTTAGTACGATTTCTACTAAAAATGAACATAAAAGTATTTAATAAAGCTCCGCGCAATCAGTTAAAGATCTACATGAAGTCGGTTACGATAAAAGAATACAGATCAGATCCTTGGTGTACAAAACAGAAATTTTAATCTTTTTTAATGCAATACAATTAGTTTTTATTCAATAATCCGATTATAATTTGCAGATATATTAAAGATCAACTTTAACCCATAGGTTCTAATAAAATAAAGATCAGATCTTTACTTGCACTCTTACCTTTACACCTATAACTATTTGTAAAAAGCAGTATAATTAGTTGAAATAGAAGGTATTAATAAAGGGCTTTTGATGATAAAAAAAAGCAATATTTCTTTCAATAAAAGAAAAGTGCTATAACAACAGCATAGGTATGATCTTTAGATCTACAATAGTCTAATTAACAATCACAAAAACTAAAGATAAAGGGATTCATAATGGCTTGTAAGATATGTATTACAAGCGGTTAAAGATCAGCATTAACATAGAAATTTTAATTTCATGAAAACCAGAAAGTTAGTTTAAAATTCCAACAATACGGGGTATGTTAGGGCTAAATAGTTATTACATTTTAAGATGAATGTAATGGGAAGAAAAACTTATATACATGCGTTTGTATACAACAAAAACAACTTAAGTATGAAAAAAAGACTATTGTAAAAATATAATTATACTCGGAAATAGAAGTAATTAAGTTCACTCAAATGATTGAATCTCCCCGCTAAAGCGATCAAAGATCAACATTAATTCAATTATATAAAAAACTGATTATTAAGAAGTTATTACTTGCTTTGGGTGTACTCCTTCCAGTCCTTGCTCTTGTAAATATTCTCGCCAAAGTACTTCGCGATATCTAAAAAGGGTTTTGGTTTTTGATAACCCGGTACGGGCGAAAGCATATTCATTTCTTCATCTAAAAAAACTGTAGTCGGATAGCTCATTTTACCCTGCATTAGCGCAGCCGCGAATTCATGATAGCCATTTCTACCAGAAGGCACAAAATTAAAAGTCTTCCCTTTATACTCAATGGTCTCTTTCCCTTCACCATCTAATTTCACCATGTAATAATTGTCAGACATATACTTGGCTACTTCTTCATTCTGAAAGGTGTCCTTATCCATCTTTTTACACCAGCCACACCAATCTGTATAAATATCAATAAAGACCTTCTTTGGTTTTTTATCAGTAGCAGCTAATTCAGCAGCTTCATTCCAAGTTAACCATTGAACTTCTTGAGCATTAGCATTAAAAGCAAATAATACGAAGGCGATTATGAAAGTTATCCTATTTGTATTTTGTGATAAAATATTCATATACTTTAGTTTATACTGGGCTTAGTCCAATTTCTATACCAAAACTAACGTTTTTTCGTCATGTTTATTTTAAATTTAGAAAGGACCAATTATATATAGAGTTTTAATTGAAGACTTTAGTTTTCCTGATTAATAAATTAAGAGGTTAAGAACCCTATTTGAATTTTTGTTATAAAAAAAGCGACCAACTTAGTTGGCCGCTTTTTAAATTTTTAAACTCCTGCTTTTTCTTTCTTCTTTTCAAATAGATTCTTAACATCTACTTGATTTTTAATAAGATCATCAAAGGTTTCTCGTTCTCTTATAAGGTGCGCTTTTCCTTCGTGCCATAAAACTTCTGGCGGCCGGAACCTTGAATTGTAATTACTAGCCATTGTAAAGCAATAAGCACCTGCATTTTTAAAACATAAAATATCTCCTTCAGAAATCTCATTTATTCTAACATTGTTTCCAAAAGTATCGGTCTCACAAATGTAACCTACAACAGAATAATAGCGTTCGCGACCATTTGAATTCGAAATATTTAAGATAGAATGTTTGGCGCCATATAACATAGGGCGAATTAAATGATTGAAACCAGAATCTATACTGGCAAAAACAGTTGATGTTGTTTGTTTAACGACATTTACCTTCGCAAGAAAATTACCAGCCTCGCTCACTAGAAATTTACCAGGCTCAAAAGCCAGGGTCAAATCTTTGCCATATTCCGTACAGAATTCATTAAAACGCTTGCTTAATTTTTTTCCAAACTCCTCAATATTGGTTTCAATATCTCCGGCTTTGTAAGGCACTTTAAAACCACTTCCAAAATCAATAAAATCTAGATTTTTAAAATTCTTGGCGGTTTCAAAAAGTATTTCCGAAGCATATAAGAAAACATCGATATCAAGAATATCACTACCTGTGTGCATATGAATGCCGTTGATATTCATTTTAGTGACTTCAACAATGCGCAACAAATGCGGAATTTGATGAATACTAATGCCAAATTTTGAATCGATATGCCCAACGGAAATATTTGAATTACCACCAGCCATTACATGTGGATTAATGCGGACACAAACAGGTACATCTGGATGTTTGTTACCGAATTGTTCCAAAATAGACAGATTATCAATATTAATCTGCACACCCAATGCCGAAGCTTCTTCAATCTCTTCTAATGAAACTCCATTTGGTGTAAAAATGATTGATTCAGGTTTAAAACCTGCAAGGAGTCCTAATTTAACCTCTTGAATTGATACTGTATCTAAACCACTTCCCAATGAATTCATTAATTTTAGAATACTCAAATTGGATAAGGCTTTAGCAGCGTAATTTAACCGTACTTGTTTAACATCGTCAAAAGCATTGGTAAGTCTATTAAATTGACTTATAATTTTACCAGAGTCGTAAACGTAAACTGGGTCTCCAAATGTTTGTGCAATTTTTAATAAATCGGCATTCTTCATATTGTGGTAGTATTTATGGCAAATCTAGGTTGTTAAACGCTATTCCGCAAAAAATAATACCAACTACATAAAAAATACAACAAAAAGTTATATTTGTAACAAATAATTAATTTTGAACTTGTAGAGTTGCACTTTGAATCGTATTTTTAAAATCTGAATTATAATAAATGAAATTACCACTATTTCCCTTACAATCGGTTTTCTATCCCGGAGAGACTGTGCCTTTGCATATTTTTGAAGACCGATATAAAGACTTAATAAATGATTGCCGTAAAGAGGCCATAACTTTTGGTATACCAGTGTATATATACGATAGTGTAGCGTATGGTACAGAGGTTCAATTAGTAGAAGTGGTTACTACCTATGAGAGTGGTGCAATGGATGTTACTTGTGTAGCTCGCCAGGCTTTTAAAATAGTATCATTTGAAAGACAAATGCCTAATAAATTATATTCTGGCGGTGAAGTACAATTTCTAGATACAATCAATGATGCCAATGACGTTATGCGTCGTAGGGTGCTTAACAAAATAGAACAGCTTTATGATTTAATGGATGTTCCTTTTACTCCAATTCCTTTAGACAAGTTCAATAGTTACATACTAGCACATAAAATGGGGCTTTCATTTGAGCAGGAGTTTCAATTATTACAATTAGCAAAAGAGAGTGAAAGACTATCTTTTATAAAAGCCCATTTGCTTTCAACCATTGCTGTACTCAAGGAAGTTGGGCGTACTAAAAAGACGATAGAGTTGAATGGACATTTCAAAAATTTTGATCCTTTAGATTTTAAAAATCTATAAATTTCATTCAACTTACATTCCTTTTTAGAACATCATGCTTGTAATTCGGCCATGGTTTCCTATTTTTGCAGGCGAACATATATACCTTTAATCAATGAATCTTCACGAATATCAAGGAAAAGAGATTTTAGCAAGTTTTGGAGTACGTATACAACGTGGTGTTGTAGCACAAAGCGCTAACGAAGCAGTTGAGGCTGCAAAAAAATTAACTGAGGAAACCGGTACAGGTTGGCATGTTATAAAAGCACAAGTACATGCTGGTGGTCGTGGTAAAGGTGGTGGTGTAAAGCTTGCCAAAAACTTGAAAGAAGTTGAAGAGATAGCTGGGCAAATAATCGGGATGAACTTAATTACGCCTCAAACATCTGCAGCGGGGAAAAAAGTGCATCAAGTATTAGTAGCTGAAGATGTGTACTACCCTGGTGATAGTGAAACCAGCGAATTTTATATGTCAGTTTTATTAAATCGTGGTACAGGTCGTAACATGATTATGTATTCTACTGAAGGAGGTATGGATATTGAGGAAGTTGCTGAAAGTACACCTCATTTAATTTTCACAGAAGAAATTGATCCAGCAACTGGTATTTTACCTTTTCAAGCTAGAAAGATTGCTTTTAACTTAGGGCTTTCAGGAACTGCATTTAAGGAAATGACGAAATTCGTTTCAAGTCTATATAAGGCTTATGTAGAAAGTGATTCTAGTATGTTTGAAATCAACCCGGTTTTAAAAACATCAGATGATAAAATAATGGCTGTTGATGCTAAAGTAACCATAGATGATAATGCTTTATTCCGCAGAAAACAATATGCTGAAATGCGTGATTTACGTGAGGAGAACCCAATTGAGGTTGAAGCGGGTGAGGTTGGTTTGAGCTATGTTGATTTAGATGGTAATGTTGGCTGTATGGTTAACGGCGCTGGATTAGCAATGGCTACTATGGATTTAATTAAAATGGCAGGTGGCGAACCAGCAAACTTCTTAGATGTTGGAGGTACTGCAGATGCCAAAAGGGTAGAGGAAGCTTTTAGAATCATTTTAAAAGATCCAAATGTGAAAGCTATTCTTATTAATATCTTTGGTGGTATCGTTCGATGTGATCGTGTAGCACAGGGTGTTGTGGATGCATATAAAAACATGGGAGATGCTATTCAAGTTCCAATTATTGTTAGGTTACAAGGAACAAATGCTGAGTTAGCAAAAGAAATAATTGACAATTCTGGTCTTGCGGTTCATTCTGCAGTTCAGTTTCAAGAAGCTGCCGATAAGGTTAAAGAAGTGTTGGCATAATTCTAAAAAATATAAACTATTTAAAGGCCGTGTTAATTCACGGCCTTTTTTTGTGACTAAATTGTTAGATGTATTATCTTTTGGTTAAGATCAATGAATATGGTTAGTTTGAGCTTTTTATAAACTTATTTTTGAGCTCATATTTATATCAGATGATCTTTAAAATTGTGTTAAAGTAAATAGTAGATGTAACATTTTTATTTTAGTGTCGTCTTTTTAATAGAAGCCAATTTATAAGTTTCTATTCATCATTTCATCAATCAATTATTAATCACTCGATAATCGTCGAGGTAAAAAAACAAAAAGTCATGAGAAAATTAAGTTTAGTTATGGTAGCTGCAATGTTACTATTCACAGGTAGCATTTTTGCAAACGAGGTAAAAAGCAATGACCCTTCAAAAAGTTTAACAGAGCAGATTACTGAAATTTTAAAGGACAATGAACTAAGCGAGTACGTTGTAAATCAATCTGCACAAGTTCGTTTCACTTTAAATAACGAAGGTGAAATAGTGGTAATGTCTGTAGATACCAAAAATGACAAGCTTGAGTCGTTTGTAAAAGCGCGATTGAATTATAAGAAAGTAGAATTAAATGAAATTAAAGAAGGTAAATTGTATACTGTTGCAATTCGCATAGAGGAATAGGTATTAATTTCTTCAATTCTAAAAATCCTAATTGAAAATTAATTTTCAGTTAGGATTTTTTCTTGTTTTTATACTTTACATAACTGAGGTCTGCTTGTTTTTTAGGCTTTGGTTTAATTTGAATTTGTTTGGGTTTGTTTTGTGTTTTCATTTTTAATAAAACTTCACCTGGAATCAAAGGATTTTCTTTTGTACCACGCAGGTGCAGTACTAATCCATTTAAAAAGTTACGCAAAATCTGATCTCCACATTCTCTATAATTCGGGTGATCCTCGTTTCTGAAAAGCGCACCCAATTCACTTTTAGAAATTTTAAAATCTACCAAACCTAAAATTTCAACAATTTCGTCATCGCGAAGTCGTAACGCAACTCTTAATTTTTTCAACACATCGTTGTTTGTCATAGCCTTTTCTTATTGCGCTTGCAAGGTAAAACATAGTACATGTAATTACCTTGTTTTAAGTGAATTATTTATACGAAAGCCTATTTTTTTCTGTTATTATTATAGTAACTCTCAATCTCAATCTCTTTAATATGAACACCTACGAAGAAAAGCTTAGTATTTTATCAGAAATGATTTCGTTTGCTCGTGTTGATAAAACCATTAAAGACTCTGAGTATAATTTCCTTTTAAGTGTTGCCGAACAATTGGGTGTGAGTCGTGAAACATTCGATTTGTTATTAAAAGAGAGCAGTAAGCATATAATTCCTAAATCTCAAGCGGATCGCATACTTCAATTTCATCGATTAGTCCTTCTAATGAATGTGGATGAAGAGCAAGATGATGTTGAGGTTAGTAGAATACATAATGTTGGCCTAGGAATGGGATTGCCTCCTTCAGCAATACAACAAGTGTTAACTGTTATGCATCAATATCCTAATAAAATTGTGCCACCTAAAGTGCTAATAAACATCTTCAAGGCACATTATAATTAGTTTATCTTTTAGTTAAGTGACAAAATGTCTTTATATTATACGTAACGTATGTCAAAATGACGCATTATCTATCTTGGTATATAATTTGACTTTTAATTACCGCAATTGAAGTTTAATAAATAAAAAAATATATCATGAGCATAGTAAAAAGAAGTCATATGTTATTTCCTGAATTAATGAATGAAATATTAAAACCAGATTGGTTTGGGGGAATAGAAAATTTAAATGCTAAAATGCCACCAGTAAATATCAAGGAAAATGAAAAGAATTTTGAATTGGAGTTAGCTGTACCAGGCAGAAAAAAAGAAGATTTTAAAATTGAAATTGATAGTAATATACTAACAGTATCATCTGAAGTTGAAACTAGTACTGAAAAGGTAGATGAAAACTATTCGAGAAAAGAATTTAGTTTCACCTCATTTAAAAGAGCTTTTACATTACCAGATTCTATAGATGAAGAAAACATAAAAGCGGATTATGAGAACGGAATTTTAATGTTCAGTCTTCCAAAAAAGGAAGAAGCATTACCTAAACCAAAAAGAAATATCTTATTGGATTAATTGTAAGGTTTTACATTTTCATTTTTATGAATAATGTAGAGTTGGTTGGTTGTTTATTAAAGCACCTCTTTTTTAGGGGTGCTTTTTTTATACGAATAAGAACAGAGTACATTTGCATATTGTAAGATACTTATTCGTTAAATAAAGTTATGACAAAATGGTTTTGACACAAACTTAATTGGCAACTATACTAATATAGCTATGTTGTAAAATTTGTAAGTAAATTCTTTCTAAAATTGTAGTTTAGACTAATCTAAAAATATATTATATTTTATTGTAAATCAGATGTTTAAATAATATATCGTGTAGTATTTATTCAAAATCATACTTTTGGCTCATAAATTTTCAATTTTGATTATTTTTTAAAATAATACTATTTCAATTCTTTGAATTTGAAGGTGTATCTATAGTATTTGTTGAATTAAATAGACCTTCTTATTTTTAAAATACGTGCTTGTGAAAATATGTATATAATTTCTTTTTTTTAACCATGAAGGCTCAATTTTTTTAGAGTATATGTAAACCACAATATTCTAAAAATGTTAATAGTTGAAGTTATTTTTCTTGAAGCATTTTAATTTCATCTCTCAGTTTTGCAGCGTTCATAAAATCTAAATCTTTTGCTGCCTTTTCCATTTCTTTTCTTTTTGAACGAATCATTTTTTCAATTTGATCCTTTGTCAAATAATCCATATCAGGTTCTGCGGCGCGCATTTCTTCTTTTTCAAAATGATAGGTTGAAACAGAGTTTTTTGAAAGAACACTATCGAGACTTTTGTTTAATGCTTTAGGCACTAAATTATGTTCGGTATTATATGCTATTTGTTTTTCACGTCTGTAATTAGTTTCGTCAATAGTTTTTTGCATGCTCGCCGTAATTTTATCAGCATACATTATTGCACGTCCATTAAGGTTCCTAGCTGCTCTACCTACTGTTTGTGTTAGTGAACGATTACTTCTTAGAAATCCTTCTTTATCAGCATCTAAAATAGCTACAAGTGATACCTCAGGTAAATCTAAGCCTTCACGCAATAGATTTACACCGATTAGTACATCAAAAATACCTTTACGCAGGTCTTGCATTATTTCCACACGTTCTAACGTATCTACATCACTATGAATGTAGCGGCAACGGACATTAATTCGTGTTAAGTACTTTGCGAGTTCTTCAGCCATTCTTTTAGTAAGCGTTGTTACTAATGTACGTTCATCTTTTTCAACTCTTTGTTGTATTTCTTCAACTAAATCGTCAATTTGATTTAAACTTGGCCGAACATCAATAATAGGATCTAAAAGACCTGTAGGACGAATTACCTGTTCAACATACACCCCTTGGCTCAATTGTAATTCATAATCAGCCGGAGTTGCACTGACATATATTATTTGATTTTGTAGCGCCTCAAATTCCTCAAACTTTAAAGGTCTATTATCCATAGCTGCCGGTAAACGGAAACCATATTCAACTAAGTTTTCTTTTCGAGACCGGTCACCGCCATACATGGCATGGACTTGTGGTATCGTAACATGACTTTCATCAACAACCATTAAATAATCGTCTGGAAAATAATCAATTAAGCAAAATGGTCTGGTCCCGGCCTCACGTCCATCTAAGTATCTCGAATAATTTTCAATACCTGAACAATAGCCTAATTCTCGAATCATTTCAAGATCAAAACTAGTACGTTCTTCTAACCTTTTAGCTTCAAGATGTTTGCCAATCTCTTTAAAATAGGCTACCTGTGCAACCATGTCATCCTGAATTTTATGTATGGCGTTTTGCAGAATATCTTGCGATGTTACAAACATGTTGGCGGGATAGATATTTAAAGTTTCATAGGTTTCAATGATGTTATTATTAAAAGGGTCAAACGCCTCAATTTCCTCAACTTCATCCCCAAAAAAGTGAATGCGAAAAGCATGATCTGCATAACCAGGAAATACATCAACCACATCGCCTTTTACTCTAAAATTTCCGTTTCTAAAATCTGCTGTTGTTCTTGAGTATAAACCTTGAACCAATTGATGAAGAAATTTAGTTCGCGCAATTACCTGATCTTTTTCAATGCTGATTACATTTTTTTGAAATTCTACTGGATTCCCAATACCGTACAAACAGGAAACAGAGGCAACAACCAAAACATCGCGTCTACCAGAGAGTAGGGAAGAGGTAGTGCTCAATCGTAATTTTTCTATATCCTCATTTATAGATAAATCTTTCTCAATATATAATCCTGTAGTTGGAATAAATGCTTCGGGTTGGTAATAATCATAATACGAAACAAAATACTCAACAGCATTATCTGGAAAAAACTGTTTAAATTCAGAGTACAATTGAGCTGCCAAAGTTTTATTATGTGCTAAGATTAAAGTTGGTTTTTGTACTTCTTTAATCACATTTGCAACTGTGAATGTCTTTCCAGACCCCGTTACGCCAAGCAGTGTTTGATAGCGTTCTTTGGTATTTATTCCATCAACCAATTGCTTAATAGCTTGTGGTTGATCACCTGTAGGTTCAAATTCTGAAACAATCTTAAACTTCATGCTTTAAAATTACAAAAGTAGAACGGTTTACTCCTATGAGGATTTCAATATTTTCAAACTATCGTTTTAGTGTAAAATGTCCTTGATAGATTTGACCATTGTTTAAGCTCACGCGAAACCAATAATCTGAAGATGGCAAAAGTGCCCCGCCCATTGATCCGTCCCATCCAATATCATTCGTATTTATTTGTTTAACCAGTTTGCCGTAACGGTCATAAATATTTATTGAAGTTTCAGCGACATTATTATCCAAACCCGTTACTTGCCAAGTATCATTAACTCCATCGCCATTTGGAGTGAAGAAATTGGGAAATCCAAGTATTGAAATTTGTTTTTCGGTAATTCCACAGCCATTTATATCTTGTACAAAAACTGTATATAGTCCAGATTCAAGTCCATAAAAGTGAGATTCCTTTTGGTAATTTTCATTATCAATTGAAAATTCATAATCACTTTCTCCAGACATTAATATTTCTATACTGTTATTATTTAAATCGTTATTAATATTTATTTTTTCAATTACTGGAGGGTGTAAAACTGAAACTTTAAAGTCAAAAGTGTTCGTGCAAATTATGGCATTTTCGTTGGTATCAAAATAGTTGCCTATCTCTAAAAAATAATCTCCTTCTACAGAAATTGATACTTGATTGGTCGTGCTTATTTCCTGAAATGCATCATCATTTATTTTATACCATACATACGAATCAAAACCGTTTGGTCCATTGATTAAAAGGGGAGGTCCATTTGAGCAAATTTGATAATCTTCAATAGCATCTGTTATCGGTATAGTATTTACCACGAACTCAATTTTTTGAATGTTTTGACATTCATCTGCATGCTCAAAACGGATGTAAACTGTGGTTGATGAAGTTCTATAACTACCCAGAATTGGGTTTGATTCTAAACTAGCATCATTAAAATTTTCAAAAAAAGAAACTTCAGTATTAGTAAAATAAGTATGTTTTATGTTGTCAATATTAAAGGTGCCTAACAGTTGATTATCATTAAGATCGTCATCACAAGTGATAATCGGATTCGCTTCATAGAAACTTATAGTCGTAGGCTTTATTTCAATCGAAATTTTCCCTGTACCATTACAAGTTTCTGAAATTGATTTATAATAAATAGTGTATTTAAAAGGTGTAGTATTACTATAGTTTTTAGGATTTGAAATTGGGATATTATTTATGAGATCATCATTAGATTCGTAGAATATTGCTGTACCTTCTGGTAGTTCTGTAAAAGCCTGATTAAGATTAAGTACCGTTATACCATCAGTTGAATTATTTTCATCTAAATCACATTGACTAAAAGTTATTACTTCTGGGAAGTTGCTTGTAATTATTTCTAAATCTATAGGAAATGTTAGGTAACATGATGTATTATTGTTTAGGCCTATTCTAGCGTAAATTTCACCTGTTCCAGCGTTTAAAAAGGGACTTTCTATGGGTGCTGTATTGTTATTTGCATTAGACTCATTTATATGTAGAGAAATATCAAATTTAGTTGCATAACTAATGCTATTTTCAATATCGTTCTTAATTTCTGCAATTGAAAAAGATTCAATATTATTACGATCATTATCACATGCAGTGTAGCTCAAATTTGGTGGGTTATCAAATTGTACTGGTTCAATCTGAAAATCTATTATTTCAAAACATCCATTTGCGTTCGTAGCTCTCACATAAATAGTTTTTGAACGCCCAGAAGAAGAATATTGACCTGGATTATTAATAGCATTTTCGTCATCAAAAGCATCTTCATATGTAGAATAGTAATCCAATCTATCTGTAATACTAGTGGTAATTTGAGATTCATTAATAGTTAGGTCAATTGAGCCAGAGGGTCCGGCTATACATGTTTGAATATTGTCAGGTTGTTGAATATTTGGCATAGGAAGGAATCCAGAAGTTCCGGTCCATTCTAAGGTAAACCCCCCAGTGCCAACGGGTCTATCAATTAATATATAATAGTGTTCACCAGCACTAACAGGGATGGACGAAACATATCCATTTCCTAGTTCGGCTGGTCCTCCAGAAAAATTTGTTTCAGAATCTCTTAATCCAGTTTCATTGTAACCTAAACCTGCTTGTAATGGATTTGTTGTATTGCATCGAATTGGATCATCAAGATTTCCGCAAGTATTATTTGGTCCGAAAATATAAAAATCATAATCCACAACTAAGTCTGTACTATTTGGAATTATATTGAAAGCTAAATTTCCACCAGTACCTATGGTTAGACTAAGCCATAAACTGTTTTCTTCGTAATACAAGCAGTCATTAGTACCATCTAATTCTTGTAATCCAAAACCTGTTGCGTTACTTGAAATGTTTGTATTGCCACATACTATTATTGCATCTACACAATCGTTTGCTTGTTGGGAATAAGAATATGATATATTAAAAATTAGAAAGGTGAAAACTAGTTTTTTCATTGGTCACTTGTGTTCTTTTAACAATATAGAACAAAGGTGATACACGCGTAATTATACGTAAAAAAATACAAGAAAACAGTGATTGTTTTCTAGTGGATTTCCAGTAGATTTTTTTTTGGTACTTTATATCAATTATCTTTTTAAAGTAAAATGACCGTTGATTACTTTTTGATTAAATGAAATTGCTTTAAACCAATAATCAGCAGAAGGAACTGGATTACCATTGAAATTACCATCCCAGCCTTTAGAACTTGGATCAACTTCTATCAATAGGTTACCATATCTATCAAAAATGGAAATATTTCCTTTAACTATTTCTCGAATTTCTTTGATTTCTGGTGGATGAATAAGTTGCCAAAGGTCATTGATGCCATCGCCATTGGGAGTGAAGAAGTTTGGAAAATCTTCAAGTTTTAAACCTCTTTCAATAAGTTTTGAAACCAAACCACATCCATTTTTATCACGTACAAAAATCATGTGCGAACCTTCAGTTACATTAAAAAAAACAGAATCATCTTGATAGGGTCCATTTTTGTTATCCATGGCGTATTCATAATTTCCTAATCCCAGTGTGTTAATAGTTATTTGTTTACCCAAATAAAGCGGTCGTATATCAATGGATTCTATAATGGGCAATTCAGAAGGTATTACATTAAAATTTTTTGTGCTTGCACATTCAATTTGAATTCCTGAACGGTCAATTAAATTATAAGCTTCAAGCATGAAATTCCCTGTTTGACTTAGTTGAAAATTTCTGTTTTCTGATAATAAAACTTCATCTCCTTCAATAATTTGAATCCATCGAAATCCATCTGCTTGTCCTTCTGCAATTACGGGTAAAGGCCCACTGTTATTGCACTTAATAAATAAGGTTGGAAAATTAATATCCGGTGCCAAATATTTAACTTCACCTGTCACCAAATCTAATGCTTCACATGGGTCGTCTACGTGTCCCGTAAAAAAACTTTCTTCGGTACAGGTAGCTGAAGAGCCATTTTCATTTTCTGGTATTATAGATACATAAATACGAACGTCCTGGGGGAAATCTATAGGTGGATTATAAGAAAGTACATTTCCGACATTATATTTATATAAAAGTTCATTTCCACCTGAAGAGGTTCCAATAGTTACATTGTAGCTCGTTGCACCAGATGAATATTGCCAAATAATATCAGTAACCACAGTTACATTTGCCGCGTTATCATCGGGAGCTAATAATTTAGTGCAACTTGGAGCTGTTGTGACATCCATAGTTCTGAAACTAGATGATTCGCAATCGGTAGGTGTAGCATTAAAAAGTAATACACTTATTGTAACGTAAATAAGGGTATTCTCAGGTAACCCTACAGGTGCTGTATAAAAATTGTTTATACCAGTTGCTTCTCTACTAAGAATATCCGTGCCATTCACAGAAGTACCTAATGATATTAAGTACCCATTAATTCCATTAACTTCGGGCCAAGTAATAGTTGCGTCTACTGCTATATTTGTTGCTCCATCTACAGGAAAATTTACTTTTGTACAATCCTGAGTATAAGCAAAGAAACCCGCTAATAGTACTATTATATTTAGCATATTTCTTTTCATAAAAATCGAGAATTCTATAATTACCTTTTTAAGGCAAAATATCCGTTTATTTCATCACCATTATCAGCAATAGCTTTATACCAGTAAGTAGAAGAAGGTATTTCCTTTCCTCTGAAATTGCCATCCCAGCCTTGAGATTGTGGGTCTAATTGAGCAAGCATATTTCCGTATCTGTCATAAATAAAAATGGTGTTTAAATTTATTTGTTGTGATTCGTCAATTAAAATAAATTGCCAATAATCATTAATATTGTCTCCATTCGGAGTGAAAAACAATGGAAAATTATCCCGACTTAAATCCCGTGGCATGTTTTTTTGAGTTATCCCACAACTGTGTAAATCTCGCACGTAAATAGTGTGTTTGTCACCGATTACCTTATTAAAAATATTGCCAGTTTGGTAAGGGCCTTCGATATTATCTATTGCAAATTCGTGTTGGCCTAATCCATGGGTTACTATAGTTAATATTCTACTGCCAGGGATTTTTTCAACCACAATTTCGGTAATCGTAGGAAGCTCTGACATTTCAACCACGAACTCACTTGCTGCGCTACATTCAATAGTGCCTACTGCTTGAGTAATATTGTTGTAAGCTTCATATTTATAACGCCCAATTTCATTTAAGGTAACTTCTTTCGATTGAGAAATTAATGTTTCTGATCTATCTGGATTAATTTTATACCAGCGATAGCCATCTGCTTTATCCTTACTTGAAAAAATACCTGGAAGATTATTACGGCAAATACCGATTCTTTCAGGAAAACTTAACTTAGGTTTATTGGTTACAACCGCACCTATGGTACTATCAAACCGAGGGTCACATACTTCGGCTGCAGCACTTGTGCTAAATTGCTCTTCAGTACATGGGCCTAAATCACCATTTTCGTTGTAAGGGGTTACCGAAATAAAAATGTCTTCATTTAAAGGAAAGTCAGATGGGCTTTTGTAGAAGAGTTCATTGCCAACATCATAGTTCAGTAATATATTACTCTTATCTACAGCAGTTCCCATTGTAATTCGATAACCCGTAGCAGTTGGTGCATAATGCCAACGAATTACAGATGAAGTCTTTACACCTTTCTCTAAGTGTTTAGGAAAAGATATGCTTGTACAAGGTGGGGGTGTAGTTACTTCTTTGGTTACAAAACTTTCAACTGGGCAAGTTTTTACGGGTTGCCCAAATAGAAATAATTGAACAGTAACATAAATACGTGTATTCTCAGGAAGTCCTACTTCTGGATGATAAAAATTGTTCTGCCCCGAAGACCTTCGATTAACAATTTCACCGCCACCAGGTGTCGTTCCTAATGAAACGACATATCCAATTACACCTGGCACTTCCTCCCAAGAAACTTCTGTATCCACAGGAATGTCAATAGCATCATTAACAGGTGTTGTTAAGACTGGGCATTCTTGGCTAATAACCAAATTGCTCAACCCAAAAAACAGTACGATTAATAAATTTTTCACAGGTATTTATTTAATTCAATGGCTATCTCTTTAATGTAAAATGCCCTTGGTAAGTTCTACCTTCTTCTAAGTTGACTCGAAACCAATAGTCGGAAGCTGGTAAAAATTCGCCGTTAAAAGTGCCATTCCATCCTTCATTTTTAACTTGATTAATTTGATGTAATAGTTTCCCATAGCGGTCGTAAATTAAAAGCTCAACAGATTTGTTTTCAGGCAGTCCAATTAAGTTCCAGGATTCATTAATACCATCTCCATTTGGGGTAAAAAATTTGGGGAATCCCAATACTGAAATTTCTTCATTGGTTATACCACAGCCATTTTTATCTCTTACATAAATAGTTAATGAGCCCGGTATTACATTCTCAAAAATAGGATTTTCTTGGTAGGGTCCATTTTCACTTTCAATGCTGTACTCATAATCACCATCACCTATTGCTATAATGTTAATGCTATTGTTTTCCTGAAAATCTTCTATCTCAATGTCGTTAATCTGAGCATTATTTGAAGGTGATACGGTAAATGTTTTACTCGTTTTGCAATTTTGTGTACCGTTGTTATAAGATAATCCAACTTCTAATCGATATTCGCCAGGTTCTATTATTTCAACATTTATACCGTTTGAAATTAATGTTTCTGTATTTTCTATTTTATACCAACCATAACTGTCAAAACCTTGTTCTGCCGTAATACTTAAATCGGGATTATTGGTGCAGATTAAAAATTCGGAATCTATATTTACAATGGGAGCAGGGTTTACAATAAACTCTAATAGTTCAATACCTAAACATTGGTTCATAGACTCTATTCGAGCATATAAATATGTGGAAATAGTACTGTAATTATTCTCATCAATTACATTTGTTTCTAAAGTTGCATCTTGAGTGGTATTGTAAAAAGCTACTTCAAAACCATCGTAATCATTTTGTTTTATAGCCTGCAGGTCAAAAACCCCTGACAATTCAGAAGTTAAAGGGTCTGTTCCACAAGTGTAGTAGCTTTTTGTTATTTCTAATCCACCAGATGTAGGAAGAACTTCAAGTGCCAATTCGGTTTCGTTTGTACATCCATAGACGTCAGTAACTTTTACATAAATAATTTGATTTGTTGCACTTTCATTTCTATACTCATTAGTTAATTCAATTGGGGAATTATTTTCTTGGTCAGATAAGGTTCTGTAAAAGGTAACTAAATTATTTTCATTCGGGCTTATGTCATTACGAGCTTGATCCAGATTGAAATAAGTATATCCATCTGAAGTAGAATTCGCATTTTCATTTTCAATGTCGCATTGTACTAGACTTGCTCTGTTAGCTATAGGAGGTTCGGAAATGTTAATCTGCGCTTCCCCAATAATATCACATTGAGTCGCATCGCTATGAGAAATTGTTAGCCGATATTTCCCTGCGTTGGTTTCATCAATTTCAGTAATTTGTAGCATGTTAGTGGTTGCATCACCTATAATAGAACCATCATGTTCCCAAATATAAGTAGCGTTTTCAATTTCCTCAGTTTCTAAAATAAGCTCATCTCCTGTGCAAAAAGTAGCACTGGTACTAGTAGTACCATCAGCCGTTTTTATGAGTCCAGTTTTTGCAAAAAACGATTGAATAAATGGAGGTAAGCCCTGCATTGCTATTCCATTCTTCAAATCAATTGCATTATGTTGATAATTAGCTGCTGTACCTTTAATATCTGGATTATTTATTACGCCAAGATAAGAAGAGCCTTCAAGGTATGATTTAGTAATTGTTCTATATATTTTACCATTGGCACCAAGCTGAAGTGCACCTCTATAATTTGCACTATGGTCGAGTACTACTTCAGATTGAGAAATGTTATTACTTAACAAATCGTATTGTAATAAATTAGAATTATGATTTGTCTCTAAAGCCGGAGCATCGGAATGCGTGTGTACATATAAGAATTGATTATTTGGTGAAAATTCTACGCTGTATGGGTTTTTGTTGAGCGCGGAAATTATTATCCTTTGTGGATTGGAGGCATTGCCTGTTTCTGAATTAAAATCATATAGAAATAGGCCGTCAAATTCATTAGCGCTCGCCATTTGTTTTCCATCGGACGAAAATTTTAAATACCCTCTTTGATCATTAAAGGAGGTAGTAAATTTGCTTTTAACCGCATTGTTATTAACACCATTTTCATTTACTTCAAAAGCATGAAATGTATTTGGTAACCCGTCTCTACCATCTTCTGTAGAAAGCGTCATAACCCAAACAGATTCTTTGGAACAATCTTTAACTACAGCAGCAATTTTTTCCGAACAAGTTTGAAGTAAATTAATATTTTTTACTGTAACAGCCCCGTTACCATTATCTTCTGATAGATCAACTATAGAGTAATTGAGTCCAAAATCTGGATCATGCTCTTCTATTGACGTATCTACAGTGAAAATAAAAAATATAACATCACTCGTCGGTGCAGGCACAATTATGGCAGATTGCGTACTTGAGGGGTCGCCATAGAGCCTATTTCCGTTGAGCATAACCGTATGATTACGGTTGTAAACTGTAATGCCATCAGTATAGAAAAGTAAACTGCCATTTTTGTCAGAAATGCTGGCACAACCTTCTTCAGTACTTATTTTGCTGTTTTCAAGAATATTTACACCGCCATCATTATTAAATTGAAGCCCGGCACCATTGCCAAAATACCAATTAGCAGTCTCATCTTGTCCATAATTTATGGCAAAAACAAGTAGCATAATAAGCAAGCAGTATTTTTTCATTTCGCGTTCTCTCGAACGCATAAGGTACTATAAATCACGCTTTTTTAATAATACGTAGGATAGATAAACAAAAATAGCGGTCCAAATCAGGACAATGACAATCTCATACCAATGTACAGCATAGTCAAACCTAAAGTCTTCGCCTATTTGGTCACCTAAGGACTGCACTGCTCCTAGTCTAGTAAAAGGTTCATCTATTAAGTTCCACATTGCGTTTAATGGAAAAAATCCCATTACTGTATCGGTGGTAGTATGATTCTCAAAAATTTTCCATCGAAACATAGCTCTTGCAAACCCTTCAAAAATTTGCCAAAGTATAAGAAAACCTAGAGCGAAGGCTGAACGTTTTACAAATATGCCAGCAAACATACAAAAGGCAAAGAAACCCATAAGTTTTACAAAGAAGGCGAGTAAAAACTCTAAGTCCGAAAAAATTATAGAAACTTCATTATAATCAGAATACGTTAAACCTAGAATTAAGGAAACTAAGAAAACAAATACTGTTGATATAAGCGAAAAAGTCACAACCGTCAAAAATTTAGATAAGATGAATTCTTTTTTGGACAGTCCGTCTATAAGATTTTGTTTAATGGTTTTGTTGCTATATTCATTCGCCATCATAGAGACGATTACAATTGCTAAAAACAATTTAAAAAAGGCGGTGATAAAGGTGTTAAAATGCCATATGTATGGAAAATTAAATATTCCCTGATCTGCTAAATGAAATTTTATAGGTCCAATGTCAAATTTAATGGCAGCGACCAGTGCTATGGAAGTTAAAAGAACAAAATAGGAAAGAACCAATATTTTACTCGCTCTATTATTCCAAAGTTTAATGAATTCAATTTCTAATAATCGTAACATAGCCAATTAGTTTGCTTGATTTTGAGTTAATGTTAAAAACTGCTCTTCAAGACTTTCTTTTCTTTTCACTAAATGTGAGAGTACAATGCCTTTTTCTAGTAAAAGTTTGTTTAATGTTTCTGCATCTAATTCTTTTGTAAGAAAGGCAGTTAATAAACCGTTTTCAATTTTAATATCACCAAAACTATCATTGGTTTTTAAGTAAGTTGCTAATGTATCATTGTCCCTAGTCTTTAATTCAAAAAAACCATGACTAGACAACATTCCATCCACTCGACCAGAATATAATTTTACACCTTTACGAAGAATTACGACATGACTGCATACTTTTTCAACTTCATCGAGTAGGTGAGAGGCGAGTAAAATTGTAGTGCCTTGACTTGCAATTTTTTTAATAATTTCTCGTATTTGATGAATACCTTGAGGGTCAAGTCCATTTGTAGGCTCATCTAATATTAAAATATCGGGGTCATTTAATAGGGCAGAGGCAATGGCCAAGCGTTGCTTCATACCTAATGAATAGGTTTTAAACTTGCTATTTTTTCGGTCTAGAAGTCCTACCAATTCCAGTTTTTCTTCAATTTTATCAGAAGACACTTCCTTAATCTTACAAACTAATTTCAAATTTTGTTTGGCGGTCATGTAAGGGTAAAAGTTAGGCCTTTCGATAATAGCTCCAACTTTTTTTAAAGCTTCATGAGTTGAGGTGTTACCATCGAACCATGAGAATTCACCTTTAGTTCTATTTACTACGTTAAGTACTATTCCTAAAGTTGTAGACTTACCACTTCCATTAGGGCCTAATATTCCATAAACGTTGCCTTTTTCAATCGTAAAAGATAAATCGTTTACAGCAGTTAGAGATCCAAATTTTTTAGTTAGATTTTGTACTGTGAGAATTTTTTCCAAAATATAATGGCTTTAATAACTTTCTTTATAGTTGACGAAGAAAGCATACATTTGTTACAATTGATATAGAAAAAAGAATGTCGGAAGAAAAATTGATGTCGAAAAAGAAGCCAGCTTACCCAGTAAGTGAAGGCTTAGACGAATATTTAGCGAATTATAATCGTAAAAGTGAGATACCTATTTTTTACGATGATTTATTGCGCTTTTCCGGTTCTGTGGTTTTATATGACAAAAATGATGAAGATACTTTATGGGTGCGTGTGTATTATTCTGAGTTTGAAAGAAAAGAAATAGATGATAGTTTAAAAAAGGTGTATTCTATTTTTCTTTCAGATGGTAGTACAAATATCAATCAATATTTAAATGTTGATGCGGTAGACTTCTGTACGTTCGGAAATTCGAAGCCATTTCGAATTAAAGTAAGAAATATTCTTAATGACAATTTTACATATTTCTATATTAAAAAAACTGATGCTTCTCGAATATATGGGTTGGAATTAGAGCATATGCTTTCCCCATATAATTTAAACTTCTTAGTCTATAAGGATACACTTATTGAAGAACATATAGCAGGAATACCAGGTGATGAGTTTATTAAAAATATGTTGCCCACTTGTTCGGAACCTGAAAAATCTCAATTAGCTAAGGAGTTTGTAAAATTCAATGAACGTTGTATGATACGCTTATTGGGTGATATGCGATCTTATAATTATGTAATTGTACCCACACACGACTTTGATCATGTGGTCTATAAAATTAGAGCTATAGATTTTGACCAGCAATGTTATGAAGGGAAGTTAAAAGTATATCGACCACAGTTTTTTAAGGAGAATTTTAAAATGGTGGAGTTGGTTCGGGAAAAACTTTTGAGAGATTCTGTGGATCAATATAAATTGGAAGAACGATCAATGGTTGCCAAGCGTATTTTGAGTTCTGGAAACCGGATTAAAAAACTAAGAGCAATCTGTAAAAAAGATGATATTTCTACAACTGAAAATATTACTATGCTAAAAGCACAAATTGAAGAACTTACTTCAGATTCTAATTTTGGCAAATGTGAGACAATGGGTGAGGTATTAGATTTAGCATTAAATTTTGTGCGTAGAAACTACGAAGATGTAAGTGTGAAACAGATTATTGAGCATAATATAAAAATATAGGAAGTACTTATATACTGGAGCTGTATTACATTTAAAACTTAATGAAAAACGAACCTTGGAAATCGGGACCAAAAGAATTATTAAGGCATGGTCTCGAACACTTATCCTTCGAAACGGACTTTGATTATCGTATGGGTATGATTGCTATCGACAATTCAGTTGAATTAATGATGAAAACCTATTTAGGCTTGCCAAAAAGAATTACGAAGTTGGAAGGTGTAACTAGCAAAATATATAACGAGGCGACTAAAAGTTTTCCAAGTTTAATTGATACAATGGACAAGTTTGCAAAAGATAAACTTGTAGGGATTGTACTTGGCGAAATAGAATGGTATCATAGAATTCGAAATCAATTGTATCATGACGGGAATGGAATTACCGTTGAAAAGGAAAAAGTAATTGCCTATGCCAGTATAGCAAAAATTCTTTTTGAAAATTTATTTGGAGAAAAAGTTGAAATTGAAGGTAAGAAATATGGAATTGATGATTTCTTTTTAGTTTGGGCAGACTTCAATAAACTGGTTGTTAATCAAGGTCCAAAAATTTTTAGTAAAATGAATCTCAAAGAACTATTCAATTTATCAGATAGCGAAGAATATGTTTTAAGTGGTATAACTGAGTTTAGAAAAAAATTGGTCCATAATCCGGATGAAGTTGACGATGATGATTTAAATTTAAATGTTAATGAACTAAATAAGTTCATTAAATTAGTAAAGCAGAAACAGAAATAAAATGCGGTTCAACATTGAATCCAAGGTAAAGTTTTAATCATTTGCTCTAGAAAAATTAATTATTCTCCTTATTAAAATATACTAAGTAGTAGTACATTTGTCTTTCTTCATCCCAACCTTTTTCAACAAATTTTTCAGCTGATTCTGGGTTTACAAAGTCCAGTTTAATTTGGATATTCGTGTCTAAATTAATTACACTTTTAATCTTTTTTCGGGCTACAGAAACCGCTTTATTCGCAATGTCGAAATTAGAAACATCTTCAATACTATATTTAGGTCCCTTTTCAACTTTGTAGTGTTTAAACTCCGGTATTAATTCGGGGTTGTCCATTACTTCATTTAAGAAGTTAGTCTCCTCAAATTCATCATTTTTAGCAAAATGATTTACTGCCTTATTCATGAACAAAACTTCTTGCTGTTTGTCTTCTGCAGGTAAAACCACATCTTTTGCAAAATTCTGACAGAATTTAAGGTAGTTTTTAGTTAAGAAATTGTCATCGGTTAAAGGTTCTAAACCTAAGAAATTTTCCAGCCAATATTTGGTGTCATAGCGGTTACTGTCAACAGATAAGACTTTATAGCCTTCTTCTTTTTCGACATTAAAAATGATACAACCTTTATCCAATTTATTTATGTTGATGCCTTGCTCAATAAGTAAATCTAGATTATTACTTTTTTCATCGAACTGTAAAAAATCTTGTTTTAATTCACTTTTAAAAATACCAATGGCATCTATTTTCTTATTATCAAGAACTACGTCATGCAAGTAGCTTACATACAATTCTCCACTTTTTATATGTGGATGATCACCTTGGTCGTATAAATACTTAGCAATTTTCTTAGACGCTTCATGAATACTATCTGGGTCTTCGAAGATTTGAACTGCTAATTTGTAAATTTCATTAAATTCTACATCTACCTCATTGGCTAGTTTAAAATAGTTCTCTTCTTTTTCTCGAAAAGGTTTGAAAAAATATTCTTTCAATAAACCTGATATTTCGTCATTTAGCGAAAAGGCTTCATCTGATAAGAACAGACTTTCACTTTTATTTTTGTTACCCACGCGATGTAATGAGAGCGTTTCAATTTGAGTAGGATAGAGGTTAATCATTTCTTAAACGGAATTATAGGTTAGGAATAAATAGTACTAATTGGCAATTTATTAATTCCAATTCTCATCAAAATCTAGGTCGTCGTAATTTCCTAAATGCTGTTCAATATCGTCATCGTCTTCTTCACCATCTGCCCGGTCAGACTTAAAATTCTTTTCCGGAGGAGAATCTGGAACTTCTCCAAAAGTAAACAAAAGGTTGGGGTATGCACGGCCATCTTCTTTTTTAACAATATCAGCCAATTCTACAAAGAAAGTCCACATGCTCATAAAATCATAAACATATATAAGCTTTGGGTTTCGAACGCTTAATAGGTCTTCTAAAAAAGTCTCGTTCATTAATCGAACATCAGAACCACTGTCACTCATATCAAAAAGAGCAATTTCTTCATCTTGGTTCCAACTGGCATCACAAGTATAAAAGGAGGCCATCTCATTTCCTAAAAAGCCAAAAGCTTGTGTAATGGCATTGTGCAATTCCTCTAGTGTATTGCTCGCATCAATTTCAATATCTCTAAAGATATCTTCATCGGCATCTAAAATTATCCTGATTTTGTAAATCATATGCTCTATTTTGGGCAGTTGGCAAAGTTACAAAGTTTTATTACTTTTTTTGGCATTTAAGGCCCCCAAGAGCAAATAATATTGAATACCAAAAAGTATTGAGGCCAAAACCAAGTGAATTGCCTGTGTAGAGAATGGGAAATCCATATAATACATTAATATTCCGGAAAATATTTCCAATACTATTAAATAGATAACCCAGTTCATTTTATGAAAACCGAGGTTCGCTTTACGGATACGGAATAAGATAAATACGTTTAAAAGTACTACAATAACTGAAAAAGTTCGATGTATGTAAAATTGAATGGTAGCATTTTGCAACCATAAATTTTTGGCTGCGTAGCCCACAAGATCTATTTGCTCATCAACAAATTGCCTTACTTGCGTACCTAGTGCAATTTGTATTAAAGTTAATAATAAGGCTATTCCTAATAGTGTACTTAGCTTGTTAGTATACAAATCAGCAACGCTTTTTTCTTTAGATTTATATACGAGATAAATTAATAGTGCTACTATTACCAAAGCCATAATCATGTGTATGGTGATTTTGGCAGGTTCTAAAACTGAATATACCACAGTAGCACCCAACCAACCTTGAAAACCCATAGCAAATACGGTAAGCCAAGAAATTAGAGTTATACTTTTATTAGATTTCCAGAATCCGAAAGATAAAATCGCAAGTATAAATGTTCCTAGTCCTGCTAAAGCACCACACAATCTATTTATATATTCGATCCAAGTATGTGTTGCATTAAATTCGGCATATTCATGTTTTGTGTAGGGTGACCAATTATTATCGTCGTAAGAACCATTTGTGGTAAAAGCTTCTTTAGAAACTTTTAGTGTTTCATCAACAATAATAATTTGACCCTTTTTTATATCGATTTCTGGTTGCCATTGAAGTTCACTGATATCGGTTGGTGGTATATAGTGTCCGAAACATTTTGGCCAATCTGGACAACCCATGCCACTTCCCGTCATTCGTACCACAGCCCCAGCAATGATGACTAAGTAAACAAGTATTAAGGTGATTTTTGCTGTTTTTCGAAAGTTTTCTTTCATTTTTGCATACAACTATTCAAATGCAAAATTACTATACTTTTTATAGAAAAGGACTTTGACAGCTAATCATTTTTTCAAGACGATAAACTCAGATCTTCTATTTAGTTGATGGTCTTTATCTGAACATGGCATGCCGTTTTTGCAATGGTTTGTTAATTGGGATTCGCCATATCCTTTACCGTTAATTCGATCACCCGAAATACCCTTGGATAGAATATATTCCACCGTTCGTTTAGCTCTTCGTTCGGATAACCACAGGTTGTAGTTGTCTGGTTCTCGACTATCAGTATGTGATCCAACTTCAATTCTAATTTCTGGTCGTCTTAACATGTAATCTACAACTTTG
>NZ_JBDVFA010000010.1:0-75893 GCF_039941195.1 Aurantibacter sp. | reverse complement strand
TTAGGAATTTTTAAAGATTCTAATGTAATATTTAATCTGGCTTTAGAATCTAGATTATTTTTTGCTGAAAGTAAGATTCTTTGAAGCTTTTTATAGTTATCATTCAATTTAAAATTGAACCTGCCTAAGCTATCTGATTCCTGTGAATATAGTGTCGTTTGTTCTCCAAAAGTTGTTAATGTTATGGTATTTTGACCAACAGCTCGTTTTTTATTATTAGAAAATACATGACCATTAACACTTAATGCTTTTTGTAATCTATAGAACTTGTTAAAATCTCGTTGGACAGGATATTTATAATTACGCCAACCTTGTGTTAAGAGCAATGCTTCTAAATCGTTAAATCGGTCAGTATTTGAATTAAAATAATATCCTGGTTCTTCTATTTTACCATGAATTTCAGAGCTTAAATAAAAATATGATTTAATATTTTCATATTCATTCTGCCATAAATTTTTATTTAATACCATGATGGACATATCGGTATTAATTGACGGAACTGAATCTTTAGCTACTGTAATATCTAGATTGATTTTTTCTCTATGTTGATATTGTTCTTGATTAGAAATTATATTTAATACAAGATTATTTTCATGATTGGCATTGAAGTATAAACGTTCTGCAATAGGCTTTTTATCTCTATTCAATAGCGTGAAAATAATTATACCATGCGGTAAGTCATCAGTAGGAATTTCAGCGGATAATTGACTTTTTTTTAAGGGTCCTTCAATTAAATAATAGTCATTTCCTCTGCAACTTACTTTTATATAAATTACACCTTCTAGATTAGTAGAAGCTACTCTTACATTTATCTTATTTACTCTTTTTTCTATGGATAAAACACTACCAAACTGCACTACTTTAGGAATTTGTTTTATAATTTTATTTTTAAAGTTTGTAGATTCTGAAACTTCTGCAATGTAATTAGTATTAGTAGAGGGCTTCATTACAAAAGAACCCATACCCAAATGATTACTCTTAAATTCTGTAATCTTGTTCCCTGATTTATCATAAACAGTGCCTTTAATTTTTCTTCCTTTAGAGTCATATCCTATAGCCTTAAAACCTATTTTATTATTTAAACCCGCTACAAGTTCTCCACTTTCAGGAAAAAACTGTACATCAAGTACTGTATCATTAAAAATTATTGTTTCAGATTTTCCAACGCTGTCATTACTTTTAAGTCTTAAGTTAATCCAATTCGGTTTCTCGTTCAATTTTAAATTTATAGCATAGTTTTTTAACTCTTTAGCTTTAATTAAAATAGAATCTCTAGTATTTTCTTCATCTAAATGTAAAACAACATCACCTTTAAATCCATGTTGTTTAATGGCAAGATTACCTAATAAGTAATGTTCAATACTATCTTTTTTGACAACTTTTAATCCGGAATACGTATTAAATTTAGGTTTGAATTCATCATATATTGAAATATCCGATTGAAATAAAAAGGCCTCACCAAAATTTAGGTTCCAATGCGTATACGCCCGTATATGATAATCACCTGGTATGAATTCCTCTTTTAAAGATAAAGAACCATTACCCATACCGTTGTTTAATTTTAAAAGCTGATGTTCTAATATACGCCCGAACGGATCGATTAAATCAACAAAGAGCACTCCAGATTGACTTGGTAAATGATATTTGGAATCTCTTACTACAGCTTTAAACCATATGGTTTGTCCAATACTATAATCTTTAGTAATTAATTGCAAATAAACTTTGTCGGCAATTGAAATATTTGAATTTCGATTTACCTCTTGCGATAAAAGTGTTGTTGAAAAAAGCAAAAAAAATAGTAACACCTTATTAATCAAAATGAAAATTGGTTTTTAAGCATTTGGTAATCTTCTTTGGTATCAATATCAATTATATTATCACCAGCAGATATAAGTATGCAATTTGAACTATTACCACTTATAATATGGCTTGCGCCCTTATCACCACTAATATTGCATAATTCATCAAAATAGCCATTTTGAAAAATAGCTGGTACGCCCGCTTTTTTTTGATATTTTGTAGCTACAATACCTTTATGATTTATACGAAAATTATATATAAGTTTATTTAGATAATCACTATTGATTAACGGTTGATCACAGAGCATGATTAAAATAGCTTTATAACCCACTCCTTTATCCAAAATACAGTTGATACCAAAAGACAATGAACTGCCCTGCCCTATTTTAAAATTAGGATTGTAAATACTATTAACTTTTTTTAATTCATCAATTTCCTTAATTAATTCAAAATTCCCACCTAAAACAACATAAACATCTTCAGGTGAGACCATTTTAGCTTCATTAATCGCATTGCCTAATAAAGTTGTACCCATCCAAGTTAACAATTGTTTAGGTTCTCCCATTCTTATCGATTCACCTGCCGCTAAAATCAGAATAGCTATGTCACTATTTTTAATCATATATTATGTTATGTACTAAAAACGACCACTAGAAGAGGTGGTCGTTTTGTTTTTAAGCCCTAAAGAATAATTATTTTAATATAAAATTTACTAAATCCTATAATTTATCCTAATATCTCTTTCTCGGGTGTTTTCCAAAACGATGGATCTTGCATAAATGGTTGTTTATAAATTCTTTTGCCCGTTGCAGCTTTTAGGGCGTTGGCAACGGCTCCACCTGCTGGTGGTAAGGTTGGTTCTCCAAGACCTGTAGGCGCAAATTCATTCTGGATTAAATGTGTTTCAATTTCTGGAGCTTCATTCATTCGAATTAAACGATAGCGATCAAAGTTTTTTGCTGTTGGCATTCCATTTTCGAAATCGAAACTACCAAACATTGCATGACCTACGCCATCAATTACCCCTCCTTCAATCTGATTCATAGCTCCCAATGGGTTAACTACGACTCCACAATCTACAACACAGGTGACTTTCTTTATAACTGGCATTCCGTTTTCGATAACAGCTTCAGCTACTTCTGCAACATGTGAGTTATGACAATAATAAGCTACAAATCCTTGATAAACTCCATCTTTAGATTTACCCCATCCAGATTTTTCGGCTGCTGTGCGAATGCATTCCTGAAGACGTTCTGGTGAATATTGAATTCGCTCATCAGTTGTACCTTTAACCTTTTCCAAAAGATCTAAACGCATTTGAACTTGATCAACCTTCATTACTTCAGCTAATTCATCAAAGAAACTTTGCTCAGCATAGGCTAAAAAGTTCGTATAAGGTGCTCTCCATGCTCCGGTAGTAATATTACTTTTATAATTAGCTACATCTACTTTATAATTTTTAATGGCTCCGGCTGGAAAGAAATTAGGAATTAATCCATACATATTTCCATTAACAGCGGCTTCTTTTATATGATACCCTGTAACTTCACCATCTTTTACTGATGCTTTAATTCTATATTTTATTGCTGGTCGATAAACACCCATACTCATATCATCTTCACGAGAAGAAATTAATTTCACAGGTTTTTTAATTGTATTCGAAATTTCTGCGGCTTCATAAACAAAATCACCATAGAGTCGTCGACCAAAACCACCACCCATACGTGTCATTTCTAAATGTATATCCTTAACATCCCTACCTAGCATCGCCGCTACTGCTTGTGCAGCAAATTCTGGCGTTTGAATAGGACCAACTAAATGAATTTTATCATCAGTAACATTGGCGAAAAAATTCATTGGCTCCATACAATTATGAGGTAAGAATGGTGATTCGTATGTACGTTCTAAAACTTCATCTGCATTAGCAAAAGCTTTATTTACATCTCCATCTTCACGCATGGTCGTAAAGTCGTTTCCATCGAGTAGGCCTATTAATTTTTTGTCCTGCATTTCTGTGCTTTCCAATGGAGAATCTACCACCCATTTTGCCTTTAGCGCCTTTTTTCCTTTCATTGCAGCCCAAGAAGAATTGGCAATAACAACAACTTTTTCACTACTGCCTAATACTACCGTCCAATTTCTTTCTTCACTATCTAGGAGTGCATTAGCTCCTTCACCTATTTTAACAACATCAATAACACCTGATATGGATTTAGCCTCTGATGCGTCAAAAGATTCTAATTTTTGACCAAATGAAGGTGGTCTTAAAACGGTAGCGTAAACCATGCCCTCCTCTTTATAATCAAGACCATATAAAGGTTTGCCTGTAATTATTTTATCGATATCCACATTTCCGACATCAGTTCCAATGATTTTAAAGTCTTTAATTTCTTTCAAGGTAACTTCCTCCGGAACTTCTAATACTGCAGCTTCTTTTACCACCTCTCCATAACCTAAAGTTTCACCTTTTGAATTGGAAATAACACCTTCATTAGTAGTACATTCCGATGCATCTACACCCCATTTAGTAGCAGCTGCGTTAATTAACATTTGTCTGGCAGTAGCACCAGTTTGTCGTAAGGGTTCCCAGGCTAGACGAAGAGATTGACTACCACCTGCTAACTGCCTTGTATAATTTTCGGTGTCCAAAACACCTTGTTTTACATATACGTTTTTCCAGGCAACATCTAATTCTTCAGCAATTAACATAGGCATTGCTGTTTTTACACCTTGCCCTATTTCTGGATTAGGAGAATATATAGTTACCGCGCCATTATCAGCAATCTCAATAAATGCATTAAAATCATTATAATTAAGACTCGCCAAATCAATTGAAGGTTCAGTTTTTGGTTTGCAAGAATTAAATAGATTGAACCCTATTAACATTCCTCCACTTGCTAAAGAAGTAGTTCGCATAAAGCTTCTTCTACTAAATGCTAATGAATTACTTGGTTTTGTAGTAGACATAGTTTTTGCTTTAAGATTCAATGTTTTTTGCTGCATTCTGAACAGCCTTATTTATTCTTGTGTAAGATGCACATCGACATATATTCCCGTGCATAGCATTTTTAATTTCATCTTCAGTTGGATTGGCATTTTGAGCCAAAAAAGCTGATGCTGTCATAATTTGACCGGCCTGGCAGTAACCACATTGTGGCACATCGACTTCTTTCCATGCAACTTGTACTGGATGTGAGCCATCTTCCGATAAACCTTCAATAGTGGTGATTTCTTTGTCTTCTATTTGTGCTAATGTCGTAGAGCAACTTCGAGTGGCAACTCCATTTACATGAACTGTGCACGCTCCGCATTGCGCAATTCCACAACCAAATTTAGTACCTACTAAATCTAATTGATCCCGTAACACCCACAATAAGGGGGTGTCTTCACTTACCTCTACGGTTTGTGATGTCCCATTTACTTTTAATTGATAAGTTGGCATGTTATATTATTTAAGGATATGATTTACAAGTTACTAAAAATAATAATCGTTGATCTTTATTTAACAAAATGATAAAGGATAACTAATTATTCAACCAATAATTAAACTTCAAAGTTAATGACCAATCACGAGGAAAATTAGGGTCAATCATTTGATTGTTAGAATATACCAGAAACAAATCAGAAGCCGGAGCATACCTCCACTGAAATCTGGTATTCAAATTAAAATTTTTACTCTGTTCATTGTATTGAAACAGATTAGAAAAAAATAATTTGTTAGTAAAGGTTACATCTAATTCTGATCCTATTAACCAAAATTCATTTGTATTCCATGGCGCCGAAAGTTCAATTCTATTATAATTTAAATTAGCAGTTAGGCTTACATATGGTTGAATGCGGTAACCTAATTCAGTGGACAGACTAGTTCTATTCCCATTTAAATAATACCCTCCTAATCTTCCATTAAAACTGTATGTTAGTAAACTTTGTGGTTTGGATGCATATTCCCAACCAAAGGCATTCCATCTATGTTTAGTACCAACATCTAAATCTGCAATACCCAATCTTGTTGGGTCAAATGGAGAAAGCAATTCTACATAGTCGTAAGAAACAAAAAAGTCTAGACTACTCCTGTTTCTAAAATCAATTAAATATTGTAAAAACGTTGTATTGTCGGTCTCTTTAAAACTTTCATTAAAAAAATAGAAACCATTTAATTTAGGACCATGACTAACAATTGGTCCGGATGTCGGAAAGAATAGATGTCCTAAATATGAATTAAATTTAACAAATCCATTCCTAGGTACATAACCAACTTCAGCTGTATAATTATCACTTACCCATTGTTCTTCAATTCTCCAGTTCCATTTTCTATTTTGATATTCAATATGTGCAGCCTGACTAATACCGCTATTTTCTTTTTTAGGGGCAAATGATTTTAGCAAAAAAGCTTTACCGGTCCATAAATTAGTTTTAGATGCCAAATTATATTCCAAACCAAAGTTTCTATTATACTTGGGGAATAGAGCACTCAAGGAGTCATTTTCTTGTGGATAATTTATGGCCTGTTTATTTACCAAAAGCATACCAATGTTAGAACGACTAAAGACTTTACGTTGTACCGATATTACACCGAAATTATGACTAGGAAGTCCTGATTCTGTTACACTTGATGTTTGCATATCCATAACACCTATGCGCCACATTTCATTAAGATTGCCTGAGAGTCTTAATCCAGCTTGTATAGGTACTCCTAAACCAATTCTACGTGAAAAAAATGGTCGAATAGTAGCATAACCAAAGCTTGCAAATAGATCTCCATTTTCTAAAAAAAACTGTCTTCGCTCCGGAAAAAATAATTCAAAACGATCTAAATTAGTTACTTGACGGTCAACATCTACTTGAGAAAAATCCGGATTAATAGTCATATCCAAATTCAACGAAGAAGAAATACTAAATTTTACATCACCACCGACTTTAGTTTTATATTCAGTTCCTACATTTTTAGTGTGGTCTTTTTTTATTTCTCTTAATATATAAGGTATAACAGAGTAATTAATTTTTGGTTTAGGCGGTGGCGTATCCCAAACCAATGTGCCAGTATATGCTAAAGATGCCGTTGGGAATTGCCTCGGAATTGGCGTCCAACTAGATTTTTCACTCGCCTTAAGGTCTAATCGGCTAAAATTTATGCCCCATTCTTTAACTCCTTCTTCATATCGAATAGATTTAAAAGGCAATGCCATTTCAAAAACCCATTTTTCATCGTCGCGTGTGGTTTTTGATATCCATTTGCTGTCCCAGTTCAAGTCTATACTACCTCCATCATACATAGTTCCATCCCATTGAGCTCCATATGCGTTGGCCCCAAAAGAGAATCCAGTGGTCTGATTATTAAATGGATCCATAAATAAAAGGAAATTGTCATTTTTGCCAAAAGTAAAATCTCGGCGTAAAGACTCTACAGTATAATTTCCTTTTTTATCATGATAAAATGTAGCTAGTAGATAAAGGTTTTTATCATCATAGGTCATTCGAATTTCTGTTTTCTCATTTGCTGGACCATCATCCATTGGTAAAACCATAAAGAAATTCTTTGCAACATCGGCATTGTGCCAAGCTAAATCATCACCAACTCCATCAATTAATAAAGTGTGGTTACTTTTTTTAATATTTAATTTAAATGCTTCATTCTTTTTTTGAGGATGTACATAGTAAGTAATTAAAAATAATACACAGAAAAAAATCTTGTTCATTAGTTGGTGAAAAATAGTTGAGGTGGATTGTAATTGGAAAGCTACAAAAATTATCTTCAAAAAATTTAACATGCTTTAACATATATTTTCGGGAGCTACTATAATTTAAAGGGATTTTGACCGTTCTGCTAGGTGAACCTCAAATGAAATTGAATATGAAAAACTATTTAAAAGTAACTAGCCTATTTCTAGTATTTACCATCTTATTTTCTTGTGGAAATGCCGATGATGATGTGAATTTTCAGTTAAACCCGATTGGCGATGAAGGATTAGGTAAAGGTACTGTTGTAGATGATTGTTTAGACCTTGGAGAAAGTGATTTAGTTTTATCTATTCAAGAACAATTCTCCACACTACCAGGTAAAATATCAATTCTTTTTAAGGTATCTGATACGGAAGGCGCTCCTGTTTCTGGACTTTCTGCAGACAAATTTACCATTTATGAACAGGGAAGAAATGATGACTGTTTTAATACCATTTCACCTTCAGAATCTAATGCCAGAATATCACCTAATTCTCAAATATTTAGTAATAATACGCTTTTAGTACTTGATTTAAGTAATAGTGTTTTAAGTAGTAGTCTGGATGAACTTAAAACAGCTTCGGTTAGCTTTGTAAATAATGTTATGCCAGCCGTAACGAACGAATCTGTAAAAATGGCAATTTATTGGTTTGATGGTGAAGATGAACTTCATTTATTAAACGATTTAACTGCCTCAAAAAATGATTTAATTACCGCTATTGATGGAATAAACGAAGATATTAGTAATGACCCGTCTACAGATTTATATGGAGCGGTTATTAAATCGACAGATATTGCTAGTCAGTTATTAGCCACAAGTACACAAGATGATAAAATTGGTGCCGCTTCGGTTGTCATTTTCACTGACGGTACTGACCAAGCTTCTCGTTACACCGAAACTGCTGCCCTTGAGAAAGTAGAAAACGCAGATCCAAATATATCATTCTTTAGTATTGGGTTAGGTTCTGAAATAGATGCTGATGTTTTAGCGAGTATTGGAAAAACGTATACAGTTTTTGCTGGCAATAAGGAAGAATTAGAAACTAATTTTAATGAAATTTCTGAACGTGTATCACAACGTGCTAATAGTTTTTACTTATTTGAATACTGTACACCAAAACGTGATGGTAGTGGTGTAAATAATTTAGCAATCCAAGTTGTAGATGGCAGCGACCAAGGTAGCGTACAAACACAATTTGATGCTACTGGATTTACTGGTGGCTGTGAGTAATAACATTTCGAAACTACGGACAAAAGCACCTAAATAGGTGCTTTTTTTATTTATTACATGTAAAATAGAATTTTCGGAACAAAAACGATGTATCGCTCAATTTACTGCTGATTGCTACGCCTATGACCATTGAACAGTTGCTTTTGCAAGTTTTTTTCTGCATACCCGTACCAGTTATCGTTTATTTTATACCTTTCGGCTAATTGATGCAATATCAATTAGGGTGTAAGGCCTCTTAATTGTTTCTTTACCAAAAATGATCCCTAAATCATTTTGACAACCTACATCCGAAGAACTGCTATTGAAGTTGAACCATGTCTGAGAACATCAGATATAAAAAATGAAAAAATGGATGTAATTAACACGATTGTACAAAACAGCTCATTAAATGGAATGCCAAAATGGTATAAAGCAACGGCTATACTCTTATTCTCAACAATAGTAACATTATTAGCAACGATGTTAGTATTATTATTTATTTACGGGCCAGAAATGAATATCAAATTCGGATATTAGTAATAAAGATTTCCGAGTTTTTTTTACCTAACGAAAAATCATTGCGTTTTTAATATTAGCCTTATTTGAATTTAAGTCTATTAAAAAACCGTTGATGACTGCATAAGCTAATGCCCCATCTTTTTTCAGTAAAAAGGTGGGGTTTTGTCCTACTTCTATTTTGAATTCTGGCAATTTATAATTCTTACCTATAATATGAATGGGAAAAGGTGAGCTAATCATGCTTATTGGAATATTTGCCATACGAACATAGGTATAGCCTTTTTTAAGTAATTCAAAATAATCCTCTGCGAGGGCATTAAATTGTTCTTTATTCGAAATTATTTCTGAATATACTTTACCGGGAACTATTCTATAATTTTTTGCATTAAATGTTTCGTACCCATAATACGTAGATAAATCACCCTGATCCAATATCCTACTGCTATACCAGAAATCATTATCACCCTCATTATCTACTTCTAAACGGTTTACGACTATATCAAGAATGTAATCTTTATCAAGCAATGTATACGTGGCGTTTTCAATTTTTAAATCAAATAGCTTGCGGTCATTTTCTGGGATTTTTTCATAATCCTCTAAAGGAATATTCTTATAGTTTTCTTTGGCAATGGTATAAATTGCTGATAAAATGGAAACATAATTCAATTTCCTAATTTCTTGTTTTTCACGATCTTTAGCATAACCTCCAGATTCTATAAGAATGGTATTTGTTCCCCACTTTTGAATATTATCTCCAAAAGCTCTAGGTTCAAAATCATCATTATACCTTCCTACTTGTCCTGGCGCATATTTTTGGAGAATATTATTCATAAAAACTATTACTTTCATTGCTGCACCACGACCTTCATTAATTTCCTTCTCATAATTATAGGCAGGTGCTAAATATGAAATAGTCGCCGGTTTTTCTGTACGCTCAGCATTATAATACCTACTTTGATCGTGTAGATTAAATCCGAAATCAGCGTCCAAACTATCGCGAACGTGTTTTAAAGTTCTACCTTCTGGTGATTGTAAACGTAGGGCATCTCTATTGATATCAATACCTAGTAAATTTCTTCGTTGATAACGTTCAGCACCATCCGGATTTAACATAGGTAAAAAATGAATCGTTAAATTACTGAGCATAGCATCTTTCTCTTTTTTAAAATCATTACTCCTAAAAAAGTTAAAAATATCAAAGATGGCTTGCGTAGCTGTAGGTTCATCACCATGCATCTGAGACCAAAGAAATACGCTCGTTTTTCCTGTACCTATGCTAATTAATGATAGATTTCTCGCTTCTATGGACTTACCAACGGTTTTTATAGTAAAACGAGAATCTGAGGAAAGTGAGTTAATTAAAGGTTGAATTTCATTATATTTAATACGTCTTTTAGCTAAGCTAGGCTCTCTGTATTTTTCATATGTTTCATATAGCAATTCAGTTATTTCTACTTCTTGCGCATTTAGCGATACCGTAAAAAAATATATTAAAAAAATGTATTGGCTTAATTTCATTTTACTTATTTGGTAATTGTTTAAAATTCATACTTTTAGTAGCTATACGTACGTTTTTCATAAATTCTTTACCAGGATCCGTTTTTTCAGTACGATAGCCGTCATCCTTTTCTAACCATAATTCATGATCTTCAAATAGTGTGTATTCGTAATGTCCAATTACATAATCAATATTATATTTTTTGGCGAGGTACTCGACTAACCAAATATTCGATTTTAATTGAGCATCTGTTAATGGCAAATCTTCAGAACCACCAATATTTTCAACGCCAATAGCACAATGGTTTAATCCTATTACATGCCTAGCCATTTTGGTTTCTGGCATAAGTCTGTAAATAGTACCATCGCGATCTACCATAAATTGTGATGAAACATTAAGCGCACCAGCGTTACTAATATCACCTCGAGTTATGGATAAGGTTGAACGATTAAAAAAGTCAAAAGAATCCTTAAATGTTGGTATTACCGTCCAATGCAGTACAATCATTTTGGGAACAATTGTTGGTTTTTCTCGCTTTAAATCGTAATGGTCTTCCAAATACGCTAAAGTCAAGTTATTTCTTTCATCATCAAAGATTATTGGCTTATCAATTATCTGTCTTTCTGTTGAACAGTTTACAAAAATAACTGAACATGTTAAGTATAGAAATAACTGATACTTACGGCGTAAATTCTTGATTTTATTAGTTTCTAGTACTGTCATTTTCTAATTCTTCGATAGCATATTTAATATTTACTATTTTTTGTCCCCATTCTTTAGCCCTTTCTACATCTGTTCCCATATAAATATCGATTCTATTTTTATACCGAGCATTCATTTTGTCTTTTACAAGGTAGATTCCGGAAAGTCCGGCAATTCGGACTTTAGTATTGTACTTAAGTCCTAAAGCTATTAAATCACGTGATACGGCAATGGACTTCATACCTGGTTTTAAAGTATCACCCCACGCTGCTATATTCGGTTGATGGTCAGTTTGTGCTTTTACTGAATTATATGCAGACATCTTTACCTCTAGTGATTTCCATTGGTAAGTAGTTTTTTGTGTACAACTAGCTATTAACAATAAACAACTAATCGATAAGAAATATAAATTTCGCATTTTATTTGGTAAGTAAAAGCAATTATAGCTATCCTAAAAATTGATTGTTTTATTTAAAGATAACAAATGACGCTTAATTTTTTTGATAGTTCATTAACTTAGCTATCTAAAATTCCCTTATTCTAAATGAAGATATTTAAAAGAATTCTGCTTGTAATACTAGTTTTATTGGGTATTGCTATATTTTTTAATTACCCCAAATTAAATTTTATTTCTGGTTATGCATCCAAAAATTTAGCTTCTTCACATTTTATTGCACATCGGGATTATTCTGATATAATAAATAATGACAACAACATGCCGTTGATTAAATTGGCAGAATTGTCTAAGGTTGAAGGTGAAAATGTAACTGCTTCAGTTTACGATTTAATGCCTAGAGAAACGGTATGCCGTGAAGGATTAGGTTGTGCTTTGATAACCGATGGATATGACGCTACTATTAAACTACCTGTGCCCAGAAGATCAATTTTGGAAAATAATTTACCTTTTCCATATGGTAATTCGGGAACAAAAGATTCTGTTTTTACAAATATCAATTATGATGGAATAAACAATGCTATAAATGGTGTTCTTTCTGATTATGAAACACAGATGACACGTACGGTTATGGTTATTTATAAAGACCATATTATTGCTGAAGAATACATTGAAGGGTTTTCTAAGGACACTCGAATTTTGGGTTGGTCTATGACTAAAAGCGTACTCGCTACTTTATATGGAATTTTAGAATATCAAGGAAAATTGGATGTCACATCGCCTGCCCCAGTTGCATCTTGGAAAAATGATGAACGTAAAAGCATCACATTAAACAATTTATTACGTATGCAAAGTGGGCTTGAATGGGAAGAGGATTATGCAAGTATTTCTGACGTTACAAAAATGCTTTTTATGGAGGCAGATATGCCCTCTGTACAGATGAACAAGGAAGCTATTGCAGCACCAACAGAAATATGGAATTACTCTTCGGGTACAACTAATTTGTTATCAGGAATATTAAGAGATCAGTTTAAAACGCATCAGGAATATGTAGATTTTCCATATCAGGAATTAATTGATAAAATTGGAATGAACTCCATGATTATGGAAGCTGACATTGCTGGGAATTTTGTTGGATCCTCTTATGGATGGGCAACGACACGTGACTGGGCAAAATTTGGGTTGCTTTATTTACATCGTGGAAATTGGAATGAAACGCAATTATTTGCTCCCGAATGGACGGACTACGTTAGTAGACCTACCAAAAATTCGGATGGCGTTTACGGTGCTCATTTTTGGTTAAATGCAGGTGGTAAATATCCTGATGTTCCTAGAGATATGTATTCAGTTAATGGATTTCAAGGACAACGAGTATATATAATTCCTTCTAAAGATTTGGTTGTTGTAAGAACCGGATTAGGACAAGAACCACTTTTTGATGTAAATAAGTTTTTAGGGGAACTTTCCGCAGCAATAAATTAGCATTTTTAGTATATTCCACAATTTTAAAAAAGAAAGATTTTTCCTACACAACAAAATATTGTGTTGTCACAACATTTTTACTTCACTTCACAACATTAATTAAAAAATCATCTAAGATCACGGTATGTTTACACTGTAATTAAAACGGAGTTAATTTTTTCATTTTCATATAGTGTTCTCGTAAAAGAGTCTTTTCGAAAGAAAGGACTCTTTTTAGTTTAAATACGTTTTTTGAAAAATCATTTAAAATATTGAAACTTTTTAAAGCAAAAAAACTAACATGAGTAAACCCTTGTTAGTTTTAATATAGATTATATAAGAAGGTAATTTTTAAATTACTTAAAAGTTATTCATTTAAATTTAAAATGATAAATAATGATCTTCTATTAGCTTGGTGATCTTCTTCGGAACATTCAACATTGTTGCTACATTTATTTACTAATTGCGCTTCACCATAACCAATAGCACTTTCAATTCTATTTTTTTCTATGCCTTTGGAAAAAATATAATCCTGTGTAGATTTTGCCCTTAGATCGGATAACTTCCTGTTGTAACTATCTGATCCTCTAGAATCAGTATGAGCCTCTATTTTTATAATCATTTCAGGATGGTTATTTAAAACCGAAATTACTTTATCTAGTTCATAAGCAGCTTTAGGTAGAATATCATATTTATCGTAATCAAAATATATCGGATTAACTACTATCTGATTATCTATGATTAATGGTTGTAAAAACAAGTTTAAGTCTACTTTTCTAACTTTTCCGTTTTCAGATAATAGTGTTACTTTACTCATATCACTTTCGAAATCTGGTTTATCAGCGCGTACTGTAAAAGTTTGTTCGCATTGCTGTTCAGAAAAAACATAAACTCCATCTTCTTTAGTGGTTACCGTTTCTAGCACTTTTCCACTAGCATCAATAAGTTTAACAGTTGCATTTGATAATGGTTCCTTAGTATGCTTATTATAAATAGTACCAGCTATACTTTCTAAGCATATTTCTTCAATATCGAATGCATATATATCATCATCACCTTTTCCATTAGTCCTATTTGAAGCTAAATATCCAACCTTTTCGTCTTTTATGGTAAAAGCAAAATCATCCATATTACTATTAATTGGCTGTCCCAAATTATAAACTGAATTTTCTAAAATATTATCTAAGCCTATTTTATAAACATCTAACAAACCTAATCCCACGCGTCCATTAGACGAAAAATACAACGTATTATCATCAGTTATAAAAGGAAACATTTCAGTGCCTTGGGTATTTACGTTATTTCCTAAGTTTATTGGTTTACCAAAACCATTTTCTTTAATAGCGACCTTATAAACGTCTGTTCCACCAATACCACCAGGCATATTTGAAATAAAGTAAAGTGTTTTCTCGTCTGGGCTTAAGGTCGGTTGTCCTGTAGAATATTCATCACTATTGAAAGGTAATTCTGATATGTTCGTCCAAATTCCATCAACTAATTCTGCTTTATATAGCTTAAGATTCATGGTTTCGTCTTTTGTTTTTCCTAATCGAATTGATTTTGAATTATCTCTAGTAAAATACATTGTATTACCGTCTTTTGTTATCACCAAAGTGGCTTCATGGTACTTTGCATTTATACTACCTTTTAATTTCTCCAACCCTATTATTTCATTGGAATCATCAATTTGTCCATTGTAAATATCAAAAAATGGTTGCTTATTCCATTTATATATTTCGGAATCTTGATTTGTGTTCGGCCTAGTTGAAAATATAAACAACGCATTATTATATGCAAATCCATTAATATCTGAATACTGTGTATTTATATCTAAATTTTTTAAGTTCTTATATGAAACTAGACTATTTTCCTCAAGCTTTAAACCATTACGGATATGTAGTGATCTGATATCGTCTGGGACTAATGTTGCAAATTGATTAAAGAATTCTGTAGATTTAGTTTCATCTCCTGATGCCTTTAGTACTTGTGCATATTTATAAAAATACTCACTTGAAACATCATTTTTGTATTTCTCAATCAATACAGCAAACCAAGTTTTAGCTTCCTCTATTTTTGCATTATTGTAATATGAATCGGCTAAACGTTCAATGGTTATTTGAGAAGAGTCTCCTTTTTTTACAAGAGCCTTATATGCCTCAGCAGATTTTACGTAACTAAATTCTCTAAAATAGAAATCTGCTTCTTTTGACGTTTGAGCAAATGAAATTGAAAAGGAAAGGCAAAGCCCTAAAAACAATAATATTTTTAACTTATCCATAATTTTATATATTAATAGAATCTTGGAGAAACTATTCTTATTATTTTTTTTGATTTAGCAAGATCAAAGCGTAGCATAATTTCATGTGAGCCACTACTTAATCCATTTGTGAGTCCACTAGTTGTAAAATCATACGCGTAGCCTGCAAAAAGTCCATCTGTTATCTGAAAGCCTGCTAAACCACTAACTGCATCACTTAATCTATAACTAACCCCTAATGTCAACTTTTCCTTATATAAGAAGTTAGCCGAAATATCTGCTGATAATGGTGCTCCAGATACGATTTTGCTTAAAAGTGCTGGTTTAAATTTCAGGTTATCATTAATATCAAATACATAACCTGCTATTAAAAAGAAATGCAAACGCTCTTGTGCAACATCTTCTTGAACATCACTATAATATTTTGTTGTTAAAATGTTTGGTAGTGATAAACCCACATACCATTTAGTGGTATGATGATAATAGAAACCAAGTCCAACAGCAGGGGAAAGCTTAGAATCTATATCCGTTAAATTGGGATCATTTTGTTGAGCGGCAGTTCCTTTTGAAAAATCAACATCTAAATATCGAATTCCCGCTTTTAATCCGAATGATAAATTAGTTTCTAGTCCTGTCTTAATAGTATAAGAAAAATTGCCATCGGCCTGAAAGCGTTGTGCTGGGCCTAGATTGTCATTTACAATATTTAACCCTAATCCTACATTATTACTTAAAGGAGATTCAATACCTAAAGATTGTGTTTGCGGAGCACCATCGATACCTAACCATTGTGAACGATGTAATCCAAAAATGCTAAAATTTCCTCTTGTACCAGAATAACCCGGATTTACAGACATTGTATTGTACATGTACTGAGTGTATTGCGGATCTTGTTGTGCTTTCGTTTCTTCCGAAAAAGTAAAGGCAAGCAAAAGCAGTGCTATGGTTTTTAATGTGAATATTTTTAAATTCATCTTTTATTCGTTTTATGTATTCAATCCACTTGTTAGTTTAGAAATAACCATCCTGTAATTGGTTCTTCATTTATTTTTAAATCCAGAACATAGTAATAGGTTCCTGCGGGCACCTTATTGTTGCTACTCAGCGTAGCCCTCCCAGTAGACTCGCCATCCCAAGTGTTTAAGTAATTTGTTGTTTCATAGACTAAAACGCCCCATCTATTAAATATTTTTAATGTACTATCTGGATAATTCTCAATGCATTCTATAGTGAAAAAATCATTTATACCGTCTACCTCAAGAGGAGTAAATAGGTTATTAACTTTTAGTACACAATCTTCAACGCAATCTGTTGGAGCAAGGCCATTAACAACTAACATATCGGCAGTGCATTCATTTGCGTCTTGTATTGTAATATTATAATCTAAAGAAATATCAATATTATCTGAAGTCCATATATTACCTTCCCATATTCCAGGAGCGCCAGTACCAGATGCTATAAAAGGTGCTTCACCAGATACTTCAAAACTTAGCGTATAGGAAGAATTATCTTCTGAACATGTTGTTGTTGGAATTCCAATTAACTCAGCACTTTCATAAACTTCAACTTCTAATTCATAAGGTCCTTCAGGTGAATTGGTACATCCAAAAGACGGTTTTAGAGAATAGTAAACGGTATACGTTTCAGTTTGGTTTGGAGTCACTTCTAATGTGTTTTCATTACCTAAGGCTGTGCCCGAAGAATCCGTCCAAGCAAAGTCGAATAAAATATTTGGTAGTGCTACAAACATAGTTGAAGTTTCACCAGGACATATGACTAGGGGATTCGGATCAGTTTCAGGAAAAATAAATGGCCCATGTTGTAACGTTTTAATTTCTTGCGTATAACCACACTCATTACTAACCCTAATTATATAGGTACCTACACTTAGGTTTTGAAACACATATTCTAATTCTGTAGAATCTGTAGTTGTATATGTTTGGGTTGGAGCATCAATTTCGGGGTCTAGAGTATCCTCCCAAATACTGTAGGTTGTTTCACCTACAGGAATACCTCTGGCCATGATACCTAGAATACCAGAGTTATCATCTGCACTATCGCAGAAGAAACTTATAGAATAAAAAGACATTTGTTCATATTCAGGTACCGTTACAGCTACTTGATATTCCATTCTTTCGAATGCATTAAGAGCTGCATCGAAATTGGTCCAATCTTGATAAGCCCTCCCAGGTATGAATTCTCTAAACACCAAATCATCGAAATGGATGATATAGTCACCTGGTGGAATCGAACTAAACTGCCCTGAATTAGCTTCATCTGGGTTTTCTGAGCTATTGCGAACTAATGCCCCTAACTCACCGTTATTATTCTCATATAAGGTGGTTTCGGATTCATCAATTACATTAGAGTCTCCCATATCAAAAACAATATCAGCGGCAGCGCATCCTTGATTAAATGTAATACTTGGATTATAAGTTACAGGTGCTGTCAAATCGATAGTTTGGGTAAAAGTATCACCACAAGAATCGGTAAATAACACTTCATATTCACCAATGGGTAGATTACCGATATTTGGACCATAATACCAACCTTTAGTATCTGCGGATTCATTTGGATTATCCACATAAACTGCGGTCATTGGGAAATCATAACTATAAGAACCTGCTAAAGTGTAGGGCTGGTTTGGGTTTATAACAATATTTGAACTTCCATCAGTACGAGTAATTGTTGCGGTTATTGGGTAATTTAAAGGGTCTAATTGTGCCCAATGAGTAAGATTTCCGTTAGTTTGTGTTTTTCTAATGTTTATTGCAGAAGTTCCTTCTAAAAGACTCGGACCTTCTTCTAATCCTATTTTAAATAAGGGATTTTCATAAGTAACATCTGGTGTTATAATTCGCTCCACCCTATGGCAGTCGTCTTCAGCTACAATTTGGTAAGTCGCGGTGGGATCGTCAAATGTAAAAGTCGCTCTACCACCTGAGTTACTTAGAAAACGAACATTATTTCTAGTTTCAAGAAGCACAAAACTTCCAGAACCTGCAGGCTCCTCTTTATACACACTTAATGTATTTGATACTTGAAAAGTATAAGCAATTCTTCCTTCGGGAAGCCCTCCATCTACTTGCGCTTCCACATTAATATTTACCCCATCAAGACAATCTTCTGTTTTTGAAGCTTCCAAGCTAACATCTAAATAATCATCTGGTAAAGTTGCTAATACTAAATCCGGTCGTGTAATTGCATTACAAATATCACTTACCTGAATATTTGTTAATACATCGCCCGGTGTTAAGCCTGTAAAATCGTAAACAGTATTGGTATTATTACTAATGAGATCGGCGTAAATAGTTGCACCTCCGTTTAGGGTTGCACTAGCAGCGGTACCCAGAGCTAAGCCAAGTTTATTACCATAGGTTATGGCTAACCTATAAGTTACAAGGCCACAGGTGTCTTCATCTGGTCTGGTTCGTTCATAGTAAAACTGTATAGGTATATTTACAGTTTCCGCTACAGTAACACTTCGTGTTTCAGAACTAGTACAACTCACACTATTATCAGTAACACTAATTCTATATTCAGCTGGAGCTAAGCCTGAAAAGCTGTGGCTTGTAGCTGAAGTATTATTTTCTGTTTCAATTACTGTACCATCTAAGATAAGACGATAGGTAAATGGACCTACACCACCAGTAACACTTAAAGAAACAGCTCCATTTGCGGGATTGTTTGTATCGGTAGCACTACATGAGGTATTGGTTGCACTTGGTGTCAGGCTCATAGGTGTATAGGTACTAGTCACCTCAATTCCTTCTTGAGACGACGAGTCATTGCCTTGTCGTAGGACTACATCATAACTACCGGGTCTAAGGTTTGGAAATGTACCTGTACCAGACGTCGATAAGGTTATTAGATTAAGAGCTGTAGAAGATTCTGATTCAAAAATTTCTGCAAAAGTTGGTACAGTAGTACAATCTGTTGCTCCTGTAATTTGTATATCAATACTTGCGTCTTGAACACAGGCACCGACTATTGGAGTGGCAGTGAAATTCGTTATATCACATTGAGCTTGTAAAACAATTGCTTGAAATATGAACACTAGTGCCAACCAAAGGTTTTTACTATTATTCTTTTTGCATTTTAAGAATTTACTAGGCATGTTCATATAATTTTATAAAAATTAGGAGACTTGGTTCTATGGAGGAATTGAAATCAAATATTTTAAATATAATATCAAGGAAAAATAAATTGTTGTAACAAATAGGAGAATGTGTTGTATAAGAAGGTTTTAACGAAGTTTGTTAAAAGTCCTCAATAATAATCGAATTATACTTTAACAAGATATATCTTACAAATTGAGAATCAACATTTTAAGACCTATCTTTTTTATAGGTAATTCTGCAATCATTATACCTGCCTCTTACATGTAGTCTACAATGGTAAAATGAACTCTTTTGGTTAAAGGGTTATCCTATATACCTCATTATTAGGCATTAGGTCGTTCTAATTTTGCATTAATGTAATTTTTTTTGAAAATTAGTAAATGCAGAAAGTTGCAATCTTATTCTTTTTAAGTTTATCCAGTTTTTGTTTTGCGCAAGAAACATTAGATGCCAAAACAAAAGCTGCTATTAATTTACATGTAGACTATATTAATGCGTGTAGCTACTATATTGATGCTACGCAGCACACATTAAAAGCTTTTAATAAAAAATTAAATGAATATGCCGAGCTATTAGAGAAAGAAGAAGTTCTTAATCACAACGCGTTAGAACTATCCTATGGCCAAATAACTATCGATAATAAAAAACAATTGACAATAATTTCTCAAAAATATGACTCATTAGCGCTTGTAAGAATCAATTTACCCGCAGGAGCGGCCAAAAGACTTGAAAATGAATTAAAGCATTATCAAAAAGTCTTCGACCAAGTGAAGTCCATTGTCAATGCCTTAATGAAATTCACGGCTGACAAGGTGTATTTTTTTGAGGATATTCGATTTAGACAAGCCTATTCCCTATTGCATGCTTATGAAAAGAACCTTCGAACACTTTATGTTTTAAATTACGGGTTCAGTAGTACGATTACTGATTTATTTGGGAAAGAAGAGCTCCCAAAAGCCTTAAGCAGAGCTAAAAGATTGGTGACACTGTCTAAAAGAATTATTTTTCAATTAGGTCAAGGTAGAAATGACAAAGTAGGTAGAACTATGCATCAATGGCAGGAAGAGTATGAATTTCATATTAATTTAGAACATAGAAAAATTTTGGATGAATATGGTAATTTTCCGTATTTGGATACTTCTCAAAATGAAGATCGTAAAGCTATTGATGAACATGCAAAATTAATTTACCGCTGGGCAGAAAAGTATCTAAAAGGTGAAGAACTTTTTGAAATCGAACAAGAGTATGATCGCGCCTACCGATTTGAAGAATTATTAATTGATATTTTTAATAGTCAGGGTGTCGGAATTGCTGAGAAATATAATCTTTTTATAGAACGATGTGACCAACCTGTTTTAAAAATTGTAAATGAGGTACCTCCATTTACAGTTATTTTTCCTGAGGAAATAAAACTGCCTGATGAAAATGCCACTTGGTTTTCAACAGAAGGTATAAAACAGTTGCTTTTTGATCCAAATAATATTAATACACTCGATGGTGCTTTAACGAATAATATGGTTTTGTTAATAGATGTTTCTATATCTATGCGTTATCATAAAAAATTGGAAAAGCTTAAAAGTTCCATAAATTATTTAATTGATGTATTACGAACCCAAGATAAACTGACTGTAATTACATATTCAGGAAAGGCCAAAAAGGTAATAGAAACTGGGGAGATCACTAATAAAGAAGAATTGATAACTATTATAAATTCACTTAAAGCTTCCGGGAAATCAAACGGTAAAGCAGGTTTGCAAATGGCGTATCGTGAAGCGGTTAGTAATTTTGTATACGGTGGCAATAATAAAATTATTCTAGCTTCAGACGGTATGTTTAAAATAGATAACGAACTTAAAAACCTTATAATTCAAAATCTTGATAAAGATATTTACTTATCTACTTTTCATTATTTATCCCCTAAGGGTAAAATTTCCAAGAAAGATGTCCTCCAACAGCTTTCTGAACTTGGAGGAGGTCATTACATTGAAATTAACAAAGAAGCGGATGCTATTAATGCCTTAGTTACTGAATCTAAAAAGAAACCGATGTTATCTGATGATTAGGTAACTCCATAAAAATTACTGCATTTACGGTATCCATTTATTCTTGCCAAAATTTGGCTTTCGCTTTTCTAAAAATGCATCTCTACCCTCTTTAGCCTCATCTGTCATATATGCCAATCTGGTGGCTTCACCTGCAAAAACTTGTTGCCCTACCATACCATCATCAGTAAGATTCATTGCAAATTTCAGCATTTTAATTGAGGTTGGTGATTTTTCAAGTATTTCTTGAGCCCATTGGTATGCTGTTTCTTCCAACTCATCATGAGGTATCACAGCATTTACCATACCCATTTCATAAGCATCTTGCGCGGAGTAATTTCTACCCAAGAAAAAGATTTCTCGAGCTTTTTTCTGTCCTACCATTTTGGCTAAATATGCAGAGCCATAACCACCATCAAAACTGGTAACGTCTGCATCTGTTTGTTTAAAAATTGCATGCTCTTTACTGGCTAATGTTAAATCGCAAATTACATGTAAACTATGCCCACCACCAACAGCCCATCCTGGCACAACGGCAATAACCACTTTAGTCATAAAACGAATTAATCGTTGCACCTCCAGTATATTCAATCGATGCATTCCATCGTCTCCAACATATCCTTGGTGACCTCTTGCTTTTTGATCGCCTCCACTACAAAAAGCCCATCCCCTATCCTTTTTAGAAGGTCCTTCTCCAGAAAGTAATACAACACCAATAGCGGTATCTTCTTGAGCATCATAAAAGGCTTTATAAAGTTCACTGGTGGTTTTTGGGCGAAAAGCATTACGCACCTCTGGTCGATTAAAAGCAATACGGGCAACCCCATTACATTTTTTATAGGTAATATCTTCAAATTCAATCGCTGTTTTCCAGGCTATGCTCATTATAGTATTCTTTTTTAATACAATGCAAAGTAACGGAATTTGATATAATTTAAAATGTTGAAAAAAATGTTAATACTATACGCTAACTATAATTCTATTCTTAAAAACATTCCTTTAAATTCGAATAGCCCTAATAACCAATATGAAAAACCATAAACTACTACTATTTCTAGTATCATATCTTTTTCTTAATTCTTGTAATGTGTCTACATTGTCTAAAAAGGACTTACAAGATCTCTCCAAAATAAAAGTAAGTATTACAATAGATGATGGAATAAAAGAAAATGGCTTAGATCAGATTAAAGTTTTACTTACTGATGGTGTAAAACAGATAATCGAAAATGATATTAAAATTCTACTTAACGACAAAGAATTAGAACTTTCTGTAACCCAGGAAATGTTATTAAACAAAACATCATTTTATAAAGCACCAAGTTTGATAAGAGCTAGTTCGTACTATTTTGAAATAATACTACCAGACAAATCGAGACATCCGTTAGCGTATATAAAACCCTACAATAACAATTTGTGCGCCAAATTTAACCTACCAAGTCACCTGCCAAAAAATGAAGATTTTATTCTTAAATGGACAGATCTAAATACTCCGCATCAAATAGAATTAGTAAATAGCCCTGAATCTAATCTAAATAACAAATCATTAAGAACAACTTTTAATTACAATGGTGCTTTGAAGGACACTCTTTATTCAAGTTCTGGGGAATATATTATTTCTAAGTCTTTTTTTAATGATACTGCCATTAATTCTAAAAACTTAGCAATCAAATTAAATAGAGAAGAATTAGGAATGACGAATCCGCTTTTATTAGAAAATAGTATAATTACTTATACGCATACCATCGAAAAGTTGATTAGATATGAAAATAGTCAGGAATTAGTTTTTTCCAACTAATAAATATATTGTTTCCAGATGTATTTTATTTTCCAGTTTTAAAAAGTAATATTTACAAAGGGAATTATTGGACTTGTATAAACACTTTCATCTTTGTCATACAATAAATTATATTTAGCTCCTAAAGAAATATTATTAGTTAGATGCATTCCTATTCCTAAAAATAAGGCTGATTCCCAGAACTTATCTTTTACATCACCAGTAGGTAATTCAGTCGTTCTATTCACATTTAATTCTGCAAACTCTAACAAAGTAATGAACTTATTTACTGGGCTATATAACACTACCGCATTTGCGCCAATAGTTGTTGTTTTTTGCAAGTTTTTTATAGACGCGTAATTCCCTTGTAGTCCAGCAGCAAGACTCACTTTATTACTTAACTGATATACTAAATTTGGAGATAATCCAATATTTGTTCCACCAACAAAATTTAGCCCAAACCCCAAACCGAACTTCAAACGTTTATCTAAATTTACAATACTGTCTGCCTTAATTATGTCAACTGATTCTACATCATTTTTTAATTGGTTCGCCGTGCTATCTTCTACAATAATGTCATCATTTTGTGCAACCGAAGTAAAACAAAACATTATAAATAGATTTGATAAAATCAAATTTTTATACAAAAAGCTCATGGTATTGTGTTTTATGGTAAGTAATTAATTGAATTTTTCAAGCGCTCAATATATACCTTTTTATTGACAATATAATATGTAGACATACCCTTTTTATTCTTCTCTATTTAAAGAATTAATCAAAAATCACTTATTTTTTTCTTCAATCCATTTCGACATATATTTAACCCCCATCATAGATTGATGCTGAATTAAATTGCCAATGAAGTTGTTGCTTCTATGAGTTATAATATTCTTTTGAATATTTGAAGTTTTGATTTTTAAATTTTTAGTCAGTTTTTCCGAATCAAAGTTCTCAATTAGGATTTGTTGCCCGTTTTTTTGATATTCTTGCCATACCTTAAAATTAGTATAGGTCTTGATTGCCGACGCTGCAAATGCTTTAGAATTGTCGTGAATTTCGCCGCACCAAGGTAAGTCATTATGCATACCTTCAGCTCCTATTGATGTGGTAATGCTTGGCGTTCCACCAAGCATCGCATCTAATAATTTACCTTTTTGCCCAGCACCAAAACGTAATGGAGCTAATAATATTTTGGCATTCGAAATAACCTCATGAGCATCTCTAGCCCATCCTTTGATCAGAAAACCATCCTTAATGGAATGTAATTCTGTAATTTTTTGAGGTAAATTACCTCCGTATACGTTAAGATTTGCGCTTGGTAATTGTTTTCGAATAATAGGCCATATTTCCTTTTTTAAATAGTTAATTGCATCAATATTTGGCGAATGACCGCCAAAGCCAATAAAAAGAAAATCCTTTCTTTCTTCAAATTTTGGTTTTCTTTGTATTTCTTGAATTGATGGAGTCTTTACCATAAAAGGTAAATACAATAAAAGCGTTTCACAGTTTGGAAGCACTTCTTCCAATAATTGTATTTCAAAATTAGAGATAATTAATGTTAAGTCGCATCGTAGTATACTAGCAACTTCGCGCTTGGTTAGCTCATGTGATTTCCATAAATCGGTAGTCCAAACTAAATTGGTTATTAATGCTTCTTCTCTTGATTTGCGTAGTGAATGCAAATCTTCGGTGTCTAAAATCTTAATGGCATTAGGAACATTTTCGGAAACTCGCCATCCAAATTGTTCCTCAGACATAAAGCGATCAAACAGAACTACATCAGGATTTAATTCTTTTACAAAACCATTAAAACTATCATGGTTCAAATTAATATTTACGGTTTCAACTGAATCAGAATTAAAAGCTTCTCTCTTTTCAGCAGTACTTGCAATCGTAATTTTATAACCTTCAATCTTAAAAAAAGTGACCAATTGCATAAGTCGTACTCCGGCAGCCGAATAATCGGGAGCTGGCCAGTTTTGCGCAATTATCAGGAGCTTTTTCAAGAGAATAGCTAAATTATATGTTTAAAATACGAAGTGTTAGTTGTTACATTCGTGCGGCAAACTTTTGAGATATATTAAGACGTAATTTACGCTCATAATCCTCTTCTAGCCATTCTTTATAATTCTTTGTGTTGTTCATAATGCAATACGAATATTGCCGTACACGAAAGGCTATTTCTTCTTTTAGCTCTTTGGCTAATATTCTAGCATCAAAAACGTCTTCAGAATTTTCTACACAAATCTTAGCATGCTGCTCTATACTGCGTTCCAGAACTATTTTAGATTTTAATCCTTGAGCAAATACCTTTTTGTATTCCTCTTTTATATCGTATTTGATTTCTGTGGATTTACTGAATTTTTTACGTAATGCTGCGGGCATTTCATAAACAAATTCACGCTCGATATCTTCATCATTTTTGATATTTTCTAGATAAAAATCTGGGAAATGGAATATTTCTTGCCAATCTACCGGGGCCTCCCACATTCCAAAACGGGCAACATTATTACCTAAATCAATAACATTAAAAGACTCCTTATTAGGTAAAACCCTTGACCCCCTACCTATCATTTGAAAATACAACGTTAAAGACCTTGTAGCTCTATTCAAGATAATCGTTTCTACAGTCGGTTCATCAAAACCAGTGGTTAAAATACTCACAGAAGATAAAATAGCATCGGGAGTTTCATGAAACCATTGTAATATTTCCTTACGTTCCGCCGCACTATTCTTATTATCTAAATGTCGAATATTATACCCTGCCTTTTTAAAGGTGTCATAAACATAACGTGAAGTATTTATACCATTATTAAAAATAAGCGTTTTGGTACCCTTTGCAACTTCATTATAAGCGGTCATTAACTTACCAAGCATGCTCTGATTACCATACAACTCATCGGATGATTTTACGGTATAATCACCATTAATACCCAACTTTAGGCTTTGTAATCCAACATCGTAGTTATAAACTTCAGCTTTAGCTAAAAATTTCTTTTCTATTAAAGAACCTATAGACTCACCAATAATCAACTTTTTATAGTTGTCTTTCATCGGCAACTTAATATTGGAACTTAAAGGAGTTGCGGTTACACCTAATATTGTTGCTTCTTCGAAATATTTGAACAACTTTCTAAAAGAATTATAGTGCGCTTCATCAATAATTACTAAACCAACATTTTTAAGTGCGATAGCATTTTCTTGCAGTCGATTGTTTAAGGTTTCAACCATAGCCACAAAACACATATACTCATCTTGATCGTCTAATACCTTTACCTCACTATTAATAATTTTGTTCTTTACACCAAATCCACCAAGCATTTTTGAAGTTTGCGTACTAAGCTCAATACGGTGAGTTAGAACAACTACCTTTTTCTTCATTTGACTGATATAGCGCTTTGTAATCTCCGAGAATACTACGGTTTTACCCCCACCCGTTGGTAGTTGATATAATATATTATCAGCTGCAGACGATGATTCTAAATGCTCAAAAATTGTATTTAGATCGTCTATCTGATAATCGTAAAGTGTCTTTTCAGTAGTATTTTTTTGCTGCTCCAAGAATCGAATGGGGTTTAATTTTTAAACATGGTTTTACAATCAATTAGTGTAAACCACAATTTTGCAAAATTAAAAGAAAATAATAGTTGAACGAAAAAATCATCATGAAATATAAAAATTAGTATTCTTTGCACTTTAATTTTAATATCAATATTGGAGTATTATTTAGTTATACCTAGTAATTCCTGATACTGTTTTTATGGACACAAATTGAGCTAAAACATTAAGCATTAAAGAGGTTTGATTTCAATCAATAAAATCAAGAGCTTTAGAAAATTCATCTAAATATAACCATTCACGTTCTTGTACAATGGTATATACTTTCACTATTCGTTCTTTGTAATCAGCAAGAAGTCCATTAAGCGATATATAATGTACAGCCTCTGTAAATGAATTTAACATGCTTTTATAAAAAGAATCAGCAACATTTTTTTCTGCCTCAAAAGTTTGTGCAATTTCAATGTTAAATAACATAAGGTCTGCTATTAAATGTGCATCTACTCCAAGTTTTATAAAATGCTTTATAAATTTTTGAGCGGTTGACCTTCGGGCTTTGGCTTTTCTTCTTTTAATAGGAAAGTACTCGTTAGATATTTTTGACTTTGCTTGTTGTAAAAGCTTTTCTTCTTTCGGATTAAATACAAAATCGTAATACTCCTTAACCACAGGAAATCGCGTATATAAATCCATCATTTGCTCCTCAAGATCTTTTTTTGGAAGCTCGGTTAAGTATTTCTTTAGTGCTCTTTTACTCATTTATACCTCTAAAAAGATTCAAAAATAGTATTTAAAAACGATTGAGCTCAATAAATATCGAACGGTATATATTCTATGCGAAATTGTCATAATTAATGTATAAGAAAACTCTTTCTTTCTTGGAAAAGACGTAAGAATGATGTATTATGAGAATTATTACTATTCACTTAAATACACTTAATATATGAGGCAACTAAAGATTATCAAGCAGGTTACAAATAGAGAATCAAAATCACTCGATAAGTACTTGCAAGATATCAGTAAAATTGATTTAATTACAGCAAGTGAAGAAGTTGAGTTAGCACAACGTATACGAGCTGGAGATCAAATAGCTCTCGAAAAATTAACTACGGCTAACTTACGATTCGTCGTCTCTGTTGCCAAACAATATCAAAATCAAGGATTAAAATTACCCGATTTAATTAATGAAGGCAATTTAGGCCTCGTTAAAGCTGCTAAGCGCTTTGATGAGACCCGTGGATTCAAATTTATATCTTATGCTGTTTGGTGGATACGTCAGTCCATATTACAAGCATTAGCTGAACAATCTAGAGTTGTTCGTTTACCGCTAAACAAGATTGGTTCAATTAATAAGATTAAAAAGACTTTTTCTTATTTGGAACAAGCACATGAAAGACCACCTTCTGCTGAAGAGATAGCAAAAGAATTGGAAATGACTGTTAGCGAAGTTAAACAGTCTATGAAAAATTCTGGACGTCATGTATCTATGGATGCACCGCTTCGCGAAGGCGAAGATTCAAATCTTTACGATGTTTTACGTTCTGGCGAATCTCCTAAGCCTGATAAAATATTAATGCAACAGTCGCTTAATACTGAAATTAATAGGGCATTAGAAACATTGTCACCAAGAGAAGCGGATGTTGTAAAATTATATTACGGTATTGGTGATCAACAGTCCATGACTTTAGCCGAAATTGGCCAAACGTTTGATCTTACGCGTGAAAGAGTACGACAAATTAGAGAAAAGGCTATTCGAAAATTACGCCATAATTCGCGTAGTAAATTATTAAAAACCTATTTAGGGTAAACCAAAACTCACAAGAAATCAAAAAAGCCTCGATATACATTGAGGCTTTTTTTGTTCAACTAAATTTAATCTAAGAATAACTTAGTTTGCTGATGTTGAAATCAACAAGGATATCATTTAAATCTTCAATAAAATTCAAGTAAGCTGCGTTGTCAGGATTTAGATTTGCCATGTTATTTAGATTTGGATTAGTAGACTTCATTTGACTACATATAGTCAAGTTCAGCCAGTTCATTAATACTTAAAATTTCGTTTAACTCTTGAAGGAAGTCTAGGTACTCTTCCCCGTAGGTATCATAAAGCATAGTATTTGATTTATTTGTTTCGATTAAACAATTTAGATTTGGGTTTCTGTTTGTTTGCTTTTGTAAACATATTAAGAACGGCCAATTGAAACAATAAATTGTGGTCAATCTCTTGATTTTAGTTGTGAAAACATCAAATCTTATGGAAGGCCCGATTAACGGTAATTTCGAGAGGTGTAGTTCATCGATCTACATTGCATTTCGTCGGATCTGACTCAAAATTTTACTTGGCAAGTGAGACCAGCGGATAAAGACCAATAATAATTTCCACTATCAAAAGCCAATTCTTGACGGGTAATACCGAAGTTACTCTTGTATATATTGTTGGTATCTTTCTTAGAACTAAATTGATATTCAATTAACAATTGCTGAGATTCGATATAAAGTAATGATTCTGCTAATAAAACATCATCACTACGTAATTGTTTCAATTCTGGTGAATATCCATAAATAGCATTTAATCCTAAATAATTATCTCCATCTCTAAAATATTTTCTAGCAAGTAAACTGCCTGATAAACCAATTTTACTTTGTGATTCGCTCGTTATTGGTGTAACATATGGTCGCAACGAAAAGAAGTAGTTTCCTTTATAGAGTCCGATACTACCGGTAATGATATTTGCAGTAGCCCCCGTAAAACTTAAATGACGCATTCCTGCCGAAAGTTCTACATTCTTTGGCCAATTTAAATATAACTCAGCTCCTGCTCTATGTAAAGGATAAATTGGAGAATTAGAATATCCATAATTTAAGTAGCCATATGCTTTTTTGGAAAACTTTGGGTAAAAGTCCAATTCGTATTGTACCCCGTGTGTTTCAAATCTGTTGCTGTAGTTTATTCTAGGTATAATTGTACCTGCCTGTGTTTCTCTTCTATATTCAATATGACTATATATCATAGGATCAAAAACGACATCAAATACTTCAAGGGCAAGGCCCATGCCAATCCTATTTTTAGCAACCTGAGGAGCAACAGTATCTATTTGTTTGGCAATTATTGCTTTTTCAGATTTTATTGCTTGAGCATTCTTTAAATCGCTTAGTGCTTTTGATTGTAATTCTTTTATTATTATGTCATTTTTTAAATATTGTAATGCCTTATTACTTAAACTATATGCTAAATAATAGTTATCAGCATAAAGTTCATTTTTAATAGCTGCGACCCACGCTTCTTTATTCTGGCGATCTTCTGAAGTAATTTTATTAAAATGTGCTCTAGCCGTTTCATAATTACCATCCCAACTATAGGTACTAGCCAATAAGTTACGAACATCTGAATAGTCAGGGTACTTCGATAGAATCCTATACAATGTATCACGAGCTGTTGTGCGATGACCTTCAAAGGCAAGACCACGTGCAATTAAAAATGAACGGTCGGGATTACCATTATACGCAACTTCTTGAGCGCTTATTGGTAAAACTGCCATAAACAGTATTAAAACTAAAAGTACGTGTTTACTCATCTTCAATTTTTGTCGATACTAAGTCAACTTTCCCGGATTGATTATAATTTTCTATAGGGACTTCAACTACCTTTTTCTCAGTATTTTGAGCTCGTTTTATTTTTGATTCCAATTGCGTGGTGTCCACATTATTTTTGTCTATTAAAGCTAAAACTTCAATAGTGGAGGTCTTATTATTAGACCAATAGCAAACATCTAGCAAAGCGGAATAAATATCAACGTAGCTAGTACTAGTTTTAGCACAATCCATTAAGATTTCTATAGACCTATCAAAATTTCCATTCCAGGCATTTACTCTTCCTGTTAAAATTTTAGTGTCAATATGATCTGGAGCTTTTGCTAAAATGTATTTACATAAAAGTAAAGACCGTTCATACTTTTTATCGTAAGCCAGATCTTTAGCTGTTAAATAGGCCTTATCCACATTTACCCCATTAAAAACACTATTTATCCAAATAACTTCTTGATTCTCAAAATGGTTTGATGCACTTACCTGTACTGTATTAGATTTTGAAATTAATTGGGAGACTAAATAATTCGTTTTATTAAGGTTTATCGGTTTACCATCTATAAAAAGCGTGGCAATAAACATGGTAAATAGTATAATTGTAAACGGATACATTTTACCAATGTGATGATAGACCTTTTTTGTTAGCCTATATAAACCATGAAATAGTCCTGTGATAACTACTATTGGAATAATTATCGAAATAGAAATTCCCTGAGAATTAACGATAGCATGATGGATTGCATTTAAACCATTACCTACTAAATCCAGCCCTAGTGGAACATAGTTTGTATAGTAGTATCCTATTAATAATGTTTCAATAATTAAAAGAATAACGAGTACAGTAGAAACTATTTTAAACCCGACTTTAGGACGCCAATTTTCGAAAAAATTGAAAATAGGCACAAGAATAAGTGCAACCAATGAAGTATATCCAATATGATGTACAATTGCCTGCAAAAAACTAACACTGAATATTACATCTACTACATCTTTAAAATATAGAGTTGTATACTGAAATACAGAAAGAATAACCAATGACACAAAAAAAGCAATGAACACTCTCGTGTACTGCTTTAAATTATATCTAGGTATCGTACTTGTATTCATTTTTAACTAGCTTTTGCAAAACCTTTTCGTACTTGGGATCCCCAACCAGACTTTACTTTAAATAATTTTTTATAATTTCCACGAACTGCCGACCACGTTACTATTGGATGATATACTAAGGGTTCGATTATAGCAAATAACAAAAGTGTTAATACATCTTTTCGATTGTATTGATTGTATGAATATACCTCCCATAATACAGCGTAAAATGACACCATTATTGAACAAGTCCATACCGCTGCCGTTATAGCAAAAAAGAATTCCCAATTAAGAATGTTTAAATACCAGAAAAGCAAAATACAAAGGAGGCCTGTAAATTCTAACAAGGGTGCTAACCATTCGTAGAAAAACCAATATGGATAACTCATCATTCCTAATCGACCATATTTAGGATTAAAAAACATAGCCTTATGTTTCTGCAGTGTTTCTAGGTTTCCTCTAGTCCATCGGTCGCGCTGATTAACTAAAATTTTGAGGTCTTCCGGAACTTCAGTCCAACAAAGCGGGTCGGGAATATATTCGATAGTATATGCCAAACGTTGTTCGTGCATGTATCGGCGCATCTTAAATATAATTTCCATGTCTTCGCCAACTGTATTCGTATCGTAACCCCCTACAGCCAATGCAATTTCTCTATCGAAAAAACCAAAGGCTCCTGAAATAATTAATAAACTATCGATGCGTCCCCAGGCCATTCTCCCGAGTAAAAAGGACCTTGTATATTCTAATAACTGGAATTTCGCCAGCCAGTTATTAGGCAACTTAATTTCTTCTAATTGACCACCTTCTATAATGCATGAATTGGCAACCCTTATAACTCCCCCGACAGCAATTACTCGTTTTTCGGAACGCTGATAAAATGATTTTACAACATGTAATAAAGCGTCTGGCAACAATAAACAATCCACATCAATACACCCTACATATCGGTTTGTAGACAGGTGCATTCCTGTATTTAAAGCATCTGACTTACCTCCGTTTTCTTTATCTATTACCGTTAATTTTGAAAATGAACGATGTTTTGATTTGTATACTCCGCGAATTGGTTTCGATTTCCATTCGGGATCTATTTCTTGCTCTATTTTTATTAAATCATAAGCATCAATCATTTTTTGAAGCGTATCATCTTTACTTCCGTCATTTACGACCATTACTTCGTAGTCTACATAACGTAAGGACATTAAAGATCTAATGTTATCTACTATGGTTAAACCTTCATTATATGCCGGGGCAATTATGGTAATACTAGGGGCAAGTGGCGAAGCCATAACTTTAGACAAATCTCCAAAACTGTTTTTATGCTTATAGTGTAGTGAGTTTCGTGTAGCCAAATAGCACATAACGATATACCCCCCAAACAGGACGGTAGTGAACACCAAGAAAACGATGTTCATGTACTCGAGGATTATATTTAGAAACTCATCATCCATCAATTACTATGTTTATTATTTGGCGTCTTTCAAATCTTCTTGTTCCATATCAATATCAAAATCGATATCGAAAACGTTGAATGGTTTCGTAGCTATTTTTTCAATAATGTCTTCTGCTGGTTCAATGTTTTCCTTACGTACTACTCTGCCCTCTTCAACTGTTTTAGTTTTCTTAGCGGGAGGGTTTAACTCTTCAGGTTTTTGTTTTTGGCTATTTAATTTTACTAGAATTTCCCCTAAACATTTTTCTGCTTTTTTACTTATTTTTTCAGATGATGCAGCAATCAATCTTCTTAGAAAGGGTATTTCTTTCTCATCACCTACCAAGGCAATTTCATCTAACATTATTAGTTGTGATTGCACTGCTAAACTTGAAAAGTTTTTTTCAAATACACTTACAACTTCACTATTGGGTTTAATGGGTTGTCTTTTTAATACTTCAGTTCCTTCTAATTTCACTATTAGATAGGCCATACGTTCCCTAATTGTTATTTCGGTTTCGTTCTTATGCAAATCATTTAGAAGTGGAATTTCACGTGAATCACCTAATGCCTCTATATCATCTAATAGAGCCATTGTATTTGCTTCTCTTTCGTTATAAAATATTGGTTTGGGAAGTTTAAAGGAAATGCCATCTTGTTCCTTTAAAATGGACTTTAGTTTTTGTTTCATTTCTAATCTTGCCTCGTTTTCAGACAATACCCATTCTAAAGCACTTTTTTCATTTACTCGCTTCGAAGCCAAACTTTCATATATTTCGGGAGTATCTGATGTCTCATCAGTATCAGACTTTCTTTGGCTATTTTTTATTTCATTTACATCACATTCAATATTTCTAATATCTTTCATATCGATGGTGTTTATTGCTGATGGTGTTAGGTGGAAATTTGTTTCTGGCAAAATTTCTGAATAAACAACAGTTAATTCAGTGTAATCATGGGGTTCATTTAATTCTGAAATACGTTCAGATTTTTCTTCAACAGGAATAACTAAGGGTAGAAATTCTGCAACAATCTTACTTAAATTGTTTTTAGTATTTTCAATTAATGCTACACCCTTTTGTGCTTCATCTGTGCTATTCCTAAATTCCTGAAATACCACTTCTAAATCGGAAATAGCACCGGCTATTTTAAAATTGTTATTTGGCTTATATTTTGAAACAGGACCTTCTTCAGGTGAAATAATTAAAGGCAGAAACCCAAGATTAAAACTATCTAGGGTTTGTTTATCACTTAAATCTTTCGACTCCTCCTGTTGTTCCACTTCAATAGTACTTTTAGCTTCTATTGATTTCGCTAATTCATTAGGTGGTTTATCTTCTACTTTGGATTCAAGCGGTGAAAATCTGTCCTCAGCAATATCATGTTCATTGCGAATGGTTTTGTTAGGTTCAGTAGCTACACTACTCTTTTTAATAATTATTTGTTCTTCGGGTTCAACTCTAGGTAAATCCATTGGAGTTGTAAATATATCTGTTGCTTGTATATCTATAGTTGGCAAAACACTCATGGGTTGTATAATGTTTATACAAGCAAGTGATTTACTTTTTACATTAAAATTGGATTCCTTGGCTACTACAGACTCTAAAAAAGTTATTTCTTGTATATCGCCTAAAGAACTGATAACATCGAGTATACCAATTTTTACGTCTATTTTACTATCCCAAAAAACTAGCTTCAAATTTTCTAATGCATCCACTACATGAAATTCTTTTATACAAGACATTGCTGCCAATTTTATATCTGAATTTCTATGTTTTAATAACTCAATAAGTGCTTCATTACCATCACTCTGGTTGTAATTCTTCATTAAACGTAATGCAAAGAGCACAACATCGTTATTTTTGGACATCAACCAATGGTTGAAACTTGGTGGCAAATAATTCTTTTTATTAATTAGTACTTCTAAAATCTTAAGTTGTTGCCATTCCGAAATTCTATAGGTAGTGGTATCTAAAAAATAATTTAGACCCTCTGCCTTTAAAGTTATAATGGCAACCTCGGCTTGTTTTCTAATAGTAGCTCGCTTATCGTTAATGAACTTGGTTATAAAAACATAGGATTCTTCTACGTTCATTTGAGTAAGCTCCAATATTCCTTTAGAAATTCTCTGCCATTTCCAACTTTTTAACTTCTCATAAGAATCATGATGCAATCCTAATTCTTGATAAAGCTTAAACAGCTTACTCAACGTTGCACCAGAAAGATCCTTTCTTAAATACATTAGAATATCAATTAAAACTTTTCTATTAAACGAACTGTTTATTAATTCTCGAATCTCAACTTTTAAGTTTATATAATCTGTTTGTTCTTCTTTATGCGAGTTCTCATCATAAAAGAGAAATTCAACTATCATCGGTGTTAACTCTTTTTTTCGCTTCTCAATAGCTCTAGTTCTATACGATAATTTATTCCTGAAAAAGAAAATAAATCCAAAATATAAACCACAGAGAATTACGAATATGAGCGTAAAAGTCCATAGCAAATCTGTATTCACTTGCGGTGACACAAAAAGCGTATTTAAAAAATATGTATCCAGACTACGCTTCAAATTTATTTTTCTTCAATTCTTTGGCCACCCTAACTAAGAGCTCAGAAGGACTAATAGGTTTAGATAAGAAATCATTAGCGCCTAACTCAAAAGCGTTTAATACATTCTCTTCATTTCCTGCTGATGAAATAATTATAATCGGTACATTTAGTTTTAGTTCATTTCGAACAAAATCTATAAGTTCCATCCCCGAGAAATAAGGCATCATTATATCACAGATAATCATATCTGGAATAGTTTGACTGAGATATTCTTTTACTTCTTTACCATCTCTACTTACGAGAACCTGATACCCCCCTTTTTCCAAACGATGTCTTAGCAATGCCGCTAATAACTCATCGTCTTCCGCCAATAATATGCTAGTTTGATTCGTCATTTAGCTGTTTTTTAAATTACTAATGACTTCATCAAGTGCCTTATTCACTTCTTTGTAGTCACTTACAAAACGAGAATGCAAATATTCCAAATGTTTAAAATCTGGCGAGTTTTTACATTCATTCTGAATTCTTAAAACTATGTTTGCTAAACTATTGGCTTTAACCATTAATACCCCAGCTTTTATTTTATGTGCAGAAAATGAAAGTCCCTCCTTATCCTTATCAGTTATCTGCTGCTCGGCATTTAAAATAAATTCGCTGGCATTCTTTTTAAAAAGTCCAACTAAATCTATTAAAACGACCATATCCTCATCACTATCTTCATAAAGTTTAGTGAGGTCTACCAGTTTTGTAGAATTAAACTTCTCTTGTTTTTGTTTCTTTAATGGTTTCTTAACCATTTCAATATCAATAAATTGATTTTTGTGAAGTACTATTTTTGACAATAATTCCTCTGGACTAAAGGGTTTTAGCAAATAATCATTAATACCATATGCAGTACATTTTTCTTGATCGCGCACTGTATAATCTGCTGTTAATGCTATGATTGGGATTTGACGAATACGTTGACTATTATTATTTCTAATGAGCTTCGTTATTTCGAACCCATTCATAATAGGCATTCGTAAATCCATTAGTATTACGTCAATAGTTTGATTTTCAAGAACATGAATTCCCTCTTGTGCATTTTCTGTTATATGCATATTGCATTTCCACAATTTTAAGCGCTGTTCTATCAATCTCTTATTGAGGTCATTGTCTTCAAAAACTAAAATATTTAACCCTACAATTGATTTTAGATTTTTCGTACTTTTCTTTGTTGCTATTGGTTGTATAGGAATTAATTTGTCATTACCTGGTGTAAACGGAATGATAAATTTGAATGTGGTTCCTTCTCCTAGGTTACTGTCTACATGAATTGAACCGTTTAGATTTTCAACTATTTGCTTAACAATACTTAAACCTAAACCAGTTCCTCCATATTCTGAAGAAGTGTCGGAATCAGCTTGAGTATAAGGTTTAAAAATTTGGTTGAGTTTTGCCTTCGATATACCAATTCCGTTATCTGTAATCTCAAAAATTAGTTGAACAGCTTCTTTTTTTGAATCCGATAAGGTAATGTTTAATGAAACCTCACCTTTTTCCACAAACTTTATGGCATTGCCCATTATATTTAATAATACTTGGGTAAGCTTGGAGGGGTCTCCTATTAAAAACTCTGGTACGTTATCGCTGATATGGCTGATTAGTTCCACTTTTTTATTTACCACAAGCGTATTACACAAAAACATTACGTCTCTTACTAAGCCAAACAAATTGAACTCAATCTTTTGAAACACTTCTTTACCGGATGCGAGCTTCGAATATTCTAATAATTCGTTTACCAATTCTAACAAAGAATTAGATGCTGTTTGTATAGCATTTACATTGATTAGTTGATTCGAATTAAGTTTACTTTCTTTTAAAAGATCAGTAAACCCAATAATACCATTGAGTGGTGTTCTAATTTCATGACTAACATTTGCTATTATATTACTTTCATCCGATTGCTTCTTAGTATTCTTTTTGATTAAATGTTCCTCCTTTGAGGGTTCCGGAATAGGATTGGGAGCATCAATTTTTATTTGCAAATCACTCTTAAAAGTTTGAAATGATTTTTTTAAATGGGTTGCCTCTGCAGAGCTTAATTCTTCAAAAGAGAATTCGCTCAGTAAAGATTCCATTTGCTCCAATAGAGAAAGTAGGTTGTTGATTTTCAAGGGGGACTTGATTTTTGTTATTTAGTTAAATCAAAATAAAATTTTGAGTTGGTGACGCTCACCTAATGAAAACATTGCTAGTAACAGGGATTGGTTACTCAAAAATCACCTATTCAGGCAATTATCACAATAAAATGTTACCTACCCACTACTTTATGTTGTCAAATGGCTTAATTTGTAGGTCTAAACCATTTATTATGAGGAATTCTGTACTACTTTTCTGTATATTATTAATTCTTTCTTGTCAAGAGAATAAAAAAACCAATGTTAAGGAGCTAAAGGAAAACATTGAGGAAAAAGCGAAACGAATTCACGATGAGGTAATTACAATTGACACGCATGATGACATAAATGTCAAAAATTTTACGGACAGTATTAACTATTCGCAACGTCTAGAAACTCAGATAAATCTTCCAAAAATGAAAGAAGGCGGACTTGATGTCGCTTGGCTAATTGTATATACTGGCCAAGGGGATTTAGACGCTGAAGGATATAAAAAAGCATCTGATAATGCCATGGCTAAATTCGATGCTATTCATAGACTTTGTGAAGAAATTGCACCTGATAAAATTGATTTAGCAATGAATTCTAATGAAGTAAGAGAAATACAATCAAAAGGTAAAAAGGTGGCCATGATTGGTGTTGAGAATGCTTATCCTATTGGAGAAGATTTAGCTAATATTGAAAAATACTATGAACTTGGTGCTCGCTATATCTCTCTATCTCATAATGGGCATAGCCAATTTTGCGATTCTCATACTGGAGAAGAGAATAACGAATGGTTACATAATGGTTTAAGTAAATTAGGTGAAGATGCTGTAAAAGAGATGAATAGATTAGGTATTATGATTGATGTGTCTCATCCATCTAAAGAATCTATGAAACAAATGATTTCCTTATCAAAAGCACCGATAATAGCTTCTCATTCTTCAGCTAGAGCATTGTGTAATCATAGTAGAAATTTAGATGATGAGCAATTATTACTTATGAAAGAGAATGGAGGGGTGGTTCAAACGGTCGCATTTTCATCCTATTTAAATACAGAAAAGAACGACAAGTATGCTGAATATATGAAATCTGTATATCAGAAAGTAGCCGATTCTATTGGAGTTGATTGGTATGATAGATCAAAATTTGGGTCACTAACAGATGAGCAGAAAAAATCATTTTTAGAAAACTACCGCAATGTGATGACCATTGGTAAGGAATCAGTTATAAATAAAACCGATGTACCTCCTGCCGTAGACGTTTCAGATTTTGTAAATCATATTGACTACATGGTTAAATTGATTGGAATCGACCATGTAGGCATTAGCTCGGACTTTGATGGAGGTGGCGGCATTGCTGGCTGGTCAGACGCCTCTGAAACCTTAAACGTAACTTTAGAGCTAGTTAAACGTGGTTATAGCGAAGATGAAATTGAAAAACTTTGGGGTGGTAATTTATTAAGAGTCTTGGACGAAGTTCAAGCCATTGCAGCGCAAATTCAAAATAATTAGCACCTAAGCTAGTCTGTCTTTAACGAATTCTACTTCTGTTTTACCGTGTACCGCTGGTTTACCATCATCGCCCAAGTTTACCATTATAATGTTTTCAACCATTAAAACGGTCTCTCTGGTCATCATATTTCTCACTTCTGATTTTAAGGTTAAAGATGTTTTACCAAATTTTACAATTTCAATACCTATTTCAACAATATCTCCCTGTAATGGGGCGCTAACAAAGTTTATCTCAGACATAAATTTAGTGACAATCTTCTTGTTTTCGAGTTGAACAATACAATAAAGAGCTGCTTCTTCATCAATCCATGCCAACAATTTACCTCCGAATAAGGTGCCATTTGCATTTAAATCTTCTGGCTTAACCCATTTTCTTGTATGAAATCTCATGCTGTACTTATTAAATTATAAATGTGATTTGTATAAGTGTGTAAATTTAAGCTAATCGTTTTTTTAACTGTAACTTAATTGATATGGATTACTATTTTGATTTGAAGGATTAATTAATAATTCCAAATAAAATTATGGTGTTTATGATATAATAACTTTAAACAACAACATATAAATCATTATATAATAGTAGTTTATGTAAATATTATGTTTTTGTTCATAACCTCGTTGAAAACTCGCGGTAAACAAACTAAACCAAACATATCTTAACTAGTATCTTTAAGAAACCTTTGGAAAAATGAATGAACGTTCTAACAATATTTTGAAAATAAGACCAGAAATTTCTAAAATAAAGGTATTTGACACCATTTCCTCTGAAGAACATTTTCAAAATAATACGCTTCGACCGGTTATTAAATTGCAAAACTTCCTTTTAATTGCTGCCTTTCGTAATTATATCGTAAAACACAAAAATTCGTTTTATCAATTATCGATAGAGAAACGATTATTATTCATTGAGAATGCCATACAGAAAGATATTAAGTTCAGAAACTCCCTTAAAGGTATGGTCATTGGGCAATTTACGTTAGAAGAATATGAGTTTTATATACAAAATTCATCAAAGCTAAATAAGCGTATGATGAATATGGTAGTTAATAGAATTAAGGACCAAGTGCAGCTCCTTGAAATTGAAGAGATTGCTTTATAATAGCGACTCACCATTTAGGTTTGTTGTTAAAATATCGCTCATTAAATCAAAAAAAGGCCGTATTGACTTAAAAGAAGTGTCAATTTGATTGATAAAGTCTTTAGATATAACCTCAGCATCACTAAATGATTTCGTAAAAATATATTGCTTTTTCCGTATTAAATCAATTGCAACATGTTCTTTATCAAAACCTTTAGGAGCGGTTTTAAGCTCATCACCAACAATTCCTCCCCAGTTTTGATGTAAACTATTATCTGAGATTACCTTTCTAAACGCTTCGGCGTCGGTTTCCAATTCTTTACGAATTCGGAGTAAATCCTCTTTATTAGGTTGCCAAAAACCCACAGCAATAAAGCTTTTATTTGGTTGAATGTGAACATAATAACCACCTCTAAGTCTAGCACCACTTCTAGTAAATGAACCTGCAAGATTTGATTTGTAAGGCGTCTTGTTTTTAGAAAATCGCACATCTCTATATATTCTAAAAACCTTTGTCTTTTCAATTTCATCATGAAATAACAGTTGGTCTTTTAAATCACTCATAAAAGATTTAAAACCTGCTTCGTGCTCTTTGAATATTGTTTTACGTTCCGCAAACCATTCTCTATTATTATTCTTTTCAAGCTGTTTTAAAAAAGCTAAGGTTTCGAAAGTAAGGCCCGTATTTTTCATTCGTCTAAGGATATTATATTTTAATACTTACAGGGAAATTCTTTAAGAATACTGTGAATATTGGCATATTTTGGATAGCTGTAGTTTTCTTTTAAGCTAAAGTTAACCTTTTCAGGACTTATGTTTTGAATTATTGGTTAATTTTGGAATACAATAGTAATATTATGAATCGTCAGTCAGTAATTGATAGCATTAATAAACACAAGAAACAGCCTAATCTGCGCTTTGCATTAAAAGAGCGTGTAGAATCGTTTACAAATCTTCTTTTTTACACGCTCTTCGACATAGATACTCCTGTTGATGAGAATCTAGATAAATTAGAGCAAGAATTTGATGTTCTAGTTCAATTGGCTTGTTGGGAGGTCGACAAGCCTTGTAAAAAATTATGGGAGAATTACGTAGTAAAATTACCGGAAGTGCTAGAAAGTCTTAACCTTGATGCGGAGGCCACCGTTAATTGTGATCCTGCTTCACTGTCTATTGAAGAGGTTTATATGGCTTACCCTGGTTTTTATGCCATCGCTATTTACAGATTGGCACATGAACTATTTTTAGAGGGTTTTCCGCTAGTACCACGTTTAATGACTGAATATGCACATAGACAAACGGGAGTGGATATAAACCCTGGAGCTACAATTGGCAGCTCTTTCCATGTAGACCATGGTACTGGAATTGTTATTGGAGAAACTGCTATAATTAAAAATAATGTAAAAATCTACCAAGGAGTTACCTTAGGCGGGCTTTACGTGGCAAAACATTTACAGAAAACAAAAAGGCACCCGACTATAGAGAATAACGTAACCATTTACGCGAATGCTACTATTTTAGGTGGTGAGACTATAATTGGCGAGAACAGTATAATTGGAGGTAATGCCTGGATTACTGCTTCCGTACCAGCACATTCTACCGTATTCCATACTCCTGAGATTAAAATAAAAACTCTTCCGCATGCCTAATTCAATTTTAGATTTAATTGGAAATACACCCTTGGTTGAATCAAAAGTTTTAAACACGAATCCTAATGTTAGATTGTTCTTTAAATTAGAAGGGCACAACCCTGGTGGTAGTGTAAAGGACAGAGCAGCTTTGAATATGATTAAAAGTGGCCTTGAGGATGGGTCTATTAAGGAGGATTCCAAATTAATTGAAGCTACAAGCGGCAATACCGGCATTGCATTAGCTATGATAGCCGGAATCTATGGTTTGGACATAGAACTGGTGATGCCAGAAAACGCCACTAAAGAGCGGGTACAAACGATGCGTGCATACGGCGCAAAAGTTACGCTAACTAGTGCTGATATCGGAATTGAAGGCGCTAGAGATTATGCTGAAAAAAAAGTTGTTGAAAGTGGTTATGTTATGATAAACCAATTTGCAAACGATAATAACTGGAAGGCGCATTATAAAAGTACAGGGCCAGAAATTTGGAAAGATACAAAAGGTGAAATTACGCACTTTGTATCTGCTATGGGCACTACGGGCACAATAATGGGTACTTCTACCTACCTAAAAGAGCAAAATTCTAATGTGCAAATTGTTGGAGTTCAACCTACTGACGGCAGTAGTATACCAGGCATTAGAAAATGGCCTGAAGAATATTTACCAAAAATATTTGATAAAAATAAAGTGGATCAGGTGTTTGAGGTTAGCCGAGAAGAAGCTATTTCGACTGCTAAAAAATTAGCAATTAACGAAGGTATTTTCTCTGGAATGAGCAGCGGTGGGGCAGCTACTGTAGCCTTAAGATTAGCTGAAAAACTAGAGAAAGGCACTATTGTTACTATTGTTTGCGATCGGGGTGATCGTTACCTCTCCTCTAACCTATTTGAATAGACGCTTACTATTCCCTAAAATCTAACTGATTTAAAAGCAAACCAGACCCTGGCGCTACATAAGTAAGTTCAATGTTGTTGTTTGGCATTAATGACTGCTCAATGATCTTTAAATCAATTTCACCTTTTCCTAGTTGTATAAGTGCGCCCATAATCATCCGTACTTGATAGCGTACAAATCCATTGGCTTTAATATGTAATGCATAGCTCTTTTCTGGAAAAAAATTAGCCTTTAAAATATTGTTTTCTTGGATGTAGCAAGAAACTACCTCGCGGATGTTATTCTTATTTTTACTTTGTTTAACGGTATAGGCTGAAAAATCGTTCTTTCCTGCAAATAATGTTGCAGTTTCAACCATTAATTCAAAATTTAAATCTTCTTGAATATTTGTAATGAACGGGGCTGCAAAAGGATGATTCTTTGTTCCAAAAGAAAATAAATAAACATATTCTTTTAATTTTACATCTTTTATAACATTAAAGTTTTCATTCTTTTCAACCATACTAAGTATCTTAATATCAGAAGGTAAATTAAGATTAAAAATATTTTTAAAAATTTCTAAATTTGGAATAGGTGTCCCTTCGAGGTATATTTCAAAAGCACCATTTAAAGAGGAAACTTTTGCATCTGTTCTGCCAGCTCCCAAAATCTTAAGCTTTCTATTTGGAAGAATAAATTTTAAGGTTTTCAAAAGCATTCCTTCTATAGTTTTTTGATTTGGTTGCTTTTGCCATCCACTAAAGCGAAAACCTAGAAATTGGATTCGTACCAAATAATACACATATTTATCACTCATAGCATGCTGGATTACGCGAAAATTCGAAACTAAATCAATTTTTTGTATTTTGTAAAGAGTTTAACTAACTAAAACCAACCTTATATGGAAAATACCTTAAGAGTAAAACCACCGCTGTGGTTTTGGATTATCTCCGTCATTGGATTATTATGGAATTTAATGGGAGTTGGTGCTTACTTAGCCGACGCCTTTATGTCTATAGAAGATTTAGAAGCACTAACACAAGCACAACGAGAATTACATGAAGCTCAACCTGCATGGGTTACGGCGTGCTATGCGATAGCCGTTTGGGCTGGTGCGTTGGGTTGTGTATTTTTATTAATGAGAAAAAAATGGGCACGCCCCGTTTTATTAGTTTCACTTTTAGGTGTTATAGGGCAACAGATTTACATGAAATTCCTTAGTAATACCTATGAAGTATATGGTGGAGCTGCAATGTTGCTGCCAATTATGGTTATTATAATAGCGGTAGCACTAGTCTTTTTTGCTAGACTATCAGATAGCAAACAATGGATATTATAAATAATTTGTAAAGTATCCTTTTTTATTAACCCCTTGACGATAAAGAGGCTGTTTATTGTACTGTTTTAGTGTAAAATCTTACATTTACGCACTTTATCGAAAAAATAAAATAAACGTTATATGGGCACGTTTTTTAAAATAAACCACAAGGTTCCCCAAGCCTTATAACCTACTTTACTATGAATTCAATTTTACGAATATTGCCGTGGAGACGCATATTAGTGATGACAGTGTCAATTTTGGCTATACTAATCATTTTTAATTTTTACGGCTTATATACAAACAAGTTTTACTTTTTCAAATTTGATAATTATATTTTTCCATTGCTTACACTAGTCCATTTTGGATTTTTGTATGTATTATGGTTCAAAATAAAAGAAGAAGAAGTAGCTGATCCTAAAATGAGGAATTTAGAATATGCACTCTATGCGATTTTAGTAGTTTATGTCTTTAAGTTTTTCAGTACGCTTTCTATACTATTTAGTTATGGACAGTATGAAAATCATGTTATACCCGGAACCTTTATTCCTGTTGGGATTATAATACTCCTTTTATATGTGACACTAATTTGTTTAACATTATTAGCATTTAAGTACAGAAAAGATAAAGTGGGACCATATGAATTTGATGATTTAAACCAACACATAGATTCATGGGAATAAAATACTATGGATTATTTACAAATAGAAACTCCGATATTGTGAAATATCGGAGTTTTATATTTTATACTCTTTTGAATTTTGATGAGGACAAGTTTATCGAGTTACAAAACCACTAGGAAAACTAGCAGTCACATTACTTACAATCTCTTGTACTCCTATTGCATCTTCTGCAACCATGCCGGCAAGTGGCTTTAAAGTAAATGGAGCAGGGCTATTATCTGGGAAAGGCTCAATACTAATTACAGCAATTTTACCTCGAACGTCTGTTGGAAACACTACATTATCCGGTGCATTCTGAAGAAAATCTTCACCCGGATACATCGGTCCTGGATTAGTGCCACTAAAAGGAGCACCTTCATCGGAGCCCTCAGTAGATGTAAAAGTTCCAGTAGTTAATGGTACTCCATCTACTACTATCCATCCCTCATATTTCCATCCCGCTTCTAATTCAGGCAAATCTAAACCTGCGATTGCACTTCCTGAGCTATTATCTAAAAACCATACGCCACTATATTTTTCATTATCAGCGCCAGTACCTGTTGGCGCAGCTATAATAAATTTGCCGGAAAGTGATTCAAAAGACGGCGCTACAGTTCCTGTCCCTAAATTAGCTGTATTCCCATCGAAATTACCGACGAATATTTTAGTATCCGCAGGAGTTGGTGATGGATCTGGGTTAGGCTCAATAGAAAGTACAAATGTTGTTGCCTCATCTAATACTTGATTATCCATTTCAAATTGAGTTTGAGAAAGACTACCATTGGCATCTACCGAGAAGGTTCCTGTTGAAATAGGTGAACCATCAACAATAACCCATCCTTCATATAAATAATCATCTCCAAGGTCTTCCAAGCCGGATAGGTTAAGAGTTAAATTGGTGGTTGTGTCCATTGGAGTGTCTTCAGAATCATCGTTACTACAGGAGATACTCGTTAAGGCAAGGAAAATACTTAACATGCCTATTTTAAATTTTAGATTTATCATTTCGTTTGTTTTAATTATTATACAAACTAACTATTGCGAAATAACAGGGCTGTCACGGATATTTAAACATTATGTGCATTTATGGGATGAATTTGTGATACTTTATCATCGCATGTTAATTACTATAGCTTATCTGTTTAACTATGAATGCAAAAAGCCTTGGTTAATAACCAAGGCCTTTCTTCTTGTGGTACTAAATATTTTAGTTTGCCTCAATACTGATTTGTACTAAATTATAACCACCTCTTAAATCAGGATGTCCTGCGACACCTTCATAAGATTCAATAATTCCTTTTCCGTATTGTACATCATCAATATGCATTACTCTTCTTATAGTATTGTTTTCATCGGATGCGCCTGTATTTGGCCCTGATTGAAATGGCGCTTGATCCATACCCAAACCTATCGGTTGATCAATTTCTGTACCGGCATCAAACAAATAAGCGTGATGTGTTGCCGTATAACCTGTTCTAGGAGTGCCATCTCCATTAAATAAATGATAACCACCATTATCAGCTGCTATGAACCAATCATTACTGAAAACAAACATGGTATTAAAACCTAACTTATAACCAACTGGAGCATCTAATGTAAAAGTTAAACTACCTCCGGGACCTACTGGTGCCATTTCGTTACTTTTTGCAGCTGGCATAAGTAAATCATTGGTGATATATTCATACATAATAGAGGCATTACCGTCTTCTGCTATTTCTTCAATTCCACTAGTTATCATTGCCGCTTCCCCTTGTGTGAATACAGGATCTGACGCCGTATTGTACGCATATACAATGCCTGGTGCTAATACTGTAAAAGATGAGGACATACGCAATGGTGCGCCTGTATCACATGTAGCTGTTAACCACTCATATAAGTTTGTAGGATTTCCTCTCAACGCAATTTCTGCTAATCCATGACCAAAATCAGGATATCCTGGTTCAAATAGCGGATTGTCTTGTGCATGTACGACCGCAATTCCGGGTGTAATTACAATTGGGTCAGTTTCTACTTTATTTCCCCTCACATTCTCTAACTTTAATGTAAAAATCATAGATGCTTCATCGTATGTCAGTGTAGCTGCAATGAAATCAGCTACATCAGTAGTTACTATTCTAACTGTATTGTCATCATCAGGCTCACCGGCAGTACCACCATTCGGTTCAGTAGCCCTTGTCGCCGGATCTTCTTCCTCGACACCAGCATCCCATAAATAAACCTGGTCGGTAACATCGCCAGTAACTGGCATTCCATCTTCAAATAAAACTATTCCTTCTGCTTTAGGTGCAAAAAACCAATCGTTAGAAACAGCAGACATTGTTGCGAAACTTACTCGACCACCTGGAGCAGCCGCCTTAAAATCGATGGAAAAGAAACAACCCGCGTCCGGTACTGGGCCAGGTTCTGTTGCTGTGTTATCCATATTAAACACAGTAGCGCTTAAATATTGTACTACGTTTTTAATAGTAATATTAAAGGAAGTAGTTTCAATTTCCTCCTCAACTTCTGTCTCGGTTACAGCTTCAGCCTCTGGTTCAGCCGTTGCCTCCGTTTCTGTTTTTTGTGCCTCTGCAATAGTTTCAATTGGTGTTTCCTCATCACAAGAATATAATAAGGCAATTGCAGCAATTACAATTAAGCTTCTAAATGTTCTAAAGTTTTTCATTTTTAATAGTTTTTAGGATTATTTCCACAAACTAAGACCTATAACAATTTATCGGAGTCACGAAAACTTCAACTTTTATTGCAATCTTGTTAGGGTTTTGTGACCTTATCGACTATTGTTAAAGTTTTCCAATTGAACTAAAACCAGAAAAGCGTAGTTGTCCTTAGAAAATCTGCATTTTAACTTTTAAAAGTTACTTGTGATATCTATGTGATACTTTTTAACTTCTTTCGTAATCAATTAATTATGAAACAAATACTTATAATAGAAGATGATCCAGAAATTATTAAACTTCTGGAAATTCACCTGACAGATTTAATCTATACCACCTCAAAAGCAACTGATGGGGCATTAGGATTAAAAATGGCAATGGATAATGATTATGACCTCATTATTCTAGATTTAACCTTGCCATCCATGGATGGGATTGAAGTCTGTAAACGATTACGGAAAGAAAAAAACACTCCAATTATTATGCTTACGGCGAAATCAGAAGAAATAGACCGTGTACTTGGACTTGAAATTGGAGCTGATGATTACATTACAAAACCGTTTAGTATTAGAGAACTACTTGCTAGAATAAAAGCTGTAATGCGTAGAACTGACATAAAACAGACTAGTACTAAAAATACGGCTTCTATTTCTGTGGAAGGTATGTTAGTTGATATAGAAAAAAGAAAAGTTCTATTAAATGATCAACGCATAGAACTTTCACCTAAAGAATTTGAGCTACTGGTATTAATGGCATCAAATCCCGGAAGAAACTATTCACGCACCGAATTGTTGAATATTATTTGGGGGTATAATTTCGAGGGCTATGAACATACTGTAAATTCTCATATTAACAGATTGCGTGCAAAGATAGAATCGGATATGGCTAACCCAACTTATATTCTTACTACTTGGGGCGTAGGGTATAAATTTAATGAAGACATCGTATTATGAGTATGGCCGAAAAAACCTTAACACCAAAATTGATTAAAAAGCTATGGGCAGCCTTTATATTATTGGTTTTGCTCATGGGAGCTTCATATATTTTAATCACAAATTACTTTGCTACAAAACACAATCAAGAAACAACGCAACGTCTAAATGCCGATGTGGCAAACCATGTAATTGCTGAAAAATTTCAAAACGATTCTCCTTTCCTTGAAGATGGAAGCGTAAATAAAGAATTATTTGGTGATTTAATGCATGATATGATGGCCGTTAATCAAGGTATTGAAGTGTATTTGCTAAATGATGTTGGCGAAATATTGTATTCTGTGGTTTTAGACCACGATGCCGGTGCTCCAACTAAAAGTGTTTCATTAGCACCCATTAAAACATTTATAGACGCCAAAGGCAAAGAGTTCGTTTTAGGTGATGACCCTATTAATCTAAATACCCAAAAAATATTTTCTGCCGCGCCATATTCAGTAGATGGAAGAAATGGATATGTGTATATAGTACTTGCAGGTAAAAAGTTTCAGGAAGTAAGTGAAACACTTATGGGTCAATATTTTGCAAAACTCGGCACAGGTGCTACAGTACTTGCAATGTTATTTACAGCGCTTTTGGGATTGCTAGCTATATGGTTTTTAACAAAAAACTTGAGGTTGATAACTAGTACTGTACGTAAATTTCAAGAGGGTGACCTTGATGCCCGAATTGAAAACCCAAATAAATCTGATATTGCAATTTTTGCAAATTCTTTTAATGAAATGGCGGATACGATAGTAGACAATATGGACAAAATGAAATCTGTGGATTTATTACGTAGGGAATTAATAGCAAATGTTTCACATGACTTAAGAACTCCTTTAGCTATTTTAAAAGGATATATCGAAACTTTGCAGATGAAAAGTGATACCCTAACAGCATCTGAAAAAGAAGAATATCTGCAAATCACTCATGATAATGTTGATCGTCTATCTAAATTGATTAATCAACTATTTGAGTATTCTAAACTTGAAGCTGAACAGGTGGTACCAGTAAAAGAACCTTTTTCAATTACTGAGTTGTCCTATGATCTTATTGCTAAGTTTAATGTTCTTGCTGCTAAAAAAGACATTAGCCTTCAATTACAAAACCCCAAAGAAAATTGTATGGTTTTTGCAGATGTTAGTTTGGTAGAACGCGCACTGCAAAATTTAATTGAAAATGCAATAAAATATACTGAAACCAATGGTACGGTGACGCTTTCGTTAGAGAAAAAAGGAAAAAATATTGAAATTAATATTACCGATACCGGCACTGGAATTCCAGTTAATGAGCAACCCTTTATTTTCGATCGCTACAAGCAAGTTGATAAAAGTCCAAAGAAACAAGGTTCTGGGTTAGGACTTGCAATAGTTAAAAAAATTATGGAACTACACGATACTACTATTACGGTATTAAGTAAACCAAAAGAAGGAAGTTCATTTATTTTCAACTTGCCTTCGTACCAACAAGCCTAGGGGAAATTAATTGCTAAAAGGAGAACCCTTCAGAACACTGAAGGGTTTTCTTATTTACTAAAATTTTATAACCCACTAATATAACTTCCATACAAGTCATTAAATTGATACCCTTCAGCAAATCTTTGCTTGCTTAACTTTTTAAACGCCACCAATCCCCAAATCAAAAGTTCCTTAAGGAAATAAATATCTTCTTTTGGAAAGTCTGGTTGGTATTCTTTTATAAGGATACTTAACTCAGGTATTCCATCCAACGCACGTTTATATTCTTCATCGGTGAAATCATCCAATAATTCAAAACCTTGACTTTCTTGAAAAAACCAAGACAACAAACCATCGTATGGGGTTTCTGCATCTTTACGTTCTAACTTCTTTATTGCTGGGAAATATTTTGGAAACAACATTTTTACGGCATCATCAATTAAAATTGCAGCAACGCCATCGGCTCCCTCCTGCTCTCCTTCATACACCAATTCTATCTTACCTGTAATTGCTGGAATAACCCCTAAGAAATCGCTTAGTCGTACCGTTGTATTTTCCGCACCTGATAATAAAGCTCTACGTTCTGCAGCACTTAATAAGTTTTCGAAAGCCGTAATACTTGTTCTAGCACTCACCCCACTTTTAGCATCTACATATTCACTATTACGCGCTGAAAAACTAATCTGCTCCAATAAATCTTTTGCTAAATCTGGAACATACACTACATCTGTTTGTCTTTGATCTAGATTAGATTCTTGCTCCGTAATTTTACGGGCAGTTTCAATATCATCTGGGTAATGCGTTAATATCTGTGACCCTATTCTATCTTTTAGAGGGGTAACTATACTGCCCCTATTGGTATAATCTTCAGGGTTTGCTGTGAAAACAAATTGCAAATCTAATGGTAATCTTAATTTGAACCCACGAATTTGAATATCACCTTCTTCTAAAATATTAAATAGCGAAACCTGAATTCTAGCTTGTAAATCAGGCAATTCATTGATTACAAAAATACAACGGTTTGCACGTGGTATCATTCCAAAATGAATCACACGGTCATCAGCATATGATAATTTTAAATTTGCCGCTTTTATTGGATCTACATCACCTATTAAATCGGCAACCGTAACATCAGGAGTCGCCAGTTTTTCATAAAACCGCTCGTTTCGATGCAACCAAGAAATTGGAGTATCATCGCCTTTTTCTTTAATCAATTCCAAAGCATATCGAGACATTGGTGCCAACGGGTCATCATTAATTTCAGAACCAGCCACTACCGGAATATATTCATCCAACAAATTCACCATCAATCTTGCCAAACGTGTTTTGGCCTGTCCACGTAAGCCTAATAAATTTATATTATGGCGTGAAAGAATTGCCCGTTCTAGTTCTGGTATTACACTATCTTCATAACCCCAAACACCCTCAAAACTATCTTTACCTGCTTTAATATTTTCACGAAGGTTATCACGCAATTCATCTTTTATGCTTTTACTTTTATACCCCGCATTTTCTAATTCTTTTAAAGTGGTAATCTCTGTATACTTTAAACTCATATATCTTGTGCTATTATTTAACTAAAATAGGAATTGTTTGTTTTAATTCATCCGGTTTTTTAATTCGGACTTTAATATTGACATATTCCCATTTTCCATTCACTTTCTCTGCTAATACATCCATTTTTGAACGTATATTTTTAATTTTTTTATCGCCACGTACGCCAATAGTTATTGCCACAGAATCACCTGTTTTAGAATACCCAACCGAACCTTCTACCATATCAAATGTATGCATAGGTTCCAATTCTCCCAATAAGGCAATTATTTTAGGGTTCCTTTTAGCAATTGCCAACGCACCTTCTGCTATTTCTGGTTCTGAATATGCTTTTGCTAAATAGGCTACATTTCGTGGTAACTCTTTCGGCAAAGTAGAAATAAATAAACCTGTACAGATTACAAAGAATAACAAAAACCATGTTCGCTTTTTCTGATACCATAATCTATTTTGTGTGCCCATTTAGTTTTAGTCTCTTATTTAGACTTATTGCTATACCTTTTATTTCAATCGTTTCCTTCTATTACTCTCATAGTCTTCAAAAATCATTTCACCCAATCCTTTTAACCCTGTGAAAAATGCTTTGCCTTTATTGGCTTCCGTAAACTGACGTATAAACTTCATCAAATAAGGATCCTGTGCAATCATAAAAGTCGTAATTGGAATGTGTAACTTTCGTGCTTGCCGCGCCATGTTGTAACATTTCTCAACAATGTAATCATCCAAGCCAACACTATTCTTATAATAGGTACCATCGGGTAACCGCAAACAACTTGGTTTACCATCGGTTATCATAAAAATTTGCTTGTTGGTATTTCGCTTTCTACGTAACATATCCATCGCTAATTGTAAACCAGCAACTGTATTTGTATGATATGGACCAACTTTTAAATACGGTAAATCTTTAATGGGAATAGGCCAGGCATCATTACCAAACACTAAAATATCCAGTGTATCCTTAGGATATCGTGTAGTAATTAATTCTGCCAGTGCCATTGCAACCTTTTTTGCAGGTGTAATACGATCTTCTCCATACAAAATCATACTATGGCTAATATCAATCATTAAAATAGTACTCATCTGGGCCTTGTATTGCGTGTCCTCCACCACAAGGTCATTTTCATCCAAAGAAAAACTACCAATACCGTGATTTATTTGTGCATTTTTTAAGCTCTCAGTCATCGAAATATGCTCTAAACCATCGCCATAACGGTATTCGCGCATATCACCCGTATGTTCATCTCCTTGTCCAGATTTTCCTGTTTTATGATTACCAGCACCACTCCTTTTTAACTTACCAAAAATTTGATCTAAAGCATGTTGTCGAATAATACGTTCCATTTTAGCGGTAATTGAAATTACCCCCTTTTTAGTTTCGTCACCATCATCATCTCCTTCTTCGCCTGAAGCATCGCCATCATCTTCAAACTCTTCTTGAATAAAGCCTTTCGCTTTTAGCTCTTCAATAAAATCATCAATAGTATATTCATCAGTAGTTAGCTCGTATTCTTTATCTAATTCGTGCAACCAATCAATAGCTTCATCAAAATCACCTGAAGTGTGTGTAATCAGCTCTTGAAAAATCTCAAAAAGCTTTTCAAAGGGAGTTTGTTCTGGGGCTTCGTAAGGTGTAAACCGAAATCCTTGTCTTGTTGTCATAGCCATAGTATAAATTTAAGATATTTGAACCTGAGTATCTCGTTTTTTAGGAAAAGTTAACGTTAGCCATTTTTGTGTTTTCTATTACTTTGGTCGTTATAATAGCTGTAAATTAACAGGCTAAGTTTACAATATGCCGTATCACTTTCTACATAAACAATGCGCCGGATTCATAAATACTCCGCCATTATGGAATACGGAACAATTTGGTGTGCAACAATTTGAGTTTCCCGATATTGAATTATCCTATTTCACTCCCACTCCCATTCCCAAGAATATCCGTCTAGGGCATCAAATGGAATATATTTGTAAACAGCTCTTAAATCACTCAAAGCGCTATGAGGTGTTGTTGCATAATCTTCCTATTTATAGGGGTAAGCAAACACTTGGTGAAATTGATTTTATACTAAAGGATACATCCACCGAACAACTAATTCATGTAGAATTAACCTATAAATTTTACATCATAAATCCGGATATTACAGATCCTATTCACAATTTAATCGGACCAAATAAACGGGATGCCTTCTTTGCTAAAATTCAAAAAATAAAGAACAAACAATTTCAATTGTTACATTCGTTTGAAGGGGCACAAGCACTGCAAGAAAATAACATCAGCCCTACAAACATTGTACATCAAGCTTGTTTTAAAGGTCAAATATTTAAACCCTATGATGCTGCTATTGCAACGTTGCACCCTATAAATGAAGATTGCATAGCTGGATATTGGCTGCGCTTAGATGATTTAAAAAAAGACGCATTCGAAACTTTCCAATTCTATATTCCTTCTAAATCGGAATGGGTAATAGAACCGCATGAGGATGTAGAATGGATAGTACACCTTCAAGCAATTGTAGCCCTTACAACACATATGCTTCGAAAGAATGCACCCATGGTTTGGATGAAAAAATCAGCTACTGATTTTAAGAAGTTCTTTGTAGTATGGTGGTAAAAAATAGCACAAAAAAAAGTGGATTATTTCCCGAAAGAAATAACCCACTTCAAGTTCATAAATCAATTTTTATTCGAAGGTATAACTGAACTTATTCACTTCTGTCAATCTAAAATACCCATGGGCATAATTCTCGGGATTTGTTAGATTCGCGCAATTACCTTTTACAGCAACAGGTGTAGCTTCAAAAAGTCCTACGCCTCCGATTTGACTGATTAGAATTTCTAAATAATCTTTATACGCTGTTGAAATTGCTGCCATTTCAATGTCGACGATATCACCAGGTTGAAAAGATTCTACTTCATCGGTTTCATCATCATCATCCAATTCAAGCCACCAATCAATTTCGTTTCCATTTACAAATCTATCATCACCAACTTCTAATGTAGGTAGTAAATCGCGTTGATTTTTAAATTTAAAAAACACATTATTTCCTTCCTCAGGTGGGTCTTGAAAAACAACATGCACTTCCAATTCCTCATCATTAAAACCATCTTCTATTCCTTGATAAACCTCTTCAATATCTGGTACCGGATTTAATGTTTCGGTAGCAATATAGGTTTCCCCATTATAAATAACCTCTAAAGTAAAAGATTGATTCATTACAGGTATAAATTCGTCAGTAGTATAATCACCATTGTTCTGATCAACAAATAAAACCTGTGTATTGTCAGCATCATTAGTAACGGTAACTGTTGCACCGGTTGCCGAAGTATTACTGTTTGTTTCAAAAAATGCTGTAGACGTTCGCAAAGAAATAGTTTGATTATTACCAGCTGTTCCTTTATCCCAATCTAAAGAAGCTTCAATCACCAATCTCGTTTCTGCGGTTTGTACTGGTACATCAATTACATCGGTACACGAAGCGAATGCAACCGCTACAAATAGTATTGTTAATTTTATATAGTTTTTCATCTTCTTAAAATTTAAAATTATAGGTTAATGAAGGCACCATTCCGAAAATAGCGGTTCTAGTTGCTTCATTAGCACCCGTTTCTATGTTCTGGCCAAAAGAAATGGAAGCCGCATTTTTACGATTATAGGCATTATAGATTCCCAAAACCCATTCACCTTTAAATCGTTTTTCTGGTTTTCTATTCGGTTTATAGTTGACTGATAAATCCAATCGATGATAGGCAGGTAAGCGATCTGAATTTCTTGGAGCATAACTCGCAATGGACAAACCTTCATATTCGTATTGTCCATTAGGATATGTTACTGGACGTCCTGTTTGAAAAACAAGATTGGTGCCAAAACTCCACTTATCATTTAGTCTGTACGAACCAGAAATTGAAACATCATGAGTTCTATCATACGGTGTATTATACCATTCACCATCGTTAATTCCTAATCCACCCGCTGAACCTCCTGGCGTGCGTTGTTCTGATTTTGACAAGGTATATGCTATCCAACCTGTGAAATTACCTTCATTTTTACGGAATAAAAGCTCCAATCCGTAGGCGCGAGATTCCCCATTTAAGATTTCAGTTTCAATGGTATTCTGTCCTATTAGATCCGAACCATCTATATAGTCAATTCTATTGTCCGTATTTTTATAATACACTTCTGCTTCCATAGAATAAACTTGATCCTTGAAATTTCTAAAATATCCGAAAGCATACTGATTTGATAATTGTGGTTTTACAAACTCACCACTTGGCGTCCATACATCTAAAGGGGTTGCTGAAGCTGTATTCGATAATAAGTGTATGTATTGTGCTGCTCTTGAAAAACCTAATTTTAATGATGAATTTTCATTCAAGGTATAAGCTAAGGAAGCACGAGGTTCAAAATTGGTAAAACTTTCAATGGCATCTCCTTTTGCATAGTCTGTCTCCCCCACAGCTATACCTCGTTCGTAAATACCTAAAGTTGGGTTGTAAACTACTGGTTGGTCGTTGGCATAATCAACCATTGCTTGTCCACCAAAACGAGTAAAACCACTTATTCGAACTCCATACTGCGCATTTAATTTTTCGGAAAGCTTATGTTCTGCGTTCACATAAATACCACTTTCAAAAGCCTTTTTACTATCTAAGAGTAACGGATTCACTTCCGCTGTATCTGAAGTTGGAATTATCTGCCCTGGATTAAAATCATAATAAATACCACTCGCACCAAAGTCCAATTTAAAATTGTTGCTGAAATAATATTTCAAGTCATATTTTAAATTGTAATTGCTGATAGATGATATCCAATCAAATTCTGCAGCAGTAATACCCAAATCGTAATCGTATCTACTAACAACAGCCGATAAATTTGAAAACAGTTTCTCATTAAAAATATGATTCCAACGCAAGTTACCAGTTGAGTTGCCATAACTGCTCGAAAAACTATCACCCAATTCAAAGGCATCTCTACCAAAATACCCAGACAGGTATAATTTGTTGTTATCGTTTATATTGTAATTGGTTTTTAGGTTCAGGTCATAAAAACTAACACTATTGTCTTCACCTGCTGCCTTTAAAAGTAAGTCCGCATACGAACGTCTACCCGCAATTAAAAACGACCCTTTTTCTTTAAATAACGGACCTTCTAATGCCAAACGACTAGAAATAATACCAATACCACCCGTAGCCTCAAAACGTTTGTTGTTACCATCTTTTTGGCGCACATCTAATACCGAAGAAACACGCCCACCAAAACGAGCTGGTATGCCCCCTTTGTACAGTTTTACATCTTTAATAGCATCTGCATTAAACACCGAAAAGAACCCAAACATGTGTGAGGTATTGTAAATAATAGCCTCATCTAACAAGACTAGGTTTTGATCACCAGCACCACCCCGTACATGAAAACCACCGGTACCTTCACCATTATTGGTGACCCCCGGAAGCATTTGTAAGGACTTTAAAATATCTACTTCGCCTAAAACAACAGGCATTTTTTTTACCGTACCTATATTCATTTTGGCAACGCTCATTTCTGGTTTGCGTAGCAAAGCACGTTCCGGTTCTTCAGCCGTAACTACCACTTCTTCTAAAGCGGTAGAGAACTCTGAAATTTCAAAATCTATTTTTTGATTTTTGTCTAGGGTAACCGCTTTACTAATTTCATTATACCCCATATACGAAACATTTAAAGTGTATTCGCCTTTGGGTGCTGTTAAAGAGTAAAAACCGTATTCGTTGGTAACGACACCATTGGTAGTGCCCTTTAAAAATACCGACGCCCCAAATAAGGTTTCACCATTACTGGCATCGGTAATGGTACCACTGATTGTATAACTATTTTGAGCGCTAACCGCAGTGCATACAAGTACACAGGTAAACAGAAATAGTCTAATTTTTTTTGATTGTTTAAACATTGATTGATCGTTTTTTTTAGATGATTGTTTTATTAATTCTCTTTGAAAGACAATGCAAATAAGTAAAGGTTGCACCGAACTTAAAAATTTGTGAAATTAATTGAATAAGATATATTTCAACTAGTAAAAAAAGCTTGAAGTATCATAAATTTTTAATAAACAAAACCAATTAGGTATTAACTTTAGATTTCAAATTAAGTTCACAACTTTTGGTATTTGTATATAATAAATGATTATCGTTACAAACTAGCTTAACATTTAATGGGTTATCATGAATCAAATTAAATCGTATTTAGAACAAATTGTTCCATTAAGTGATTCAGATTGGGAGTTATTTTCTTCGAAACTCGTGAAAACTGAATTCAAGAAAAAAACCACGTTATTAAAAATTGGAAAAATTGAAAGGCATTTAAACTTTATTGAAGAAGGTTCAATTAGATTATACCTTCCAAAAGTGGAAAACGATATTACTTTTGGATTTTGTTTTAAAGGACAATTTATGAGTGCCTACGATTCATTTTTAACCCAAAAAGCAAGTACCTATCAAACCGAAACATTAACAAAAACTACTTTGTGGAGGTTAAACTATAACGACTTACAAGAAATTTATAAAAAAACAGAAATCGGAAACATCATTGGTAGAGTGACCGCAGAAAATCTATTTTTACTAAAATCACAACGTGAAATGTCGTTACTTAATGATAGTGCAGAAGAACGATATTTAAAACTATTTACAGACCGACCTCAATTAATTAAAGAAATACCTTTAAAATACTTAGCCTCTTACATTGGTGTAACTCCTCAGGCATTAAGTAGAATTAGAAAACGAATAACTTAACCTAGGTTCATAGTTTTAGGTGATTCATCTTCCGATATTTGACAAAAAAAAATGAAACCACTAGTACTATTACTTGTAACATTTACAGTTGCCTTACTATTCTTTAGAATTCAAGAAGGCATTTACAATTTTAATTTATCAGCGCGGATTGCAATGTCTATGTTGCTACTTTTTACTGCCCTAGGCCATTTCTTATTTACTGAAGGCATGGCTATGATGATTCCAGATTTTATTCCCTTTAAAAAAGAACTGGTTTATGCAACTGCAATTATTGAAATTTTAGCAGCGTTTGCATTGCATATTGCGCAATTAAGAGTAATAACTGCTTGGCTTTTAATACTATTTTTCATACTCATTATACCAGCAAATATTAAGGCGGCTATTGAATCTATAAATTATCAGAATGGTACTTATACTGGTAAAGGAGTTAATTATTTATGGTTTAGAATTCCCTTGCAATTTCTATATATCACTTGGGTTTATTTAAGTGCTATTAGAACAGAACTGTTTAATGCGTAATTTATGAAATATCTAACGACACCCCTTATAACATTGTTTGTTTCATCTTCGTTTTCAAATAATTAGACTATATTATTTGTTTTGAGTACGGCAGATAATTTGACTTTAAATAATTGTGCTAAACAACTACAAACCGGGGATTGCCTAAACGAGTTTTATCTTATGTATCATTCGATATAAGGAGCTGGGAACTCGGTTTAAACTGCATCAATAAATAATTGTTATTAAATTAGATAGTTATTCGAATTAAGTACTATCCTAATTGACATAGAAATGATTTATATAACACAATTAATTTATATTAATAAGGGACAAGAAAAAATCTTCAACCAATTTGAAGCAATCGCCATACCTACAATTTTAAAATATAATGGATACTTATTGCTACGAATACGACCAAATGATAACTCTATATTGGAATGTTCTATTGAAGAACCTTATGAAATACATATAGTAACATTTAACTCTCAAAAAGATTTTGACAATTTTAAAAACGATAAGGAGCGAAAGAGCTTTTTACATTTAAAAGAGAAATCAATAAAAACTTCTATTCTAATACAAGGTGAGAAACTTTGATAAATAATAAGTACTATACTATTTGCAATCTTTACACACCCCGGTAAGTACACAATTTACCCCTTCTACTTTATAGTCTTTGGTTAATGAAAAATTAACTGGTACTGGTAAACACTCAATAGTTTCACATATTTTACATCGAAAATGAAAATGATGTGATGGATTTTCATCTGAGTCGCACTTTACACATACCGCAAAATATTGTCTACCATCATCGGCTACAATCTTATGTAATATTCCATCTTCACAATATCTATTTAGCACTCGGTATATGGTAGCTCTATTTATATCAACCCCAATTTTCTTTTCTATAGCAGCCTGACTCATAGCTTTTCCAGATGAAATTATAACCGATAGTACTGCTTCTTTAGTAACTGTATTTCTTCTTTTCATTCTTGGCTTATAACCTATTGCGATGTTGTTGCAATAATACAAAATATTATTACTTTTGTGAAATACATTATTGCGACATTTTTGCATTTAATGTTTTTGATTTGATAAGAACACTTTCTAACCACTACAAAAAAATAGGTATGATTAATACGTACGATGTAATAATAATTGGCGGCAGCTATTCTGGTTTGTCAGCAGCTATGGCATTAGGACGCTCTTTACGCAAAGTTCTAATTATAGACAGTGGCAAACCTTGTAATGAACAAACTCCACATTCACATAATTTTATTACCCAAGATGGTGCCACCCCAAAAGAAATTTCGTTAAAAGCAAAATCTGAAGTTTTAAAATATGATACTGTAAACTTTTTAGAAGATAAAGCAGTGAAGGGAATAAAATCAGGAAATAATTTTCAAATTTTTACTGAATCAGGAAAAGAACTAGAAAGTAAAAAATTGGTTTTTGCAACTGGAATTAAAGACATAATGCCATCTTCAATAAAGTGTCTTTCAGACTGTTGGGGTATTTCCGTAGTACACTGCCCTTATTGTCATGGTTATGAAATAAGAAAGAAAAAAACTGCTATTATAGCAAATGGAGAAAGAGCAATGCACCTTGTTCCTTTAATAAACAATTTAACTAAAGAGCTTACAATATTAACTTCAGCAAAACATAACTTTGATAAAGAGCAACTCCAAAAATTAAAGAATAAAAACATTAAGGTAATTGAAACTGAAATTATTGAAATTGAACATGTTAATGGCCATTTAAAAAATGTTGTTTTTAATGATAGTAGTAAAATTCCTTTTGAAGCGGCATATGCGGCACTACCATTTGAGCAACATACCGATATTCCGGAATTACTTGGTTGTGAAATAAACGATCAAGGCTATATTCAAGTAGATATGATGAATAAAACCACCATGGATGGCGTTTACGCCTGTGGAGACAATTGCGTAAGAATGCGATCTGTGGCCAATGCTGTGTCGTCTGGAAATATCGTAGGTGCAGTTATAAATATGGAGCTATCTCGTGAAGAATTTTAGTCAATCAACGTGATTCTTTGAAATCCTAATTGTTAATTGGAAAATATTAAAATGAAACCAGCTATTACAGAAATAATTAGTAGCAAATTTTATCAAAAAAAAAATCGTTAGTAATACAATTTTATTATTAAGCATTAACTTTATTCCTAAAACATCACGATATATGCAAAGAACGCTAGTAACTGTTATTATACTCCTTCTCTATTTTCATTCCTACGCTCAGAAACCTAGAGCAAGAGATTTAGGAATTCCATTTGTTGGCACAACGGGTACTTTTAATGCAATTACAGATGTTAATGGTGTTGAAGTTGGTTATAGCACTATTATATCTGGTGAAGGAGAAAACATTGTTGGAAAAGGTCCTATACGAACTGGAGTAACTGCAATTTTCCCCAGAGGAAAAGCTAAAAAATTTAGTCCAGTTTATGCTAACTGGTATAGTTTAAATGGAAATGGTGAAATGACAGGTACGACCTGGGTAACAGAATCTGGATTTTTAGAAACCCCTATAATGATTACCAATACTAATAGTGTAGGTGTTGTGCGCGATGCTGTATTAAAATGGTATGTAGACACAGATTGGTATAGTGGCGAAGATTGGTGGTATACCTATCCAGTAGTTGCTGAAACTTATGATGGCTTCTTGAATGACATATATGGATTTCATGTGAAAGAAAAACATGTTTTAGAGGCTATTAAAAATTCAGCTAGCGGAAAGATTGCGGAAGGTAATGTTGGTGGTGGTACTGGAATGATGTGTTTAGGTTTTAAAGGTGGAACCGGAACTTCTTCTAGAGTGATAACTATAAAAGATTCAACCTATACTGTGGGAGCAATAGTACAATCTAATTTTGGTGCTAAGCGTAATTTATCAATCGCTGGTGTACCCGTTGGAATTGCGTTAAAAGACACTCTAAAATATAAGTTTAATGGACCGCCTAAATCCAGAAGACAGGAAGGAGATGGTTCTATTATCGTGGTAATTGCGACTGATGTTCCTTTATTACCACATCAATTAAAAAGAATTGCACAAAGAATTCCTTTAGGTGTTGGAATAGTAGGTGGACGCGGTAGTAATGGCTCGGGAGATATATTTTTAGCGTTTTCAACTGCTAATGAAGCAGCATTTAATAGAGATGAATCTACTACAGTGACATCTATGTCTAATGATCTATTAATGCCTGTATTTGAAGCGACGGTACAAGCAGTAGAAGAAGCCATTATAAATGCAATGGTCGCAGCTGAAACTATGGAAGGCATAAACGGAAACAAAGCATATTCATTACCGCACGATTTACTTATTAAAACGCTGAAAAAGTATAATCGATTGAATGAAAAATAAATGTTTTTCGCATTCTTTGCCCAGAATTAATGCATAAATGTTACCTGAATTTATTAAACTACCATTGGTCAAATTCTTAATTTAGCACTACCAAACCGAGAAAAAAGTGAAGATTGATGGATTTGTGCTATCTATTTTAGCAGTAATTGGCTTAGCATACGTATTTCCACAATGGGGTATTCCAACAAGTAAAATTCCAATTGACACTATTAGTGGAATAGGAATATCATTAATATTCTTTTTTTATGGACTAAAACTGAGTCCGGAGAAACTAAAATCAGGAGTTAAAAACTGGCGATTACATTTACTTATTCAGGCATCCACATTTTTAATATTTCCATTACTTGTTTTAGCATTTCAGCCATTTATTCAAAATGAAGAACAAGAAATTATATGGTTGGCATTTTTTTTCTTAGCTGCACTTCCATCAACTGTATCTTCATCTGTGGTAATGGTTTCTATTGCAAAAGGTAATATTCCTGCTGCAATTTTTAATGCCAGTATTTCTGGGATTATCGGTGTAATTCTAACTCCCCTGTGGATGGGATTATTTGTACAACACGCTGAAGCAAACTTTAGTTTTACAGATATTTACATAAAGCTCATAGCACAAATAATTTTACCAGTTGTTATAGGGGTTTTGCTACAGCGCTTCTTTGGTGAGTTTGCAAAAAAATACAGCAAACAATTAACCTTATTCGATAAATCTATTATTCTACTCATAATATTTAAAAGTTTTGCAAGCTCCTTTCACGACAAAATTTTTAGTTCAGTATCAATCTTAGATTTAATTTTACTCTTTATTGCTGTTTTAATATTGTTTTGCATCCTATTTTTTTTAACGGGATTCTTAGCCAATAAAATGAAATTTACTACTGAAGATCAAATTACGGCTCAGTTTTGTGGAACGAAAAAATCATTAGTTCACGGTACGGTCTTTTCGAAGATAATTTTTGGGAATATCCCTTCCATCGGAATAATCCTTTTACCACTGATGTTATTTCATGCGATTCAATTATTGATAATAAGTATTGTAGCTTCAAAGATGAATGCTGACAACTAAATAGTATATGTATGTTTAGACATCAAGGCAAAAGTAGAACCCTGAATCATAACTTGCGAATTGCCACAATTTTATCCTTTGTTGCAGGATTAGTAAATGTTACCGGGTTTTTAGCTTTTAAACAATTAACAACAAATGTAACCGGACATTTTGCGCTGTTTATGAACGATGTTGCAAATTTTGAGGTTTGGAAAGGAACAGTTTATTTCCTCTATATATTTTCTTTTCTCTTCGGTTCTTTTTTATCCAGTTTTTTAATTGAAGTTTTTAAAGAGAATAAAAAACTAAATGTTTTTTTACTACCTACCATAATAGAATGCTTGATATTAGTTTCGATTGCAATGATTACGTTTAGTGGAAAAATAATTTATCCCGACTTAATTGTTTGTTTACTACTCTTTGCTATGGGATTACAAAATTCTTTTGTGACAAAAATTTCAAATGCTATTGTTCGTACAACACACTTAACGGGCTTGTTCACAGATTTGGGAATAGAACTTTCACAATTATTTTTTCCTGAATCACATCCAGATAGAGCTAAAATTAAAGAAACAATAAAGCTTCGTATTTATATCATATGCTTCTTTTTTCTTGGCGGAATTATAGGTGGGTTTTTGTATTCACGGTTACACCTTAAATTAAATACCTTAATCTTTGGAGCAGTAATTTTATTTCTAAGTTTATTTTATGATGACATGCGCTATAAAGTTATCAGAACAAAGCGAAAGTTTAAACATAGAAAGAGCAATCTCTAGCCGCATACTATTTTGTAAAACAAGTTGTTCTTAGCTCAATGTTAATTGTAAATAAGTAGCACTTCTGGTGTATAATTGGCAATGATTTTTGTTATTTTAGTAAATGCAATTTGGCGTTTTATTTGTATTCCCTCCTTTGCTAGATAGTACTAAGAAAACCAAACTACTAATTAAAATTTCATGACTAGAAAAATTACTTTTTCAATCCTTTTATACTGTATCTCTTATTTATCATATGCTCAAATTAATGAAGACCAAATTAAAAGTAAATGGGCTAAAACGGTCACTGCAGAAAATGTATTAAAAGAATATCCACGGCCTCAAATGGTTCGTGAAGATTGGAAAAATTTGAATGGCACTTGGCAATATGCTATTAAAAAAGACGGTGAAATTCCTGAAAATTTTGAAAGTGAAATTCTTGTTCCTTTTCCAATAGAATCCTTGCTCTCTGGAGTTCAAAAATCGGTTTCCGACAAAGAAGTTTTATGGTATCATCGTACATTTAAATTACCTGCTAATTGGAAAGGTCAACAAATACTTCTTCATTTTGGAGCTGTAGACTGGGAAACAACAGTTTATATAAACGATTTAGAAATTGGCTCGCATAGTGGCGGTTATGATCCGTTTTCAATGAATATTACCGATGCTCTTCTCGAAGGTAGAGAACAAGAAATAACGGTTGCTGTATGGGACCCAACCAGTAATGGAACACAGCCAATTGGTAAGCAGAAAACAAAACCTGAAGGTATTTTTTACACCCCAGTATCGGGAATATGGCAAACCGTTTGGTTAGAACCTGTTCCAGAACAATCTATTTCCTCATTTAAAATAACTCCAAACATTGACGATAGTACATTAAAAGTTCTTGTTAAGAGTAGTACGTCTAGCACTATAAATGAGCGTATAGTATTAAAGGTACTAGATGCCGGTAAAGAAATTGCAATTGAAGAGGCTACTTTTGGTGAAACCGTTTCTATAAAAATTACAAATCAAAAACAATGGTCACCCGATTCACCGCATTTATATGATCTTGAAATAAGTTATCTAAAAAACAATAAAACTATAGACCAAGTAAAAAGCTACTTTGGAATGCGAAAAATAGCTCTTGGAGAGGATAAAGAAGGAAATAAACGCTTACTATTAAACAATGAATTTCTATTCCATTTTGGAACCCTAGATCAAGGATGGTGGCCTGATGGATTATACACTGCGCCTACAGACGAGGCCTTACTATTTGATATTGAGACAACTAAAAAATTAGGGTTTAACACCATACGAAAACATGTAAAAGTAGAACCTGCTAGATGGTACTATCACTGTGATCGAATTGGAATGCTAGTTTGGCAAGATATGCCTAATGGGGATGGTTTAGGTACTTGGAAAAGCCCTTCAGGATACGATTATATTCAAGCAAAACGAAAACCACAATCTGCACATCAATACCGCAAAGAATGGAAAAACATAATGGATGCAAATTATAACAGCCCCTCCATAGTTGTTTGGGTTCCTTTTAATGAAGCTTGGGGACAATTTGATACTGAGAACGTAATTAATTGGACGATGAAGTATGATTCTTCACGACTCGTTGATGGTCCAAGTGGTGGAAATTATTTTCCTGTAGGGCATATGATAGATACACATGTTTATCCCGGTCCTGGTATGCCCAACAAAGATTTACATGCTCCAATTATGTTTAAAGATAGAGCTATGATTCTTGGAGAGTTTGGTGGTTTAGGATTGGTAATGCGTGATCATTTATGGCAGAAAGATAAAAATTGGGGGTATCGAAATATTGAAAACAAAACCAAGTTATTTGAGTCTTATTCCAAATTAATAAATCAACTTCCTGCGCTAATAGAAAATGGTTTGTCAGCTGCAATATATACCCAAACTACAGATGTTGAAGGTGAAGTTAATGGTCTAATGACTTATGATAGAGCAATTATAAAAATGGATGTTGACCAAACAAATAGGGTGAATTCGCAGGTTTATAAGGTGAAAATGGACTAATATTTTGAAATGATTGTAATAGTAAAAGCCAATTTTGAACATGTTAATGATATTGTTATTATTGGCAAGCAAACTTTTATAGAATCTCATGGAAATAGTGCTTCTGACGAAGATGTAAATAAATTTAATTTAAAAACATACACCAAAGAAGCCATTAAAGTAGATCTTGAAAATGAGAAAGTTCAATATCATCTTATTTATTTTAATAATAAAGTTGCTGGGTTTTCTAAAATTGAACTTGATGTTTCCAATGAAAATATTAATCAATTAAAAATCACTAAACTTGATAAAATCTACCTTTTAGAAGAATTTTATGGTCATAAACTAGGACCAAAATTGTTCGACCATATTGTTACCAAATCAAAAAGAAATGATCAAAAAGGAATGTGGCTTGCCGTTTGGATTGAAAACCAAAGAGCCATAAAATTTTATTCGAAAATGGGATTTATAATTGTAGGTGCCTATGATTTTAAATTATCGGAAACGCATTCAAATCCAAATCATATTATGTATTTAGAATATTAAATGTGAATTAAAGGCTGAATTTAATAGGTATTGACAATGATGACGCAAAGATGTCATAAGGATGACGCTAGATGGTTTTAGTATTGTAAATAGTTTTATGCTGAATTAAAATATAGAAATATGAAGAATAAAAATTTAGCAGAAAATGTAAGACATTTAAGAAAGAGTAAGGGATACTCGCAAGAAGATCTTTCGGAAAATTCAGGATTAAGTTTACGTACTATACAGCGTATTGAAAACGGAGAAAACGAACCAACCGGTGAAACACTAAAAAGAATATCATATGCATTAAATGTAAAACCAGAGGAATTAATTGATTGGGCTGTAATAGAGGACAATAGTTATTTAAAGGCCTTAAATCTCTCTTCACTTACTTTTATAGTATTCCCTTTATTAGGATTTTTAGTTCCATTAATAATGTGGATTTCCAAAAAAGATAAATTGAAAAATGTAAATCGTATTGCAAAAAATGTAATTAATTTTCAAATAACATGGACTATAATTCTTTTTTCCGGATATATAATGAGCGTTTTAATTTTAATTATTAGAACGGAGTCGAATGGTATTGTCAGTGTTAAAAATTTTATACTAAGCTATAGTTTGAATTTAATTTTCTTTCTAATAATGTATATTTTAAACATTATATTAATTCTTGTAAGTACATCTAGAATTAGTAAAAACAAAGAAGTAATCTACTTTCCGAAGATTAGTTTTATAAGTTAAATAACAAGTTATGAAACTCTTAATAATTTTAATTATACGACTTCTCACTCCTAACAAATCAGAATTCTACTGAAAACACATTATCCCAATTACAAAGTATTTACAGTATGGTTCAACTTTTATTTTTGCATGAAACAATTCTTAAGTCATTTTGAAACCTATTTTAATAGCTAAATTGTTTTTCTAAAGCGGATAAAAAGGTCAATTGGCTATAATTAGTGCAATTACGTCATTAATACGAATTTTTCTTGGTTACTTTACGGCATGGATACTTTCGAAGATTTTAAAATAAAAAAGTTACTAAAGAGAGCTGTTGACGATTTAGGTTTTGAAAAGGCTACACCCATTCAACAAGAATCATATTCTACCATTCTTGGTGGTGCCGATTTTGTAGGAATTGCCCAAACGGGAACTGGAAAGACAATAGCATACTTACTTCCTATTTTACAAGACTTAAAATTTTCAGATCAACTACAACCCAGAGTATTAATTCTTGCTCCTACTAGAGAATTGGTCATCCAAATTGTTGCTCAAATAGAAAAACTTACACCATATCTCAGCGTTCGTGTGGCAGGCGTTTATGGTGGTAGTAGTAACATTAAAGCTCAGAAAAGAGCCGTTGCTGAAGGGTTAGACATTATTGTAGGTACTCCTAGAAGATTATATGACCTCGCGCTATCAAATGTTCTTCGATTAAAATCTGTAAAAAAGCTAGTGATAGATGAAGTAGATATTATGCTTGATTTTGGCTTTAAAACACAATTGAAAAATATCTTTGAATACCTACCTAAAAAGAGACAAAATATTCTTTTTTCAGCTACAATGACCACCTATGTGGATGAGTTAATGGATGATTTTTTAATTAATCCAGTAAAAAAAACTATTTCAATAAGTGGTACTCCCTTAGATACAATTAGTCAAGAATGCTATGTTGTACCTAATTTTTACACTAAAGTGAATTTATTAAACCACCTGTTAACAAATAAAGAAACCCATACTAAAGTATTAATCTTTATTGCCAGTAAAGTGAATGCTGACCGACTTGCTGAAGTTTTGGATTTTGAATCTGAAATTTCGGTGATACACTCTAGTAAAGAACAAAATCATCGTATTAAATCGATAGATAAATTCACGAACGGTAAAAGTAGAATACTAATTGCTACAGATGTAATTGCTCGTGGTATTGATATCGAAAACATTAGTACCGTTATTAGTTTTGAAACCCCATTTTATCCTGAAAATTACATACATCGAATTGGTCGAACAGGGCGTGCTGGAAAAGTAGGAAAGTCGATTCTTTTTTATCAAGAAAAAGAAATTCCTTTAAAAGAGTCCATTGAAAATTTAATGAATTATAAAATTCCTTTTAATGAATTGCCTGATGATGTAGCTATTAGTGCTGAACTTATACCAGAGGAAATTAGTAAACCTATAAACTTAGAGGAAGAAGAAGACAATAAAGCGGCATTGGAAACTGGTGCTTCTTTTCATAAGAAATCTGCAAAGAATAGTAAAGTACGACCAAAAGAGAAAAGCTACGAAAGAAAACTAAAAAAGAAGTATAAAAAACCGCAAAGACGAGGAGATAAAATTCAGAATAAGAAAAGGAAAAACAAACGATAATAAATTTTATTTGTCTCTTTAGGTTTAAGATGACTAAATACAATTCTTGCGATAATCTAGTACTTTTATAAGAATGCTAGTTTTGATTGTTCCCCATTATAATTTTTAACAAAGAATATATCATGACTAAATCACGAGAAAATTCCATTGAAATTAATAAAGGTGATTTCAAAAAAATAGGCTATCAATTAATAGATGATATTGCAGAATTTATTGATACCATTGATGAGAAACAGGTAACTCCAAACGAACTACCATCTACTTTACAAAAGATAATAGGCGCTTATTCATTACCTGAAAATGGAATGTCGGCAGAAGTTCTTCTTTCTGATACTTCAAAATTATTATTTGAACATTCACTATTTAATGGGCACCCAAAATTTATGGGCTATATAACCTCTTCGGCTGCACCTATTGGAGCACTGGCAGACTTATTAGCAGCTTCTGTGAATCCAAATGTAGGTGCTCATATTTTGAGTCCCATTGCAACAGAAATTGAAAAGCAAACTATAGGTTGGCTAGCCGATTTTATTGGTGTTTCTTCAGATTATGGTGGTATATTAGTCAGTGGTGGGAATATGGCAAATTTTACCGCCTTCCTAGCAGCTCGAACGGCTAAAGCACCTAAGGATATTAAAAACAAAGGTGTTTCAAATGCAACAAATCAACTTACTGTGTATTGCTCTAAAGCTACCCATACTTGGATAGAAAAAGCAGCAATTCTATTTGGGTTTGGAACCGAATCTATACGATGGATTCCCACTACAACATCGAACCAATTGAATGAAGAAATCTTAGAAGAAACTATAAATAAAGATTTAAAAAATGGATGCCTTCCCTTAATGGTCGTTGGTACTGCAGGTGATGTAAGCACGGGCGTAGTTGATAATTTAAATAACCTTGCTACAATTAGTAAAAAATATAATTTGTGGTTTCATATAGATGGTGCTTATGGAGCACCTGCTGCAATTATTCCAGAACTGAAGAATCTTTTTAATGGAATTGAAAAAGCAGATTCCATTGCGCTTGACCCTCATAAGTGGTTATATAGTCCATTAGAAGCAGGGTGTACTTTGGTCAAAAATTCACAGCATTTAATTGATACGTATTCCTCTCACCCAGAGTACTACAACTTTACAAGTACCGAAGGTGAAGTAGCCCAGAACTTTTACGAGTTTGGTCTACAAAACTCAAGAGGTTTTAGAGCTCTAAAAGTTTGGCTTACACTAAAACAATTGGGTAAAAACGGATATATAAAATTAATTAGAGAAGATATAGAATTATCAAAACTCCTGTTTAAACAAGCAGAACAACATCAAGAATTAGAGGCGATATCTCAAAATTTAAGTATTACTACTTTTAGATATATACCATCTGATGATAAATACAATTCGGATGACATCTATTTAAATAGTCTAAATGAAAAGTTATTAAACAAACTTCAAACAGGCGGTGAGGTGTTCTTATCAAATGCCATAGTAAACAATAGTTACTGTTTGCGTGCTTGTATTGTAAATTTCAGAACATCAGAAAAAGACATTAATGAAATTATTGAAATTGTAATTCGTGAGGGAAGACAAATTCATTTTGAACTTAAATCAAAGTGAAATTTCCACTTTACACATCTCTAATCATCTCATCTACAACAAATAGTAAATATTTATAGCCAAAATAATATATTTTAGTAAAAATAATTCTCCAATAATGCAACCTTCTATAGTAGCGCTTGTCTTTAGAATAACAATAGATAGTTGAGTAGGTTAAAACCAAGCTGAATTCATTGAAAACCGATATACGTTTTACACACGAAAATCTTGTTGAAAAATGCAAGAAAGGGCATCGTAGTGCGCAGTATGAACTGTACTCGCTTTACGTAGATGCCATGTATAACATAGGTTTTCGAATGTTAGACAGCAAAGAAGATGCAGAAGACATCGTACAAGAGAGTTTTGTTAATGCCTTTAAAAACCTGGAAAGTTTTAACTATGATAGTTCATTTGGTGCATGGCTAAAGCGAATCGTGATTAATAAAAGTATAAACCATCTAAAGGCAAAAAAATTACCTGTTGTACCAATGGAGGCCCATGAATATCATCTGCAGGAGGAAAGAGTGATTGAAACTGATGTCGTGGATATAAAAAAGGTAAAGGCAGGTATTGAAAGATTACCAAGCGGTTATAAGCAGATAATCAATTTGTATTTGATTGAAGGTTATGATCATAACGAAATAAGTGAAGTATTGGATATTTCAACATCAACATCAAAATCCCAATACCATCGCGCAAAGAAAAAATTAGTTGAACTGATAAAGGAATTGTAATGGACAATTTTGAAAAACATATACGAGAGAATGCTGGTGCGTTCGACGAGCATAAAGCTGATCGGGATGCTATGTGGTCGAAAATTGCACTAGAGCTAGAAAGCGAAGAACCTAAAGTAATATCCTTCTGGAAATCGCCAATGTTAAAAATGGCAGCTAGCATACTACTAATATTAGGACTTGCTGGTTTTATAGGAATATCGGTCTTTGGAAATAGTGTTTCTATGGAAGAAAAATATGCATCGCGTGAACTTTTAGATATTGATATGCACTATAAAAACTTAGTCTCCTATCAGGTGCAATTGGTGCAAAATCATCCAAAATTATCAAAAGAGGATAAAACTGAGTTTTTATCCTTTATGGAAGAACTTGATGTCGAATACGATTATTTAAAATTAGAAATGCAAAAGAATTTAGATAACGAATTGGTCTTAGAGGCTATTGTTTCTAATTATAAAAAGCGAATTGAGCTTATTGAGCATCTATTAAAACAGATTAACGATTCTAAACTAACAGAAGAAGATTATGGATACACATTGTAAAAAACTACTGTGGCTAGCCTTAGTGCTGCTTCTTGGACAGTCGGTTGCTATGGCACAAGATACCGTATCTAAAGAGATATCGAAATCATATACCATGACAAATGCTGGTGAATTTGAACTGGAAAACAAATATGGTAATGTGCATATTTATGGATGGGATCAAGACAAAATTTCAGTCGATATTGCGATAACTGTTAGCTATAGAAAAAGAGATAATGCACAAGAATTATTAGATCGTATTCGCCCTAGCTTTCAGCATAATGGAAACTTTCTTTCCATTGAATATGAAATAGAGGAAAAGAGTAGCGGTTTTTTTACCAAACTCTTTGAAGATGCAAATCCATTTGATTTTAATAGAAGTAATATTCAAATAGATTATACCGTACACATGCCTGAAAAATCTAAACTGAATATTACAAATACATTTGGAGATGTTTTTATAGAAGATTGGAAAGGTAAATTAAAGGCCATTATAGAACACGGAGACCTATACATAAATGATAATTTAAATAATGCTGATGTAGCTATGAAATATGGAAAATTGCGAGCACAAAATATTAATTATGCTAGTATAGAAATTAAGAATGGTGGTCTTAATTTGGTCAATTCAAAAAGTTTACGAATTAATAGTAGTGGTACCGATATCGTATTACAAAATATTGGATCACTTGAAATAGATTCTAATAAAGATGATATCACTTTAGCAGAAGTAAAAACAATTTATGGAAGCCTAAAATTTACAACGCTGGTTTTAGAACGGTTGGGCGAAAACACAGACCTATCATTAAAAATATCTGATTTTAGAGTTTCTCAAATTATAAATCCCAATGCGGAAATCACCTTAGATCAAGAATCATCAGAAATAAGTTTGAATGTGACCAATTTTTCACATCGGTTTGATGCTACTGTTGAAGAAGGTTTGGTGCGACTACCAAAATCATTTGAAAATATAAATTCCAAAATGTTAGATAAGGGTAAAAAACTTCGTGAAATAAAAGCGACCTATGGTAATAACACAACTGGAATTATTTCCATTACCGGTAACAAAGGATTGGTATTATTAAAAGAACTATAATTATTTCAATTAAAAATTTTACCTACAGTTTTTACATCTTATAAGCATTCAAATGAAAATTCAAAAATTAATTTCCTTTAGTATCATTTTATTGATTTGTGTTTCAAATTATGCACAAGAAGACAGTGAAGATTATGTAGAATTTAATGATAGAAATAATGTGCTACATGGGGTTTACCTAGGATTATATGGCCATTACGGAGAAACCTTTAAGAAACCTTCATATAATTTAGGGATAAAGTTTGCCTACGTAGCTAATCAAAGATTTGAAATGGGTTTGGATATTAATGTACTTCAATCCAATCAACAATTTATAATAAGTGATACTATAGATAACAAGCTAACTGGCGGTTCTCTTGGAATTCATTTAGAGCCAATTTTATTCAGTCAGAATAGAGTGAGTTTGTCTTTTCCTGTCGTATTCGGAATTGCATTGGTTGGCTATACAACTAAAGGTGATGGAGATTTTGATGATGATTTTATTGATGAAGAATATGAAAATGTAAATCTAACACCATTAGTTACACCAGGGGTTAGTGTGCTTTTTAATGTTTCGCGTTATCTACAACTTGAGGCTGGAATTAAATATAGGGTTACTGGTGATTTTGAATTAAAGACAAGTCCTGTTACAAATTTAAATGGATTCTCTGCTGGTGTAGGATTTAAAGTTGGGGTATTTAATTTGGGTAAAAATCGATATAAAAAAAATTTAAAAGAATAAGGCAATAGATGCAACTATTTATAATTGCAGTTGTCTTTAAAGTAATCAATCAAAAAACTAATAAAAATGAACAATCAAAAAACAATAGCTTTAATGATATTTCTGTTTGTTTGCATATTTAGCTACGGACAAGAGAATGAAAATAACGATGATGATTACGTAGAATTCAATGACCGAAATAATGTAGTACATGGAGTGTACCTCGGACTAAATATGCGTTTAGGTGAAATAATGAATAAGGATGCCTATATGGCTGGTCTTAAAATAGCCTATGTAGCAAATCAACAATTTGAAGTGGGATTTGAAGCTAATTTTCTGTATTCAGAACAAGACATATATAATACTACCCTTGCCAGACATGAAGATTTAATAGGTGCGTATGGTGGTTTACACTTAGAGCCTATTCTCTTTAGTAAGTCACGAGTAAATTTATCTTTTCCATTATTAATCGGTGCTGGAGGTGTTGGCTATATCGATAACGATTACAATGACAACGACTTTAATGAAGAATTAGACGAAGATGATTTCGATGGGTTTGTTGTAGCCGAACCCGGTGTAAATGTGTTATTTAATGTTTCCAGATATTTACAATTAGAAGCTGGTATTAAATATCGCTTTACGAGTAAAATTGATTTGGTGCCAAATAGTGTAAATAGATTAAATGGATTCTCAGCCGGCATTGGAATTAAAGTAGGAGTTTTTAATATGGGAAGAAATAGATACAAGAAGAAAATATAAAATTACACGCTATGAAAAATAAAGTTATATGGTTTACTACACCCAAAAGTAATATTGAGACGAAACATGTATTCAATCATAAGAATCAAGTATTTCTTAAAGGAAACTCTGAAGAAACTGCATTAAATGAAAATGATACATGGTACCCAATAAATTTTCAATGGATACCTGTATTACAATTAAAAGAAAGTTTACATAAATAAACTTCATTCATCAATCATCAATCTAACCTGTTTTTAACCAGGTTATTAAATCAATCAAAATGAAAACACAAAAATTACTAATTGCGCTATTTTTAAATATTGGATTATTCACTTCTTGCGACCATGACATTATTAGAGCATCAGGAGAAGTAACATCATTAAGTTATTCTGTACCTGAATATTCTAAAATTAAAGTTTCAAATGCCTTCAACACTTATGTCACTTTTTCAGATACCGAAGAAAGCATACGAATTGAAGCAAACGAAAATGTTCATGATAGAGTAATTGTACAAAGAGATGGCAATAGTTTGGTGATTCGTTTAAAGAACATTACAAATGTTAAAGGTAATGCCACTCTAAATGCATATATAACTACTAAGCATATTAATGAATTTGACATGAATGGAGCCTCTAGTCTTTTTTTAGAAAACCAATGGAATATTGAAAATGGTAGTGTTGAACTTTCAGGGGCTGCTGATTTTATAGGCGAAATTGTTGCCAATCAATTAGAGTTAGATTTACGGGGTGCATCAGCCGCTAATATTTATGGTCAAATAGGCTCATTACATGCAGACTTATCTGGTAGTAGCGACATTAGAGATTACGATCTTTCCGTTGATAATTTAAATTTGGATATGACAGGTGCAAGTGAAGCCTATTTGTCTGTAAATAAGACTATCGATATTGAGGCGTCTGGCGCAAGTGAATTAAACTTTAAAGGCAACGCCACCATCGCTCGTAAAAAGTTGTCTGGAGCTTCTGAAATTAAAAATAAGAACTAAAATAATTGCATTAAAACTTGTTATACTTAGTCTGGAATAACCGAGATTTTAACATCTTGTTCTAATAGGTTTTTTAATACATTAAATTTTATTCTATAAAGTTCCCCCCCCCATATAGGGTATAATTTTGAATCTTCTGCAATTACTATTTTTTCTATCTCAGGATTTAAAACTTCAGAATTGTATTGCATAAGCAAAGCATCCTTACGCTGGCCAATTCGTAACTGACCAGACTTTAAAATTTTTGGTTCCGATGCCACCATAAAATTTAGGTAGGTCTCACCTACCCTTTCTAAAAGCGAATAAGAATCTGAGATTTCAAAACTTTTTCCTCTTAGAAGTGTGTAATTACGTTTCCATTTAGAAACTTTAGCTTCTTTAGGATAGGCATCTGAAATATCAAGTGAGTAAAATACTTTTTCCTCATCAGATTCGTATATACTGTTTTTAGCTTTAAATTCAACTCCATCTTTTTGGTCGCTACCATTTATGGTTGGTAAGTTGTGATATCCAGATTGCATCGTCCAAATGGAATACCGTTCATCGCTAAAAGTTTTTGCTGTATACGTATCAACTCCAACATCAATTAATCTGGGTTTGCCATTATAGTATAGAAT
>NZ_JBDVFA010000009.1:0-35601 GCF_039941195.1 Aurantibacter sp. | reverse complement strand
TTGTTGTTTTTGTGTTTTCAAAATTGGTATAATCACTTTTTAGATTTTTTGTATTTGAAAGTGCTGTTGTTAAAATGCCTATTGAAATAGTAAGTAAAAAAGTGGTACACCCGAAAACTATACCTTTTCTGTTTCTCTCTTTAAAAAATATAACAGCGAGAGCTGTAATAAGTACAATTGTTGAAATAAGAGCAGTAGAAATATTAGGTCTAAAAAACGAACCAATTAAAATACCAAGAATAAGAAACGCTGTTAGCTTTATGGGTACAAAGCGTAACAGCTGCATTTTAAAGTATGCGATTTGCCTTTACAAAGGCCGAATTCCAATAACCTTCTCTTAGAGAAGAAACTATAACACCTCGTGAAGAACTAGCATGAATAAACTTTATTTCATCTCCAGTCGCAACAACCATACCTACGTGATTAATACGTTTGCTTCGTCGACTTGTTTTAAAAAAAAGAAGATCTCCTTTTTCCACGTTTCTAACATTAATTCTTTTGCCTTCCTCGGCCATATGATACGATACACGTGGTAACGATACATCGTGTTCTCCAAATGCTACATATAGTAGTCCAGAACAATCCATTCCTTTTTTAGTGGTTCCTCCAAATTTATATCGCGTGCCTGAAAAAGTAAGAGCGGTGTTAATTATTTCATCTGCTTTGGAAATCGATATTGTATTCTTCTTTCTTTCTATAGAAGTTCGTTTTGTTGGTGTGCCCTCAACACTTACATGTGGTCTTTTTTCAGAAGCGTTTACAGTTACCGAACGCGATTTTGAAGAAGTACTGTTTTTCCTCGAAACACCACAACTACACACGAAAAGGCATAACGAGATGTATACTAATCTTTGCATCATCAAAGTAGATTTTGTTCTATGGGGATACTCAAAATTATACATTTTTTTTCAAAATGAATTTTTGAACCCTAAATTTTCGAGCTTAAAACCTGATAATACTTATTTCGAAGGTATATTTTTAATAATAGATTTGGCTGTATTGCTACTAGCCCCTTTTCCACCTAACTTCTTTTCGAGTTCAAAGTAGGCTTCAATTTGTTGTGTTCGTTTCGAGCCATCTAAGATGCTATTTAGCTCCTTTTTAAGGTTTTTAGTAGTAAGGTCGTTCTGAATTAATTCCTTTACAACCTCTTTGTCCATTATTAAGTTTACTAAGGATATATAATCTAATGTAATTATGCGCTTTGCAATTTGATACGACAGCCAATTTGCCCGATAACAAACTACTTGTGGTACTTTATATAATGCGGTTTCTAATGTAGCAGTGCCGCTAGTTACCAAAGCTGCATAGGAAAGACTTAATAAGTCGTAGGTTTGGTTAGAGACGAAATTAATGTTCTTACCATTTATAAATGTTTTGTAAAAATCATCTTCCAAACTTGGTGCACCTGCAATAACAAATTGATAATCATTGAAATGTTCCACAACCGAAAGCATAAGTTCAAGCATCTTTTCAACTTCCTGCTTTCTGCTCCCCGGTAATAATGCAATTATTGGTTTAATTGGGTCGAGATTATTTGAAGTTCGAAAATTTTCATCATCTGGTTTGGGTGAATTATGAATAGCATCTATTAGGGGGTGTCCAACAAAATTAACTTTGTATTGATGTTTTTTTTCATAGAATTCTTTTTCAAAAGGAAGAATTACATGCATTTTATTTATATCTCGTTTAATGCTTTCAATTCTACCTTCTCGAGAAGCCCATATTTGTGGAGATATATAATAATTGGTATTGTAGTGATTAACTTTTGCCCATTTGGCTATTCTGAGATTAAATCCTGAATAATCGATAAAAATAATAGCATCGGGCTTAAATTCAGCTATATCCGCTTTGCAAAATTTTATGTTTTTAGAGATTCGACCAAGGTTCATAATCACTTCTAAAAACCCCATGAATGCTAATTCTTTGTAATGCTTTACCAAGTGAGCGCCAGCAGATTCCATAAGATTACCTCCCCAACAGCGAATATCAGCATTAGAATCCTCCGCTCTTAATGCTTTAATTAAGTTGGATCCGTGTAAATCGCCTGAAGCTTCACCTGCTATTATGTAGTACTTCATACTTTTGAATCACATTTTTGTAGTTCCATTGAACTTTAGAACATCTTGTAATATAAGATGATTAATGCCGATATTATGGTAGCTATTAAAACACCTCTAGCTCTTTCATCTCTTCTAATTCTTAGAAAACCAAAGAAAGCTATTAGATTAAGAATGGCTCCTAAGGCTAATAAACTTCCTAAATGACCTTGTTTTAAGGCCACTTCAAAAGTTTCAACCAAACCCAGTTCTGAAAAGAATAAAACATATGCTAGCGTACCAACTGTGTTGGCAATAATGCCTACAATAAAACCTATAAATATTTCTTTTTTATTCATGAAGATTCCAGTTATTTAGACCTTGAATGGCGTGATGCGCCGTTAAATCAAATTGCGTAGGTACCACCGATATATAGCCTTTAGATAATGCATACTCATCTGTGTCTTCCCCTTTGTCCAATAATTCAAATTCACCCGTAAGCCAGTAGTATTCTTTGCCCATTGGGTTGGTGCGTTTGTCAAAACGTTCCTTCCAGTTCGCTCTTGCTTGTCGGCATATTTTAATGCCAGCAATTTCCTCCTTTTTAAGTTTCGGAATATTCACATTTAGAACAACTCCTTTAGGAATTCCGTTCTCTAAAGCAGATTTAACAATTTTTATTATCGCTTCTTTAGCGGGTTCAAAATCTGCATTCCATGAAAAATCGCATAGCGAAAACCCTATTGCAGGTATTCCTTCAATACCTGCCTCAATGGCAGCACTCATTGTGCCAGAGTAAATTACGTTTATAGAAGAGTTTGACCCATGATTAATGCCGCTTACGCAAATGTCTGGTCTTCTTGTCAAAATTTCTTGAAGCCCTAGTTTAACACAATCTGCAGGAGTTCCACTGCACGAATATGCTAAATGCCCTTCACTGTCATCATCGGAAGAAATTTTGGCAGAGAATAGGGCGTAATCCAGTGTTATAGCATGACCTTGGCCAGATTGCGGACTGTCAGGAGCTACTACAACTACATCACCTATTTCTTTCATAAAACCAACAAGAGCGTTGATGCCTGGAGCCGTTACGCCATCGTCATTTGTGACAAGAATCAAGGGTTTTTGCATTCTACATAATTTAAACCATAAAAATACGTTTAAAAAGAGATATGACCTCGCGGTCGTTTAACAAAAAATTAATGCCAATGGTCCCAAAATGGCATGGTTTTTTCAGTATCTTAGGGATTTAGATAAATAATCAAGGATGTTTATTGGCAATCATCCTCCGAAAAAATAGATTGTCTTAAAACTAAACAAATTCTATGAAGAATAATTTAGCCTACGCATTGTTAGTAATGTTAATAGCAGTTGCCTCGTGTAGCTTTACCAATAAATCTTTTGAAAATACAGATGATAAGGATAAGTTACTTCTAGAACTTATTACCTATGTTCTTGAAAAAGGACATTATGATCCAAAGAATATAGACGACGATTTCTCGGTAAGCGTATTTGAGGATTTTATTGATGTTTTGGATCCTACAAAACGTTATTTTATTGAAGAAGACATCATGGAATTTGAACAATACAAATTTCAGATAGATGATCAAATTAAAAATACCGATATCGCATTTTTTAATATTGTACATGAGAGATTAATAAAAAGAATGAATGAAGCTAAAAGTATTTATAAAGAGGTTTTAGCTACTCCGTTTGATTATACTGCAGATGAAACTATAAATATTGATTATAAAGTAGAATCTTTTGCTGCATCAAAAAATGATTTGAAACAACGTTGGAGAAAGCAGTTGAAATATGCAACTATGGGTACTTATGATTCTAAGCTAACTGATGTTGCTGAGGATAAAGATCCATTAACTCCTACGGAAGCTGAAGAATCTTCTAGAGCTTCTACTCAAAAAACACTTGACGAATTTTTTGATTTTGTGGACGATCTACAACGTAAGGATTGGTTTGTACAATACATAAACACTATTGTAGACGAATTTGACCCACATACGTATTATTTCGCTCCAGAAGAAAAAGAGAAGTTTGATACTAGTATGTCTGGTAAGTTTGAAGGTATTGGTGCTCGATTAAGAAAAACAAATACTGGTGCTAAAATTGAAGGTATTATTTCTGGTGGTCCTGTATGGCGCGATCAGCGTATTGAAGTTGGCGACGAAATTATAAAAGTTGGTCAGAATGGTGGTGAGGCTGTAGATATCGTTGGTATGCGGTTAGATGATGCTATTAAAATGATTAAAGGCCCAGAAGGTACTGTTGTTGACCTAACAGTTAAGAAAATAGATGGTTCGCATGAAGTTATTTCGTTGACAAGAGACGTTGTTGAGCTGGAAGAGTCTTTTGCGAAATCGGCAAATATTTTTAAAGAAGATAAAAAATACGGAATAATTAATTTGCCTAAGTTCTATGTGAATTTTGAAGATTACGGTGAGCGTAATGCGGCAACTGATGTTGCTAAAGAAGTAGAGCGCCTGAAAGAAGAAGGTGCTGAAGGTTTAATATTAGATTTAAGAGATAACGGTGGTGGTTCATTGAAAACGGTTATAGAAATGGCCGGTTTGTTTATCAAAGATGGACCTGTGGTGCAAGTACGTTCTTCAGATGACGGTAAAGAAGTGTATGATGATAAAGATGAGCGTATTCAATGGGACGGTCCTCTTGTGGTGTTGGTAAACGAATTGTCTGCATCTGCATCTGAGATATTAGCTGCTGCCATGCAGGATTATAAGCGCGCCGTGGTTATCGGAAGTAAGCAAACTTTTGGTAAAGGAACGGTACAGAATGTAATTCCATTAGAAAATATTGTACGCAGTAACGAACATGGCGATTTAGGTGCTATAAAACTTACTACTCAAAAATTTTATCGTATTAATGGAGGGTCAACGCAATTAGAAGGTGTGAAGAGTGATGTTGTTGTACCGGACAAATACAGTTATATCGATTTAGGTGAGCGTGATCAAGCGAATCCACTTAAATGGGATAAAATTTCACCAGCAAAATATACACCATGGGATGGATATATTGATTATGATAAAACTATTGCAAAGAGTAAGAATAGATTGGCGAATAATGCTCAAATTAAATTGATTGAAGAGAATGCACAGTGGATTAAATCCGAACAAGATGAAACTGTAATTTCTTTGAAATATGATGTGTATAAAGAAGAGGTTAAAAAAGATAAAGAAAAGTCAGATTATTTTAAGAAAATGGCTGATTACGATTCGCATTTGTCTTTTAAATCTTTACAGTATGAACAAGAATTGTTTACTAAAGATTCTGTATTACGTGAAAAAAGAGATCGTTGGCACAAGAATTTAGCCAAAGATGTATACGTTGAAGAAGCAGTAAACGTTTTACAAGATTTACAAATGAATACTATTAAAAAGAATAATTCGAAATTGGCCAGTGTAAAAGGATAATATTGGTAAAATAGATTATATAAAAAAGCCTGCTTATTTTTATAAGCAGGCTTTTTTTGTTTTAAAACAAATACAATTTATGTTCTTACCTTTTTTAATTTGTCCGCATGCATTTTACGTAACTTAGATAACTTAGGCGTTATTACAGCACTGCAATACCCTTGAGTGGTGTTGTTATTGTAATAATCTTGATGATATTCTTCGGCATCATAAAATGTTTCTAATGCACTTAGTTCAGTAACAATAGGATTTTCATAAAACGCTGCAACTTCACTAATTACCGCCTCAGCAATTTCTTTTTGTTCTTTATTATGATAATATATTACAGAGCGGTATTGTGTTCCAACATCGCCACTTTGTCTATTCAATGTCGTAGGGTCATGACTTGTCATAAATACAATAAGTAAATCTTGATAAGATATTATATTTGGATTGAAACTAACCTGCACAACCTCTGCGTGCCCAGTTAATCCTGAACAAACTTCCCTATAAGTCGGTTTTCCAGGTGCATTGCCACCGGTATAACCAGAGACTAATTTCTCTACTCCATTAATTCGTTGTAATACAGCCTCAATACACCAAAAACATCCACCACCAAGTGTTGCTATTTCTAAATTTTTATTGATCATTTTATTCCTCCTCTTTTTTAAATTGTTGTAGTTGGTTGTAGTTTCATGGACTCAGAATTTATGCAGTAACGTAATCCACTTGGTTTAGGCCCATCTGGAAAAACATGTCCTAAATGTCCATCGCAACAATTACATAGCACTTCTACACGAACCATCCCGTATGAAGTGTCTCTTATATATTTTATCACATTTTCTTTTATCGGCTGTGTAAAACTAGGCCAACCTGTTCCTGATTCAAATTTAATAGTTGAATCAAATAAGGGTTCATTACAACAAACACAATTGTATAAGCCGGCTTCATGAATACCACAGAGCTCGCCAGAATGAGCAGCTTCAGTTCCTTTGTTGCGCGTTATTCTAAATTGTTCTGAGGTTAAAATCTCACGCCATTCCGCTGCTGACTTTTCTACTCGCCTATCAGGCTCTGGATTACCATTAAGCGAAAAGTGAATAACATCTTTCCATGTAAGCATACTTTATATCCTTTCTTTTATAATATTAAATTACTCCTTACAAAGTAAATAAGTATTCTGATAAATGTCCTTAAATAGTTGAATTATCTTATCATTTCTTACAGTTCTAATCGTGTGATTGCTCATTATTTAATTTACTTTTGATGCATGAGAAGTGCGACTAAGAATAAATCTATTTATACTATTCTACTTTTAATATGTGTAATTGGGTTTTGGCTATTTGATAATTTTTATACTCCAGATACCTATTCAGCACAGGAAAATGATGGCCCAAGTACTGAAATTTCTGCTTTTAATTTACCTAGCTCTACAACGGGGGAAATAGTGAATCATCAACATTTTACACTTTCGTATAACGAGCCGTATGAGCAAGCAGAATGGGTTGCATATACTTTGAAAAAAGTACATTTGACTTATGATGATCGCAAGCGGCCATATTTTATAGAAGACCCTGAAGTAAGGACTAAATCTGCTGATTGGCGAAATTATAAGGGGTCAGGTTATGACCGCGGACACTTGTGTCCTGCTGGTGATCGTAGATTTTCAAAACAGGCATATAACGAAACTTTTTATACCAGTAATATTAGTCCCCAAGACAGAGATTTTAATGCAGGGGTGTGGAATAGATTAGAACAAAAGGTGAGACAATGGGCCAAAAAGTATAATACAATTTTTGTGGTTACCGGTGGTGTGCTTAAAGATGGTTTAAAAGAAATTGGTGATGAAGACGTAGCGGTACCCAATCATTACTATAAAATTATAGCACGTAGCGAAGGGGATAATATTAAGATGATTGCATTTTTAATGCAGGGAAAAGAAAGCTCTAAACCTTTACAGAATTTTACTGTTCCAGTTGATGAAATTGAAATGTTGACCGGAATAGATTTTTTTGAAAAACTACCAGATACTCTAGAAGCTAAACTTGAAAGTACTAACGTAAAAAGTAATTGGAAGTTTTAATAACCTTCTTTCATTCTGTTGGCATCTAATTTTAAAAATATAAAAAGTAATGCCGTAAAACCGAGCATACTTGACCCTCCGTAACTAAAATAGGGTAGTGGTATACCGATAGTTGGTAATAGCCCTATCACCATGCCTACATTTATAAAATAATGTATGAGTAAAATTGAAATTACACCATAACCATACATTCTACTAAAATCGGTTTTTTGCCGCTCAGCAAGAAATACCAATCGCAATAACATTAATGTAAATATTATTACCACCGAAGCAGTTCCTAAAAATCCCCATTCTTCTCCAATTGTTGTAAAGATGTAATCCGAATGTTGTTCCGGTACAAAATCACCTTTAGTACGCGTTCCCTCTAAAAATCCTTTACCCCAAAGGCCTCCAGATTCAATCGCTTTTTCTGATTGATAACTATTATAACCTATTGTTTTACGAATCTTTTCTAGTTTCTGTGGGTCTTTTTCAAGGCGTAACCATAAACTAAATCGATCTCGGTGCCTTTGTTCAAAAACATTATTAAAAACAAAATTTACTGAAAGCGAAAAAAGTAAGGTAGCTACTATTGCTCCGGTTACTGGTAGTACCGGAACTTTGAACTTTTTCTTTTTTAACATCATAAAAAGTAAAAGTATTAGCGCAATACTTATTGCTATCCACACTGTACCAAACATTAAAGTGATAACAAAAACTAAGATGGCGAATAATCCTATGCCTAAATAGTAAAGTGGTAGACCTTCTCTAAATATTACAAATGTCATCGCAAAGAAAACCAATGCACTCCCTGGATCTGGTTGTGGAATAATTAATAATGCAGGTATAAGTAAAATAAGAAACGCATACCACTGATCTTTGCGTCGTCTGATATCAGTCTGTATATCGCTGAGGTATTTCGCAAGTCCTAGAGCTGTCGCAACCTTTGCAAATTCTGATGGTTGCAGGTTGAAAAAACCTAAATCGTACCAAGATGTAGCTCCTGCTATAGTTTTTCCAAAGAGAAATAACCCTAACAAAAGGGCCATCGCAATAATGTAAAATAGACTTGAAAAACGTTCGTAGAAATTTGGATCGAGACTTAAAAGGATTACTGTCGATGCAAAACTTGTAAGTATAAAGAAAAGTTGTTTACCATGTAGGGTGCTAAAATCAAATATAGAGTTGTCAGTATCTATAAATGTGCTCGAATAAATATTTACCCAGCCAATTAAAACCAAGAGCAAATAAAACAAAACGGTTAACCAATCAATTCTTTTAAGAATACTTCTACCTACTGCCATACTTCTTTCTTTAACGGACCTCCGTTTCTTTTTTTATAGCATGGTTGCTCCTCCAATTGTATTCATTTATTTTAAATGGCTCACCACTATACGGTTTAGCATATTCAGATTCTAAAGTTGTTGATAACATGGTTCTCTCAAGATCTTTCCGTGTAATATGACCTTTTAAATATTTCTCAATTAATAAAGATGCAATATGTCCAGCATATCTGGAACCATAGTAGCCATTTTGAATATATACTGCTAAAGCAATTTTTGGATTGTTAACCGGTGCAAAGGCAACGAAAACGGAATTATCGGTCAACTGGGTTCTTACGCTATCGATAACCATAAAATTCTCTACGGTACCAGTTTTACCTGCAATTTCGATATCTGGAATTTGAACACCTCTAGCAGTACCCAAATGATAAACATCAGCCATTCCTTGTACTACAGGTTCAAAATGCTTTCTATCTATAGTAGTGTTTTTACGTTCCGTAAACTTAGGGATTGTAATGTCCTTACCTTCTATCTTTTTTAAGATGTGCGGTGTAAAATAATGACCTCTATTTGCAATCGCAGCTGTCATATTAGCTAATTGTATAGGGGTTACATTTACTTCCCCTTGTCCAATAGCATTAGAATAGGTAGTTGTTGCTGACCATCTTCTATCTCCCTCGCCATACCATTTATTGTACAATGCTGTACTAGGCACTGTACCTGGTCTACCCGTGTATAAATCGGAGCCTAAATACGACCCTAATCCAAAACTACGAACATGACCTTCCCAGGCATCCATAGCTTCTGCATTAGATGGAAATTGCTCAAAAATCTTTTTGTAGGCACCAACAAAATACGCATTACAAGATTTATAGATGCCGTTATTTAAATTTCTAGATCCTCCACCGCAGTGGCATCCTTTTTTACTTCTTCCAATATAAAAACCATGATGACAGGTAAATGTCGTTGAAGGTGTCACTGCTCCTACCTGTAATGCAATAAGTGCGTTTATCGCCTTAAATGGAGAACCCGGACTTTTTTCAAACGAAATAGATCGGTCAAAAGTTGGTTTTGAAATGGAATCATAATGTAATTTGCTATAATTTGCAGAACGTTTACGACCTACTAACAACGATGGATCATATGTAGGACCAGAAATCATAGTCAAAATTTCACCAGAAGAAGGTTCAATGGCTACAATGCCTCCCCATTTACCATGCATTAATTTCTCACCATATTCCTGTAAATCTTTGTCAATAGTAAGCGTTATTTCTTTTCCTTGTATGGGCTGTACATCTAACTCACCATCTTTATACTTCCCAATGTCTCTATTAAAACGATCTTTCTGAATGTACTGAATTCCCTTCCTTCCACGTAAAGTATCCTCATAAACCTTTTCTACTCCAGTTCTACCCGTTAATTCACCCTGTACGTATAATGGGTTATTAGCTAAATCGCGACTGTTTACCTCACTAATATATCCTAAAACATTAGCGCCAGAATTGGTATCGTAATAACGTAACGAACGTTTTTGAATATAAAATCCAGTGTAATGGCGCATTTTTTCTTGAAGCCGCGCATAATCCTCTTTGGATAATTGCGGTACTAAAACAGATGGAAGTCTTGGTGAATAATGACGTGCTTTTTTGAGCTCCTTAATTAATTTTTCGTGCTCTAAATTTAATAGACTACAGAACTCTAATGTGTCAAAGGCTTTTACTTCTCGCGGAATAACCATAACGTCGTAAGCTGGATCATTACCTACTAATAGTTTCCCATTACGATCATAAATATAACCACGTTCCGGGTAGTCATAAATTTCTTTAATTGCGGGATCTCCTGCGAGATCAGGGGAAAAACTAAAAATTTGTAAATAGGAAAGCCTACCGAGAAAAATGATCCCGATTATTACAATGATAGATGAAAGTAAAAGCTTTTTCATCAGAGTGAGAATTACTGTTTTTAAATGGAAATTAAATTTTCCTAAATTCTATATTCACTAAGTTTTTAAACTTATTTTATTCTTTACGGACACTAAAAAGTGAACTAAACAATAGGCACAGTACTAAGGTTGCTAGCGCATTAGCTACTATTTTCTTAATTATCAATAGCATATTACCAAAACTAAATATTTCTAAAGTGAAGAAAAAAGCGTGATGCACTACTATTAATAACGTTAAAAATGCAAATTGTTGTACCCTTGTTGAGTTGCCCAATCGAAAGGATTGAAACTCGAAATTTACACCAAATACAAAACGCATTATTGTGGGTCTTAAATAAGCTATTGTTACGGTCGATGCGGCATGAAGCGCCATAGTGTCCGAGAAAAAATCAATAGATAATCCTAACAGAAAACTAAGTCCTATTAATAATGCTCTATTTTCTTTTACGGGATACCAATACAGAAATAATATATACACCATCGGATTAATAAACCCGAAAAAATTAAGTCTATTAAATACTAAAACCTGCACTAAAACAAGTAGTGCAAACCTTATGAAGTTGATAAAGTAATAATTACTAATCATTAGCTTCGGTCTGTGTTTCTAGTTCTTGTATTTCTTTTTTATCTGCGTTACTTACAACATAAACATTTTGAATATTAGTCATGTCATTAAATAAAGTAATATCAATCGTGTAAAAGTTTTCCGAAACATCTAAGTCAAACTTTTTAATTGTTCCTATTGGAATATTTTCAGGAAAAATACTACTCATTGCTCCTGTTACTATGGTATCACCAACTAGTAGTGGAACTAATTTCGGTATATCTATTAATTGAACAACATTATAATTATTTGCATCCCAAACCAAAGAGCCAAAGTGGTCTGTATTTTTAATCTTTGCGTTGATGTTTGATTTTTCATTAAGAATACTTTGTACCGATGAAAAATTATTAGAAGTGTTTTCTACAATCCCTAGGATACCTTGATCAGTAATTACCCCCATGTCAATTTTAACACTATCGTTACTGCCTTTGTTTATGGTAATATAATTACGGTGGTCGGCATAGCTGTTTTTAATAATCTTAGCCGGTGTAATGGTATAGGTGAGTTGAATAGAATCTAGCTTAAGCGTATCTTCTAAATCAAAATTAAAAAGAAGTTTTCTCAGTCTTTTATTTTCATCTACAAGTGCTTTGTTTTCTTTTTGAAGTTCAAAATAAGAAGAAACTCCATGAGAAGCATTATAAATATTCCCCGTCATCCAATTTGAGGAATTAAAGAAACGAGACTGATGAAATGAATGCGATTGAATTGTAAAACCTAACGATATAGTCAACAACAGCATATACAAGAGAAAATTCTTGTTTCTTATTATAAAGTTGATGATTTGCTGCATTCACTTGGTCTTAAAAATTAGTCCCAGCTGGATTTTCGAAATGTTCTACTGCACCCGAAGACTACTTAATAAGGATGCTCTTATAGCGGTCCAAGTTTTTTAAGGCGATACCTGTACCTCTTACAACCGCTCTTAATGGGTCTTCCGCGATGTACACCGGAAGGTCTGTCTTTTGTGACAATCTCCGGTCTAAGCCACGTAGCATTGATCCACCACCCGCTAAATAAATACCAGTGTTGTAAATGTCTGCTGCTAATTCTGGCGGTGTTTGTGATAGCGTTTCCATTACTGCATCTTCAACTCTAAGTATAGATTTATCCAATGCTTTTGCAATTTCTCTATAGGATATCTGAACCTGTTTAGGTTTTCCAGTTAATAAGTCTCTACCCTGTACCGATTTTTCGTCCGGAGGTGATTGTAAATCTTCAGTAGCTGAACCTATTTCAATTTTTATATTCTCTGCAGTACTTTCACCAACATATAAATTGTGTTGTGTACGCATGTAGTAAATAATATCATTTGTAAAAACATCACCTGCAATTTTCACAGATTTGTCACATACAATTCCACCTAAAGCAATTACAGCAATTTCGGTAGTACCACCACCTATATCAACAATCATATTACCTTTCGGTTGCATAATATCTAAACCAATACCAATTGCTGCTGCCATTGGTTCGTGAATTAAATAGACTTCTTTACCGTTTACTCTTTCTGCTGATTCTTTTACGGCACGCATTTCAACTTCAGTAATACCTGAAGGAATACAAATAACCATGCGTAATGCCGGTGGAAACCATTTCTTTTTTAATGCCGGTATGTTTTTGATGAACATATTGATCATCTTTTCAGATGCATCAAAATCTGCAATTACACCATCTTTCAATGGTCTAATGGTTTTTATATTTTCGTGAGTTTTACCTTGCATCATGTTGGCTTCTTTACCAACGGCAATAATTTTACCTGAAATGCGATCGCGTGCAACAATAGACGGACTGTCAACAACAACCTTGTCCATGTGAATAATGAGGGTATTCGCCGTACCTAAATCGATGGCGATTTCCTCGGTCAAGAAATCAAAAAATCCCATTTTAATTCGTTTGGTTTCGTTACTTTAGTTAGAGTGGGGTGTATTTCGTCGACAAAAGTAATGAAATTAATGCTTGAAATGACGTGTGCCTGTCATTACCATAGATACTTTATTCTCATTACAATAATCGATACTTAATTGATCTTTAATAGATCCGCCCGGCTGTATAACGCTCGAAATACCACTTTTATTGGCTATTTCTACACAATCTGGGAACGGAAAAAATGCATCACTCGCCATAACAGCTCCTTCTAAGTCAAAATTAAAAGATTTTGCCTTGTGAATTGCTTGATTTAAAGCGTCTACGCGAGATGTTTGCCCAGTGCCACTGGCACATAACTGTTTGTTTTTTGCTAATACTATGGTATTACTTTTAGTATGTTTACAAAGTTTTGAAGCAAAGATTAAATCTTCTATTTCGTCAGCAGAAGGTGCTAAATTAGTTACAGTAGTTAAATCTTCAGGAGCATCCGTTTTATGATCTTTTTCTTGAAGCAACATGCCGTTTAAACATGTTCTAACAATCATTTCAGGCATAGCAACCTCATTCTGTATTAGAATAATTCTATTTTTCTTTCCTTTTAAAATTTCTAGTGCCTCAGAATTATAACTTGGTGCGATAACAACTTCACAAAATAGTTTGTGAATTTCTTCAGCTGTCGCTTTATCAATTTCTTTATTGCTAATAAGTACACCCCCAAAGGCAGAAACAGGATCCCCCGCTAATGCATCAATATATGCTTGGTGCAAATTATCGCGTTGCGCTAGTCCACATGCATTATTGTGTTTTAAAATGGCAAAAGTAGGAGCGTCATTTTTAAATTCACCCATTAAATTCACCGCAGCATCTACGTCTAAAAGGTTGTTGTATGAAAGTTCTTTGCCATGTAATTTATCGAACATAGCATCAAAATCACCAAAGAAAAATCCTTTTTGATGTGGGTTTTCTCCATAGCGTAATACTTTTCCATTAGTCTCACTTACTTTTAAAGCAGCTAAATCATGATTTTGATTAAAGTAATTGAATATTGCAGTATCGTAATGAGAAGAAACGTTGAATGATTTGGCAGCAAAACGTTTGCGGTCTTCTAATGTTGTACTTCCATCTCCTGCGGAAATTAATTCTAATACTTCAGAATAATCTTCCATGGAAGAAACACAAAGTACGTCTTTAAAATTCTTTGCAGCGGCGCGAATTAATGAGATTCCACCAATATCAATTTTTTCTATAATATCTTGTTCTGATGCACCACTTGCTACTGTTTTTTCAAATGGATATAAATCAACAATGACAATATCTAGCTGAGGAATATCAAATTCTTCTAATTGTGCAACATCGCTGTCGTTATCTTGACGGTTTAAAATTCCTCCGAAAACTTTAGGATGTAAGGTCTTTACACGACCACCTAAAATTGAAGGGTAACTAGTTACATCTTCAACAGGCACAACCTCTACACCTAATTCTTGAATGAACTTTTCTGTACCACCAGTAGAATATATAGTGATCCCAAGTTCTTGAAATTTTCTTACGATTGGTTCTAAACCATCTTTGTGAAATACGGAAATAAGTGCTGAAGTAGCTTTTTTAGTGCTCATTTTTGTTTGAATATAGAGTGTGGGTTAACGACATGCAAAAGTAATTTTTTTAGCCGTTATACTAAGATGAGGTTATCAACAAAAACACTAAAGTTTTAAACGTTTTAAGTAAGTATTTCGGCTACCTTTTCATTTATGAATTCTAAAAAGCGTTCATCAGCATCTGTAAAAGGATCTTTTGTGTTCGAATCAATGTCTATTTGACCTATATTTTCGCCATTGACAAACAAGGGAACTACAATCTCAGATTTTACGGTAATACTACAAGCAATATAATTGTCTTGTGCTTGTACATCGGGTACAACAAAGTTCTGATTGCTAACTGCAACCTGCCCGCAAATACCTTTTCCAAAGGGAATTATAGTATGGTCTGTTGGAGCACCTGCATAGGGTCCAAGTTTCAGTTCTTCCTTGTCACTATTTTTAAAATAAAAGCCCACCCAATCATAATATGCAATATTTTCTTTCAAAAGCTCACAAATAGCCAAAAGTCGCTCATCTACGGTATCGTTAGTATTTAAAATAGTTGTTGCTTCAGATTTTAACTTTTCAAACATCTTTTTTTTGCAAAAATAACTGATTTAGAAATCAGATAGTTTATTAATGTAACCTATGTCGAAGATTTTTAAAGTTATTACAAAAAAAAAAAGGGATGTCAAAAAATGACATCCCTTTCTAATTAAAATTTATAATTATTTATGGCTGAATCTTTACATCAAAAGTGATGCTATTATTCACATTAAAACCAGGGTCTAAAGCTGTTATTTTTATTAGACCTTTTTTACCGTAATTATCAACGAATTCGATGACATTGCCAACAGCTAAACCACTTATGTCTTGACTAGTAGATTTTACTACAACATCTAACGAACCAGACAATACAATTGCATCGAAATCTGCAGCAAGCATTGTTGAAGTTGAAAAGTAACCTTCGTTTAGCGTTTCGTTAGCAGCATCTTCCTCATCAGCGCCAGGCTCTAAACCTTCTACTGGGAAACCAAAAGAATCGTTATAAGAAGCTGTAGAAGCGAAAGAAGCTTCGTTGTCTTTATAGTAATAACCGAAATCCCAGAAAGCTCTAAATTCAGGACCTTCATTAATTTGATAAACAGTTTCGTTTAATAACGAGAAAAAAGTTTTAGTTGTGCCATCAGCAGCTGGTGCAAACAATTGAACGTCTGTAAACTCACGAACTGGAGTAGATGGGTTTGTACCTGTACCAACGGTTACTGTTATCGTACCAACACCTAAGGCTAACCTTTTTGTAGGATCTCTGAAATCACCTTTACCTGTAGTAGTCCAAAAACTATAAACAATAGTTCCATTGTCAACATCCGGCACGGGTAAATTGAAAGTAAAGTCAATTTCTTTTTTCGTAGCGCCATCTAAATCAATAGATCCATCAGCTTTTAAAACTTTCTTTAAATCGGTGTCATTAAGAGCAAAATCATTGAACGGCATATCACCCTCACCAGAAATATTTTGGGTAATATACATTCTTCGTTGAGTCGTTGCATCTGAAGTATATATAATTCTACCAGGAACTGCTGTGCCAACTTCGCCACTTGCACTAGCTGTTACAACATTGTTTGTTGGTGTAGCTTCGTCGTAGATTATAGTCGCTACTTCCTCTATAGGATCTTCGTCATCACCGCCACCGCCACCAACGCCGGTATCGAATACAGAACCGTCGTCAGAAGAACAACCTACCATAAAAAGGGTTATTGCAAAGGCCATAAAGCCTAATTTTAAAGGGGATTTTAATTGCTTTTTCATAAGAATTTAAAGTTATTTAGTTACTTATTTATAATAATCTACGATGAGTTACCGTATAAAGACTATCAACTACTCATAACTTCTTTTTTTTAAATTAAGTATGCCAATTCGCAAATGTTTTAATTCTTGCGGCTAAGATGGCGTGATTTTCATACGAAGTCAGCTAATCTTTCGTTAAAGAATATAGTAGTTTATGACTGCTGTTTAATATTGTGTACTTTTGTAATAATGAAAGAAAATTTCAACAGATTTTTCTCAGTTGCCATGGCAATAATGGTACTAGCCTCCACAGTTTCTTGGACGGTTAGTAAACACTATTGTATGGGACGACTTATGAATGTAGCTTTATTTGCTCATGCAGAAAACTGTGGAATGGAGTTAGCAATTCAAGATTCCTTTGATGCACTTCAAATTGCAGAAGAAAATTCGTGTTGTGATAATGAAATGACTACTATTTCTGGGCAAGACGAACTAACTTTTTCTTTCAACGATTTAAAATTAGACCAGCAATACTTTTTGGTCTCGTATATGCAAGGGTATCTAGCCCTACTTCAGGATGATACACGAAATACCATTGCTGATAATCAGTATCCTCCCCCTATTCTAGTTAAGAATATTCACCTTCTTGACGAAGTCTTCCTAATTTGATTCCATTTTTGTCTTACTGATTTAATGATAATCTGTGCTTTCTTAGTTCTTAACTGAATAAAATCAAGATTCTTTATAATCTAAATGAACCTCTTTCATGCTATATCTAACTATTATTTAGATGGAGGAACGGACAAAATTTTAATCAAAAATGAAACATTTATATAAAATTACGGGAATGACCTGTAACGGTTGTTTAAGTTCAGTTCAACAAAAAATTGAAACGGTTGATGGTGTGACTAATGTGTCCATTAATCTAGAAAGTGAAATCGCTGAAATTACAATGGACAAACATATCCCAATTGAACAATTTAAAGCAGTTTTACCTGAAAAGTATTCGATTACTGTTCTAAATAAGCAAAGACCACAGCGCAAAGAAACCAAAGTGACTGATAGCAGTACTGAAAAATCAAAACTACAGCAGTTAAAACCGTTGTTGTTAATTTTCTTATACATTTTTGGAGCGGCTTTTTTATTGAATTACAAGGAATGGAATAGCAATAATGCCATGCTCGATTTCATGGGGCTTTTCTATATAGTATTCAGTTTTTTTAAGTTTTTAGACTTAAAAGGTTTTCCTGAAAGCTTTCGAATGTATGACCCTTTGGCAAAAGTGTTCCCAATATATGGCTGGATTTATCCCTTCATTGAGTTGGTATTAGGGTTGCTGTTTTTAATGCGATTTAAAACTACAATTGCATTATTAACCACAATTGTAGTTTTAGGAATTACTACAATAGGAGTAACGAAATCTTTGCTTGATAAAAAAAGCATTCGTTGCGCCTGTTTGGGCACTGCACTTAAATTGCCAATGACAGAAGCAACATTTATCGAAAATGCGATTATGTTGATTATGGCAGTCACTATGCTAATTCAGCTTACTTAGTTTTAGCCACTACTATAAATGACAAAAAATATTTAATGAAAATTAATCTATATATATTAATACTATTGTTCCCCGCACTGTCTTTTTCACAAGACTTGGTAAAGGGTATGATAATGGAACCAGATTCCAATAATAAGCATGTGGGCCTAGAAGGTGCCAATGTGTATTGGATGGATTCGCAAACCGGAACCATTTCAAATGAAGAAGGTTTATTTGAAATTCCATATTCACCAGCTTATAACCAACTTATCATAAGTTATGTAGGTTTTAAATCGGATACACTTACTATTAATGAACCCACTACAGTGCATCATTTATTACAACCGTCTAATGCCTTGAATGAGGTTGTTGTTGAGCAAAAGAAAGAGGCTGTACAAAAAGCATATTTCAGTTCGCAAAATGTGGTAACGATTAACAGCGATGAATTATTAAAAGCGGCGTGTTGCAACCTATCGGAAAGCTTTGAAACGAATCCAGCAATTGACGTTAATTTTTCGGATGCCTTAACGGGTACCAAACAGATTCAAATGTTAGGTTTAACAAGTCCGTATTTGTTAATTACCCAAGAGAATATTCCTATGGTCCGCGGTGCTTCACAGGCATACGGACTTACATTCACACCCGGTACATGGGTGGAAAGTATTCAGATTACCAAAGGTGCAGGTAGTGTGGTTAATGGTTATGAGAGTATATCTGGACAAATAAATACAGAACTGGTTAAACCATTTACTGATAATAAACTATTTGTTAATGGTTATGGGAATATCAATGGACGACTAGAACTCAATACACATTTTAATCAAAAGATTTCTGACCGTTTTAGTGTTGGTGCTTATGTGCATCACAACCGCCGCGATATTAAAGAAGATAATAACGATGATGGCTTTTTAGATGCTCCTTTGGCAAATCAAATTAATGTAATGACTCGCCTGCAATATCAAAATCCTGAAAAAGGATGGGTTAGCTTTTTAAATTTACGCTATTTGGATGATGAGAAATTGGTTGGAGAAATCGATTATGATAGAACAACAGACCGACTTTCCAGTACAGCTATTTTATTGGGTGATGAAGTATGGGGAAGCGAAATTGATACAAAACGTTTCGATTCTTCATTAAAGTTAGGTTATGTTTTTCCAGAACTGCCATTTCAAAGTGTTGGTTTTCAAACTTCATATAGTTTACATAAACAAGATTCATATTTTGGATTGAACGAGTATGATATCGATCACGAAAGTGTGTATTCTAATTTAATCTTTAATTCTATTATTGGGGATACGCGGAGCAAGTTTAAAACCGGATTAACTTTTGCGTATGATGGTTACGATGAATTGGTAAACAGAACGAACTATGATCGCGAAGATGTTTCGGCTGGTGCATTCTTTGAGTATAGTTATGAGAATTTAGAAAAACTGAGCTTTACCGCTGGTTTACGATTCGACACACACAATCGATTGGGTAATTTTGTTACGCCTAGACTACATGCACGATATACACCTTGGGACCGCGGTAGCTTAAGAGCATCTTTTGGTCGCGGAAGAAGAGCAGCAAATATATTTGCTGAAAACCAACAGTTGTTTGCAACTTCTCGTCAAATTCAAATTTTAGATACTGAAGGTAGTATCTACGGTTTAGATGCTGAAGATGCATGGAATTATGGGGTTAGTTTTTTACAAGGGTTTACCTTTCTAAATAGACCTGGTAATATTACCATAGATTATTATAAAACAGATTTTAAAAATCAGGTGGTGGTTGATTGGGAAAACCCTAGAGCGATTACTTTCTATAATCTCGATGGAAACAGCGAAGCAAATAGTTTTCAAATAGAATTAAATCACGAGATTTTAAACAACTTAGAATTGCGTACAGCCTATAAATATTACGACGTAAATACCGATTATCGCAATGGAAATTTACAGAAACCATTGCTAGCGCAAAACCGATATTTTGCTAATTTGGGATATCAAACGGAGTTGAATGATAAAGGTGGACAATGGCGTTTTGATTATACTTTACATGCTGTTGGTAAACAACGCCTTCCAAATACAGATGTTAACCCTCCAGAATATCGATTAGGAGAATTTTCGGAAGCCTATAGTCTAATGAACGCACAAGTAACAAAGGTTTTTAGTGAGCATTTTGAACTGTATTTAGGTGGAGAAAATTTGAGTAATTTTAAACAACAAAACCCAGTGCTCAGTGCTGAAAATCCGTTTGGCGCAAATTTTGATACCAGTATGGTCTACGCACCTATAATGGGACGCATGTTTTATGCAGGATTTCGATATAAAATTTAAAAGAAAACAATAAAATAAATAACTATGAAAAAGATTTTTTTAGTACTAGTAATGGGCTTGTTTTTTATGAATATAAATGCACAGGAAAAGAATAAGAAATTAACGATGGATGTTAATGGAAAATGTATAATGTGTAAAGAGCGAATTGAGAAAGCGGCTCTTGGGGTAAAAGGTGTGAAGTATGCCGAATGGAATATTCCAACACATCAGCTGTCATTAATTTATAATGAGGGCAAAACAGACCCAATGAAGATTAAAACCGCCATTGTTAATGTGGGTCACGATACCAAAGAATTAAAAGCCACGGAAGAGGCTTATAATTCTGTACACCCATGTTGTCGTTATCGTGAGGATAATAGTGATGATGGCGTAAATCATTAAAATTAGCATAGCTTAGAAAAAAGCGCATGCCAATTTTGGTATGCGCTTTTTTTTATGAATGTACTTTTAGAAAAAGCCTTTGCAATAGTATCATTATTCAGTTTCGATTTTTCTAACCTCAATCGTAAAAGCTCTAGCAGGATTAAGTACTAGAATTTTATTGATATCGTCTGTAGTAAATCCATTTTTTAAAAGTTCGGGGATTAGATGTAAAAAAATCGCATCAAACCTTCGTATTTCTCCACCGTTCGGATAACCATTACCATCATGTGATAAAAGTACGTGGTCTAGTAGTTGTTTATGTTTAAAAAGTTTTACGTATTCAGTTGTATTCGATTCTTTTACACCATCTAGTGAAATCCATGCACCTTGGGTTGCTAAATCAATTAAAACAGAATCGTTGTTAACTTTGTTAGCGTGTGTCCAAATCCAAGCACTCGGATGAATGTTATTTTCTTTTAGCAATCTAGTTTGCAATTGCATCGCCTCTAAATTCGCGCCGGTATGCACAGCTAATGTTAAACCTGTAGATTGGTGGGTTAGCATCCCTGCCTTAAACAATTTGGTGTCTATTTCCGATGGTGATTTACCATCATCAAAACCTAGCTTAACAAAACCAGGTTTTCTATCGGTACCTTTTATTCCGTATTTAAATTCATCAATCCATATTTTTGAAATTGATTGTGCACTAGCATTATATGCTAATTCTGGAATATATCTGTCGTTTGCTGCTCCGTAAAAGCCAGTATTTGTAATGATTTGCACCCCTGTTTCAGTCGATATTTTTTCTAATAAGTCTATTCTTCTTCCAAAATATTCGGTGGTACAATCGAATATGGTATTCACACCCAACCCTTTTAATTGCTCTAGATAGGGAATAACTTGATTAAATAATTGTAGCGTGTCATAACTAGAGGTCTCTTTAATGTCCTTGCCATAATTAGACATTATATGTTCATGTGAAAGACTTACGCCCAACTCCGAAATAGAAATGGAACCTTGAACCGTATTTATACCTTTTTCACTTTTGCAGGCAGCTGAAAGTAGCAAAAAATGAATACTAAGAACTATTCCGAAATTGAAATTTTTCATATAGAAAGATAACTTATTTGTTCTTAATTCTTGTGACTATTATTGAATAACAGCTGTTTTGTATTGCAAATTAGTTAGCTAGTTCCAAAACATGAGATTCTCGAATTAAGGCACTTGCCAAAACAGTAGTCGCATTAATGATTAAACTGTTTTCAATAACCCAGAAGATGCTATGTTTTGAAATCACATAAATTATTTATTTTCAGTATTTTACGGTTTGTTAAACTTGTCTTAACGTTGTAATTTTTCAGCTTGTTTTACGTCTAATTGTTTGTGTATATAAGGGTGCATATTGTATCCATCACAACCTAGAATAAAGAATTTTATAATGAGACATAAAGAACAAAAACACAAGGCAAATGAAGCTGTTATTGATAGGTTAATTACCCGTCATGAAAGCTGGAGAAACAGTCGAAGGCATACCGCCTTAAAACTAATACGATTTTCGTAATAATTAATAGTAAGAGAAAGGAGGCATAAGCCTCCTTTTTTTGTTTATAATGTTAAATTTGTCAACCCTAAATTTTACGAGTTCAAAGGTGCTAATGATGATTTTTCAGGACTCGTCTTTTTCTTTAAATATTGATAAATTAAATGTTGTGCAGATGCTGTCATATCGCTGCCTTGCACATATTCGTTGCTTTGCTCAGCATCAATAATTCGAGCTTTTACTGTATCATTCAATTGAAAGTTCAACATGGTCCTTAACTTTTCGTGAATGTCAACATCTAAAATGGGTGTTATTACTTCAATTCTATGATCAAGATTACGTGTCATCCAATCGGCAGAACCCAAAAACATTTTTTCTTCACCTCCATTACCAAAAATATAAACTCTACTGTGTTCTAAAAAACGATCTACAATACTTGTAATTGATATGTTTTCACTTTGTCCTATAATGCCAGGAACCAAACAACAAATACCTCGAATTAATAATCTTATTTTAACCCCAGCATTACTTGCTTTGTATAGCAGATTAATCATTTCTGGATCTTGTAGACTATTCAGCTTTAAGGTTATATAGGCTTTTTTACCTAATTTAGAATTATCAATTTCAGTCTCAATTAATTGCGTGAATTTTTTACGCATGTTAAACGGTGAGATTAAAAGCTCTTTGGGTTTTGGGATTATTACTTTTCCTTCTAGTACGTCAAAAACCTGAGACAATTCATTAAGTACGTCCATATTAGCCGTTAAAAGACCAGAATCGGTATAAACTTTAGACGTCTTTTCATTAAAATTCCCAGTACTTATATAACCATACAAACTAGTGTATTTATCTACCACTCTTTTTATGAGAAGAATTTTAGAATGTACTTTTATTCCAGGGTAGCTATAAATAACATTAGCCCCATTTTTTTCTAAAATTTTACCCCATTTTATATTGTTTGCTTCATCAAATCGCGCCTTGGTTTCTATAAATACGAAAACATCTTTACCTTTTTGGGCAGCTTTTAAAAGTGCTTGAGCAACTAATGAATGTTTTGAAATTCTATATAAGGTAATTTTAATTTGTTTTACGCGACTATCCTTAGCTGCTTCTTCAAGTAATCGAACTATTGGATCGTAAGCTTCATAGGGAAAGTTTAATAACCTGTCCTTCTCAGCTATTGTAGCAAACATATCAGGATGTCCTTCGAATTCACTAGACCGTATTGGCGTTAAATAATTAAACGATAATTTTTTATTTGTGGGATTTGGGAAATCAAAAAAATCTTTGAAATTATGGTAAACTCCCCCTTTAACAATATCCGTTTCATAAATGTCTAATGCGGTACGTAATCGATTTAATAGAACAGCAGGCATGTATTTATCTACTAAAATTCGTGTTACTTGTCCACTTTGCCTTTTGGGTAGTGCCTTTATAATTTTATCTAAAAGATTTCCTGAGTATTCGTTTTCAATGTATAACTCGGCATCGCGTGAAATTTTAATCGAATAAAAAGGCACGCCATATTCAGCTTTTAAATTATGCTTTAAAATGTCGTCAACAAAAGTTATGTAATGTTGGTCATTATCCTTAGGTAAGGTTACAAATCGGGGAGTAGCTTCATCTATTTTATACCACACTAGCGTATCGTCCTTTACTTGGCCAACTAAATACAAAGCTTCATTTTCTATAAAAGGAATTTCTTTTGCACTATTGAGGTCTGTAATCGCTAAGCTCTCTTTAAAATAGTCTTTGCTAAATTTATTTTGTAATTCGTTAAAATCGGTATGCGCAACAAGATTGATACTATTACTGATTAGTTCTGGTATAATCTCCTTTGAAAATATTCGTCCTAATTCTTTTTGCTGTTCGTCGACTTCTCTTTTAATTACCTTCAATAACTTATTCGGTTTGGTAATTAATTTTTTACGAAGCGGCTTATCTAATTGTTTTATTTGGCGAATATCCGAAATGCGAACTTTAAAAAACTCATCTAAGTTTGATGAAAAAATTGCTAGAAATTTAATACGCTCATACAGCGGATTTTTTTTATCAGTAGCTTCTTGCAGTACACGATGATTAAATCGGAGCCATGATAAATCTCTATTGTAATATTCAGTGGTGTTAAAAGCCATTCCTTCGTTTAATAAAATTGTAATCTATTTATGATACAATTTCTAATAAACCTTCAAAATTACTATTTGTGCGGCAAACAGCCTGTAAACCATTGTTTTTATTGTGTTAAATTTTTTATTCGACACCCTGCTACGAGTGGTGCTAGTATGGGTAAAGGCTATGAAAAAACAGAGACGACACAGTTTTAAGTCTGGATTAAATGGATTTTTAAATTTATTCATTGTTGATTTTATTTTAAACATTGACGTGTACTCAATTAAGATAAATGACTAATTTAGTTTAACAACCTAAATGCCTTTTAATGTCTTCGAAATTACTGTTCCTATTTGCTATTCTGCTTTCTTTTCAATTTGGCACTGCACAAGAAAAAAATAAATATAATCCGTACGGACAACCTAAAAAGTGGAAAAAGGAAGAAGAACGTTTAAAGAAGTTAAGAGAAGCTGCGAAAAGCGATTTAAAAATTTGGGAACGTACCGATTACAGAGACACTGAACAGTATGAAGCTGATGGGTATCGTGCTAATTTTACCCCAAATAGTTCAAAACGGGCACCTAAAGATTTTATCGCCTTGGTTTCTTCCAACAAAGGAGATAAATATTCTATGTTAGATTTGTTAATTGAATATAGAGGTGCTTGTGAAACACAGATGACGGTTAAAACCACTTCCATAATGTATACAAATCCTATAGTACAAAAGTTTCTTGAAACTAGAGATATCAATGATCTTCCTGTGTTAGGGATGTTAGAAGCAATGAAAAAAGGCTTGCAAGATCAATGTGATGATTTAGAGTCGATACGGTTTACTTTGGGTCCTATTTACGTTCCACCAAAAGATGGTAGGGGAGAAAATCAAAAAGTGGTCTACAATGGACATATGAATCAAAATACTGGTTGGCAATTGACAAAAGGTTTTGATGATGCAGTAGCTGATTTTGTGCTTAAAATGTATATCGCACCAGATTTAACTTCTAAACTGGCTATAAAGTACGAAGGTGCTTGTAACCCCAATCAAAAATTTCATATCGCACCTGTTTTCTCTAATAACACCGAACGCTATGGTTATCAAAAAGAGGAAACGCTTGTTGGATACGAAAATGTTGCAACCAGAGCTATTACCCAAGCTGTTTTAGAATGCCCAACAATAGAAACAATTGAATTTACTTTGGAATACCTTCCAGAACCTATGTTTGTTCGTGAGGATAAAGCAGGGGTTATTCGCGCAAGTAAAGCGAATAATTGGGCATTAGACGTTTCCGATTTTGGATACTTTAGATCGGAAGGACCTACTATTACAGATTATTCTGATGTCATAACATTATTAGAAAAAAGAGAGTTTCCGTTTATAGATCGTTACTCCGATTTTTTTAAACTTTTCTACGAAGATTTTATGGATGCTTATGGAACCACCTGTAGAGGTAATCTAAAGAATGCAACAAAAATTAGTATTCATGCTTTTGAGAGTCGGTATAATAGCAAAGGCTATAAAGTAAGTGAATATGAAATTGGTGAGCCACAAGTTTCTTATGTAGAAACGGCTTATTTAAGACGCTATCAGCGGTATGCACATTATAATAAGGGTACTGTGCTCTACAATATTTTTAAAGGTTTCTTTAGTGGTAATCAAGCGAATGGCGTTGATGCAATTTTATTTCGTATACGTGGTTCGCAGTATATAAAGAAATACATTAATAACAATTGTGATGGTGAAGAACTAAAAGGACTTTACAATTATATGCAAGAATTAGCAACGGAAATTAATTAGCGATTTTGGCCTTAATGATAAAGGATGTCTTGGTTTTTTATTTGCTCTTTGCGATTATTGCTTTTGATTCTTCACTTTTAGCCAAACGAAAAATGATCCGAGAATCGATAAAATATCAATAGCCAAAATAATGTTCGAACCTATATTGGACACTTTTATGGTAGATTCTGTTCCATAATCATGAATTAAAATGAGCGGGGTAAAAACGATAATTAGAATAAAAATTTGAAATACTATAAAAAGCAAAAACGGAATAACATCGCGAATTTTTAATCCAAAGAATTTAGAATCCTTTTCTCTTTTTTTACGCCATTTTTCCCATTCGTTTTGATGTGATTTTCTTAAAAATAAACCCAGTTGGCGTACTCTAATTTCATTGTGACACCATATTAATGACATTACCATTATCATTGGAGGGCAAAAAGCTAATAGTAAAATTGCCTTTTGTGTAAAGCTAAAAGAATAAAACGCTCCGATAATTATTATAGTCCAGTTTAAAATGTTTTGTCTGTTCCCTAATCTTAAAATTAATTCTTCGCGTAAGCTCGTAAACTCATTTTCCATTTAATACTCATTATTCCCAACTAAGATACTTTAAGCTTGGTACATTTCGAATTTTTGCTATTCTAATTTTTATCCTTCTGTATAGCAAGCCTACTGATTATTTGTTTCTCTATATCACAGCTTTTATAATAAATTTTCTTTTTTTAATTCTAATAACCACTTTGTATGTCGATTGGCAGCCTCCGTGGCCCATTGTTGAGGTCTTAGTCCAAAACATTCCAAAATGGCATCAACTCCAATAATAGTTCCTTTGGCTAATCTGCCGAGTACTGCAATGGGAATTTGATTGTCCTTTTTAGTAGACTGCACATATCCGTTTTCATCAGTAGCCACACCTAACTGATCATGTACCGCTTCGATTAAATTATTCGAAAGCATTTTTTTAATGATTGGCGCAGCTACCGCTTCAATTTTTGGTGCATCTAAAACTGAATCAATCATTATGTTTGCGGTAAGAGATTTGCCATTTAAATTAATTTGCCAACCATCTTCAGTTAAGTCAAATTCTGGATTATTAGCCATTTCTAAATTCATAACTCCAGCTTTGTATAGTGCTATTAACTGCTGGATACTTTCCACAGGTGGGCCGTACGAGTATCGTTTCGACTGTTCGTCTAAAGCAATTATTTCAGCAAAAACCTTTTCATTGCAACCGTTATACGAGAGTTGTGCATAAATTGATGGTTGACAATGCCGCCATACTTGCCCGATGCAATAATCTAAACTTATGGGACTTTCGCCTGTTGCCATGTCCACAAATTCTTGCATGGTAATAGACGACGCTTGCTGTGTAGGAGTAATTGTTTCATGCTCATAACTGTTATCCGCCAACCATTTTTCAATACGTTTTTCCGTTTCAGCTAGCGATAAATTGTCGCCCTTATAATTGGGCAGTTGCAAATATACTTTTGCTGCAATAGGGGCGAAAGCACGAATTAAAAACTCAGGACTACCCGCAGCTTTTTGAACTGAATGGTCTCCTATTTTTTTTTCAAATTCAGCTATTTGCTCGTCTGTGGGTTTAAATAATGCATCTATTTCAGCATGTAAAGGTTTTGGTGCAGGTGGTAATCCATCCAAAGAAAACGGTACCAATAGATTAGTAATTGATTTAGTAGTTTTATAGCTACACGATTTTGTTTGTTCGTTTTCAGTAACAAATTCTCCAAACTTTAAAGCAATGGCTCTAACCACATCAATCATCGCTAGGCCATAACCACGAACACCAATCGTACTATTTTCCGTAATTTTTTTGTCGTTTAAAAAGTCTTTAATAGGGTAGGGCGATTTAAATAAACGAACATTCTTGTTCGATGCTGCAAAAGCATTCCACTTTTCAATTTGTTCCGAAAGTAGCGTGGGTTGGTGCCCTATGGTTAGCAAAACCTCGTCTAAATCAGTGTAAGTTTGCGCCTTCGTTTTTAATTCTATTTTGTTCTTATCATCTATTGTTACTTCTACGACTTGTTCTTCAATTAAAGTAACAATATTGGCCTCAATTAGTGGCGTAACAAAAGATTCAAAACGTTGTTTTAAATAGTCTCCAACCACAGCGCGTGGTGGATAGGTATCTGCTGCTCTATCTGGAATGGTATCGTAATCTTTGTTTGCCCATTCGTGATATGAGGGAAATTCGGGAATGCTAATCGTTTTAGAATTTAGTGCCGGACGTTGGTCTAAGTTTAAAATACGTTCCGTAATATTTATCCAATTCGATTGCGGTTGGTCCGTCGGATAGACTTGCCCATTGCCAAAATTGCCTGTTTCTTCAAAGAGAAAAATTTGAAGTTGCGATAAACTATTACGTTGTTGTAATTCTAAGATTAAATTTTCAAATGCATAGCCGCCTCTTGGTCCTATACCTATAATTGCCATAACGCGTTCACTAGCCATGTACCTTTCGTTTAAATTCTAATTCTGGTATAATGTACTATTCTTTTAAATACAATCAAATACCAGTGAGGGTCTTGTTTATGTACTTTGAATTTCGATAATTCGTGCTGAATAGCGAAATACTATTTCTCTAAATTTCTAAAATTACGCTCCACCCAATCCGTTAATTCATGAAGACTGGCATTCGCAGCTGGGCGTATTGTTATATTTTTTTTGAGCGTACTTTTCGGAATTATATGAATGCACTTAAATCTTTTTCGGAGAATCGTATATTCTATGCGATACCCTTTTATGTCAGTAAAACGAAGCTCTCTAGTTTCAAATAAGCCTTTGAGTTTTAGCGCGTCTTTTGTAATAGTTAGCTTATCGCGAATAAACATGGTATATATAATTAGGCTAGCCATTAATATTAGTGCACCGATAACTTGCACATACATCAAGGTTGTAGTGCTAATGTAATTTTCATTAAAAAGCAGCATGGGTATGGTTAGTGCCAATAATAAAAGTCCGTATCCAATTAGTGTATAGTATAAGTTGACCCCAACAATATAGGTTTTTAATGCTGAGTTTCCTATACTATTATTCGTGCTTCCAACGGTTTTAGCTGTTTTAATATGTTTGCTGATGGGGTCTATTTCCAAACCTTCTTTTTTGTCGATTGCACTTTCAAGCCAAGCAAGAAATACGGTAAAACTTTTATGTGGAATGGAACTAACAGTAATGTCTTTTTTGTTGGTGTGGAGCGTTATTATTTTATTTCCTCCGGTATACGTTGAAGCTGCAACACTATAGCTATCAATATCGCTAATCTTTACTTTTTTGTTATAGAACATTCCTTTTAGGTGTAACGTATTGTTTAAAACAATTAGCTTTTCACCTTTTATAAAAAGATAGATTAGAAAAGCACCATAAAGCAGACAAGCAAGTGCTATTATGAACTTGTTCTTAATAAGTTCTGGCTTCAATAAGGCTACAGCATAAAATAGTATAGACAACAGAATACCAAATACCATATAGGTGGTAGTGCTTGTTCCGATATGGAATGTCTTATTACTTGTACTTTGCGCTTTTCTCATTTTTAATTAGACGATAACAATAGTTTGTCAATGTTAAAAGGTCTAAGTACTAACGTATTAGAAGCGAATCTATTCTATTTCGTTAAAGTTTTATGAGAGCCATCACAATTGGGCATTCGTATGGATAGTCCACAGGTGCAATCGTTTAGGCCTTTTCCACTAAAAATACGTTCGGTGTTCTTCTCGATTCTTGCGATTCTAGTTTTCGATTGTTTGCCTTTTGCAAAATGCAACAAATAGCCACGTTGCCTACCGGGTGTAAGTTTATTAAACGCTTTTTCGAATGCTGGTTGCTCTGCAAAAGCGGCTTCTAATTCTTCGGGTACATAAAACGCTGCCGTCTTTTTCTTTTTTATTTTAAGTCCCGACGCTTCTACCAGAATCGCTTCTTGAATGTAGCTTTTAATTGTTTTTTCTAAAGCTTTAATTTCTGAAATATCGGTAAAACGAATCTGCCGTGCACTTTGCACATTCTCGGTTTGCTGTATTAATATATTTTCTGTGTCTTTTAATAAGGCGCCTTTGACAAAAAGAAGGGCACAGTAATTTTTAAACCCGTGTAGTAAAATAACATTTTTCCCATGGTGCGTATAGCAAGGGTGCATCCACTTAAATTCTTCTACTAAGCCGCTGGTAACTACATAATTTTGTAGCAGTTTTAATTCGCTTTGCCACTTGGTAAGGTTCTCGAAAAAAGATGCTACCTCAGGAATCATTTCTTATAATTATTTTAACGTTATCGTTTCTTCAAATATAAAACTGAAGCACCCGTAAACGGTGACACTATTGCTTTATAACTTCCGCCTTTAAATGTTTCTGTTCCTTTAATAGTGCATATTAGTGCTGGGAAAAACCATTCTACTTTAAAATCTACATCGGCATCGCCTAAACCTTAAGCGCAAGAGTCCTATCTTCAAGACTACTTTAATATTTGTAAAGTATAGAAGCCCCTGTACAATTTATAGTAACGTTTTCGTTATTGCAAGCACTGCTCGTTTGGTTAAGAGAATATCTTAGTGTTCCAACAAATTTTTCTCCATCAAAAGTTCCATTGTAATTATAAGAATTAATAAAAGTAGTGATTGTTGGTGTACCATCAACACAAGTGTCGATTTCTGTAGATGTATCGTTTATTACAAAAGATAATTGGTTTCCATTTAATTTATAAGGGTATTGGTTGGAAATTGTTTCATTGGTTGTATTAAATGTAAAGTCCCGCCAATCTGGTAAGGGAGTTCCATTCGTACAGTTAACATTCATTCCCCATGTGCCAGTTAAATCAATTCCATTTTCTTTGTAAACTCTAGCAGGAAAACTTCCGGTTAAGCGATTAAATTCATCTTCATAACTAAAGTTAATACTCGTATTTATGAATTCTTCGACAGCATTATCATCAACAATAGATACAGTTAAGTTTAGTTTACCATCACTAAAAGTGACTGATTCTATATTTACATTATTGCTCTCAATTGAAAAGTTAATTCTATTGAAAAATTCTTTCTTTTCAAGAACTGTTTCAACTGGTTTTGCTTGATTTATAGGTAGTGTAGGTATGTTTTCTAAATCAGAGAAAAAGAAATTTTTGTTGATGAAATTTATGGCGGTATTAAATCGGTCAGTAACGTTATTTGCTTTAGAAATTGTATTTAAATAGTCTGATGCATTTTTTTTACTGCCATCACTATCTGATGCAATGAAATTTCGCCGCACAGATTTTAAATCAAAACTTGAAGTAGTTCCTGAGGTAATTGTAATATAGTCGTTTAGATTTTTATTGATCAATGCTTGTACGCTATCAATAGTAGTTGTTACAACTTTTAGATTTCTGTCATTGAATTCATTTTTGTACAAGATAAATTTTGTGTAAAAGGCATAAGTGGCCAATCCTGTGATTGCCGCAATTGCTAAATTAGGAAGGGCTGCTATTGTTACAAAGATTGAAACACTAAATCCGGCCCCAGCTAAAATCAATTTACCTAATATTTTTAAGTCACTTCCGTCAATGGCTGCTTTAGAAGCCAAATCGTTTGTAAAAGCATTGTCAAATAATTCTTTGTTGGCATTGTAAGTCAAAGCTATTTCTTGTTTTTCTTGCGCTGTAGCATTGGTGAAAAATTCATTAAAATTTGTTATATATTTTTTCATTTCATTGGATGTTTTATCAGTGTCATCCAAAATGTTTTGGAATGAGCTGATTTCTCCTAATAAGGATGCTAGCTCTTTTGCCGGTTCGTTAGAAAGTTTAGTTTCAATGATATCATATGTTACAGAAAGATTTAAATTAGGAATAATCAAACTATGTTGGCCTAATGGAGCATTTTGCGGAACTAGAAAAACTAGTTCTTCATTTTCTGAATCTAATGTGAGTATAATTGGTATATCACCTAATGTGGCTTGATATTCATTTTGAAATAAATCTGTTCTACTCAATCGAACAAATTGATATGTTGCAACTTGGCCTTCATTTATAGTGGTTAGGTTATCGTTTATTTGTTCGTCACTACTATCTGTTGTTGGAATACATGAAAACAACATCAATATAATTAGTCCAGCAAATAGTTTGTACATAATTTTAAATTTTGAATCGAAATTTACCGATATCTGTTGTTTTATACAATACCTAACACTGGGTATTTTAGGCTTCAAATGACTGCAGTTATTGGCTTAGACGTATAATTGTAAGCGGTAAGGATAATTTATTTTAGCTGTGGTTTGTCGAACAATGATTACTTTTTATCCTTGCCCGGTTTTTGTTACTTTCTTGCTGGTTGCGAGGTACTTAGTTAATTTTCTTTTTAGTTAACTGTTGTGCATAATATGGAAATACTATTTGCAATGGCTTAACAATACAAAAGCTGCATGATTATTTCTTAGAATGGAATGGAATTTAGTAGTGTTTTAAAATGATTTTTAACCTATGCTACGGTTGAACTACGCTACTACTTATATCTTTTTGATATTGACTTTTTAAACTCTAAAAGTTTTTCGGGTTTATGGTCTATTTGAAAAGATTTCGGATGCTTTATTACCCCCAATATCCCTCCAATTGACGAACCTGCAATTAGTCCTAAGAACCCGCTGATAAGGGAGCTTTCTGCACGTGTAAATATAAAATCACCTTCGGATCCTGCTAGGTAACCAAAAACAAGACCAAATGATGTGCCAACTACTGCCCCCATACCAATACTATTCCCAAAAGACCGCTTTGTTTTTATAATACTCATTCGGTTTACTGGTATTGCTGTGAGTTTTTCATTACGTAATAACACAATAGAATCTTTATAAATATAATGTAGTTTCCCTTTGGCAATTTTTCTTTTAGTAGCATCATATACTCGAACAAATATTTTTTTGTTTGGCAATTTTTTTTGTGCGACCAAAGTTAGATTGCAAATTAGCACTAGTGGTAATAGCAGGTATAATTTTTGTCTCATCTTAAGGATTTTTACCTAAATCGTTGCTAACGCTGATGTTACGGGGGAGAAGAAATTACTTTCCGTTTTGCTTAAATAAGCCCTGAAACTATAGGCTTTTCTATTTTAATAGTGAAATGCAACCAATGAGCAATGAGTAGGTACACCTAATAAAATAGTATTGTCACTTAAAGTTAATAAATTTTTATTCGTCTTGCTAAAAATACGCTACTATACGATATTACCGCTTCTTCAAATATAAAACAGAGGCACCCGTAAATGGTGACACTATTGCTTTATAACTTCCGCCTTTTAAAGTTTCAGTTCCTTTTATAGTGCGTTCGAGCACTGGAAAAAACCATTCCACAACAAATTCAACATCGGCATCGCGTAAATCTAAAGTTGCTTTGCCTTCTGGTAAGTACACCACATATTCTTCTCCTGGGTTGGCCAAACAAAATCGTGTGGAGCTAAGTTGGTCTTGTGGAGTCATATGCACTAAATCAATGCGGTCTGCCAAAGCAAGAATGTGACCCATGTTTTTACGTAAGGGCTCATAATCGGGGTGGTCGGCATCGTTCTTCGTTACGCCACCAATATAAAAAATAGTAGCATTTTTTTCTCTATCGTAGTTGCCGGCCAAAGGAACCCAAGAATCCATAAAAATAGGATTGTGACCACGAACAAAAGATTTCCAAGCCCACATATACGTGCCCCAATGGCCGCCCAAATGGTCAGTATCGAGTATCACTACTTTTTCACCCGTATTCGCAGGAGGATCTAATTTATAATCTTGTAAATAATCGGTGCCTTTATACATCCATGATATCGGTTCCGTTGCAGGTGAAATCCAATCGGCGGGACTCTCCCATAAATCGTCATTGAACATTGGCGGACTAACCACTGAAGAATGTGTCATACCAACAGGGTGTTGTTTGGGCATCGATTTTTCTAGCTCTTTTACCAAATTCACCATATAGTATTGCCACTTTTTTGTTCCACCTTCATTTATAATTTCGAACAATACATTATCTAAATCGTTTACAGTTTCAATTACTTTCTTCACATACGCTTCTTGAAGTTTAAGTAAGTCACCATTGTTGGTAGAATGTAAAGTGCCCATTTCTTCATCGTCGAAACCATTATTTTGTACCGATTTTCCAACGCCGTTAATATTGTTTTTAGGATTAAAAGGATGATATTCCCACGGGTCGCTACCTGGTGTTTCTAATCGATTCTGACTCCATCCCTCAAACAACATTACCGAAACATAAATACCTTTATCACCTGCTTCTTTTGTGCGTGAATAAAGGCGTTCGAAATAGGCTTCATTCCATTTCGTAATATCGTACTTTACTTTGCCTTTCTTTTTAACGGTTTTATAAGCCAAAGGACCAAAAACAACTTCATCTGTGGTCCAAGATGCGTTTTTGGCATGCTCCCAGGTCCATTGGCGTATGAAATTATGATTGTGATCCTTCATCATTTTCAGATACCCCTGATAATCAAAAAGTGCTTCGTCGGGCGTTCTGCTTTCTTGAAAATTTGCCCACGTATGCGAGCCCGTTAAATAAATTGCTTTGCCAGAATTGTCGGTAAAATAGCGACCATTTTCTGGGTGCACACGTAAGGGACCATTAAATTGTTGCGCTGTTAATTGCAGCAGTGTAAACAAGAACAATACCAGTGGAAGAACTTTTTTCATGTAGTACGGAAGGGTTTAAATTCGTTAGCTGAATGTACATATTATAATGACTTTTATATATGTTTTTACTTGGAAACTTTAATCATTCATGGTGTCTGTAATTTTATCAATATTTAAACTGTTGGCCATTGCATTAAAAATTTCATGGTAGGCACTTTCATTGTCATATAATTCTTCATGATTGCCTTCTTCAATTACCTTTCCTTTTTCTAAAACAATGACATTTTCAGCATCTATTATTTGCGAAATGCTGTGCGATATAATAATCACAGTTCTTCCTTTTTTTATGGAATCTAAACTCTTTTTTATTTGCTCAGTTGCTATAGCATCTAAACTTGCCGTAGGTTCGTCAAGAAAAATAATAGGTGGATTTTTTAAAAATAACCGAGCAATCGAAACTCGCTGTTTTTGCCCACCCGAAAGTAAGGTTGCTTTTGAATTATAACCTTCTGGTAAATTGATAATTTGTTCGTGGATATGAGCTTTTATTGCAGCTTCAACAACTTCCTCATGCGTTGCAATGGCTTTACCATATAATATGTTCTCTTCAATAGTTCCATTAAAGATGTGATTCTTTTGTAGTACCAATCCAATATTATCGCGCAGCCAATTTGTATCGTAATCTTGTAAATTCACATCGTCCAAATAAATGGTGCCCGATGAAGGTTCATAAAATTTATCCAATAAATTAACTACCGTACTTTTTCC
>NZ_JBDVFA010000008.1:0-15092 GCF_039941195.1 Aurantibacter sp. | reverse complement strand
GCCATAGGCCATGCCTGTGAACCATTTAAGGTTGAAATGGTGATAAGAGGATACCTTTCCGGCCATGCGGCACGCGAATATAAAGCAGGAAAAAGTATGCTTTGTGGTGTTGCGATGCCAGAAGGAATGCAGGAAAATGATAAATTTCCTAATCCGATTATTACGCCGGCTACAAAAGCTGAAATGGGAGATCACGATGAGGATATTTCGAGAGAGGGTATTCTAGATAGAAAAATAGTTTCAGAAGAAGACTATAGTGTACTTGAAAAGTATACCCAAGCTTTATTTCAACGAGGTACTGAGATTGCTGCCTCTAGAGGATTAATACTTGTGGATACCAAATACGAATTTGGAAAAACCAGTGATGGTACGATAGTATTGATTGATGAGATTCACACGCCAGATTCGTCACGATATTTCTATGCTGATGGATATCAGGACAGACAAGATAGAGGAGAACCACAAAAACAATTGTCCAAAGAATTTGTTCGTCAATGGTTAATTCAAAATAAATTTCAGGGACTTGAAGGGCAGACCGTTCCTGAAATGTCTGATGAATACATAACTTCAGTATCAGAGCGATATATTGAGTTATATGAGAATATAACGGGAGAAACTTTTGTAAAAGCAGACATATCTAACATTCAACAACGAATAGAACAAAATGTGCTTAGTTATATGAAGAACTAAGATAGAAGCGTTTAACTCATTAATTTTTTGAGACTAAATTTTGCTTTCTTTTTAAGCTTTTCCATTATTTTTAAAAATGCAATAGCCGTTATATAACTATCACCCAAAGCGGTATGCCTGTCTTTTTTGGCGATGTCAAACTTTTCCGCTAATTCATCTAAAGAATATTGTTCTTTACGCGTTAATAATGGAGAATAGATTAAGGTTTTCTTATAGAGGTAAGATGTGTCTAATACCTTGTTCAATAATTTTGGTAGACCATAACGCTCTAGAGCACAATTTAACATTCGCATATCAAAACCTGCATGATGTGCCACAATAACCGAATTACCTAAAAACGCTAAGAATTGTTGTAAAGCTTCTATTTCCGAGATACTTTCCTTTCGTTCATCCCTTAAAATACCATGTATTTCTACATTTTTGGCATGGTAATAATATTGATCTAAATAGACCTCAAAACTATCTTGTACTACTATGGTATTATTTATAAGTGATAAGGCTCCGATACTTAGAATACGGTCTTTTTCATAGTCAAAACCAGTAGTTTCTGTATCGAGAACTACGAAACGAATTGCATTGATATCATCTGGTAATTTTTGACTGAAGGTATCTTCGTACTCATGCCAAAAATCTGGCAAATGTATTTTTTTCTTTTTTTTAAATATTCTCATTAGCCTAAAAGATTAGCAACCATATAACGCACTTTAATCAACTCCTGTAGTTCCTTAATTGTTTTAAAGGTGCGTTTAAGTTTAATTTTTTCTTCTTTGCTAAGGGTATCTAAAGCAATAAATCGCCCAGAATCGTTATGGAGTAAACCTTGTTTGGTCCTAAATTTAAGAAGCGCTTTTGTTGCATAAGAGCATGCCAAAAATAACTCTTGACTATTAGGCTCTAGTTCTGCCAGTCGTTCAAACCTTTCAGCTGTATTATTAATCGATTTTATTTGATGTGATAAAATAAGTACCCTGGCCGCATCTACCAATGGCATTAGGGCTCTCCGTTTTAAATCGAAGAAGTCTTTATGAGCCCCATCATCTTCCACTAAAAATGACCTGAAAAAACCAGAAGGAGAAGGATTTTGTAATGCTCCACTGGCCAAATGCCTAAAAAATACGGGGTACGTTGATGTTTCTTTAAAAATATGTTCTGTTAGTTTATCAGCCAATTCTTTCTCACCATAAACCAAAGTGTAGTCAAAAAAGATAGATGATAATAACACTTCTTCAGGCCCAGGGTAGGCAATCCAATGGGATACAGATGCTTTCCATTGCGATAAACTTAAGCACCATTTGGGGTTAGAACCCATCATTTCTGCAGGGCAATATTCATAACCAATTTTCATCAACCCTTTGGTAATCATTTGAGCTAATCGTAAAAAATATTTGCTGGTTTCGGCTATTTCCGAATCAGGAACATCTTCAAAAATAAGGGCATTGTCTTGATCAGTATGTAATAATTGCTCACTTCTACCTTGACTACCCATACTTAACCATGAAAATTTAACTGGTGGTGGGGCGCTCATTTCTTTTAATGAAAGCTTAATTACTTGTTTAACACAGGCATCATTAAGTTCAGAAATAATACGGGAAGTTAGGGTCATAGGTATATTCTGATCTAAGTACCCTTGAAGCAGATTCATTATACTTTTTCGTATAAGTTTTATCTTTTTAACCCTACTAGCCCTTTTAATGGCTTTCATAAGTACGGCAGGGTTATTACCTAAAGTTAACATCAAATCATGCTTAGAAAGTATGCCAACGGCAGCTGTATTTGTGGTACCATCTTCGGTAAGGCATAAATGACTAATATCACTTTTCATCATAGCCATTTGCGCCTGCGATACGGTCATTGTATCAGGGTAGGTAATAACTGGTGAACTCATAATGGCGCTTGCTTTGGCCGTAATGGGTAAAAGACCAGTAGCTACTTTATTACGTATGTCTTTATCTGTAATAATACCTACTGGCAATTTATTTTCTAATACTAGCATGGCGCCAACCCGCTTTTTTGTCATTCTTTCAGCAATCGTTTTTATAGTAGTCGATTTGGAGCAACTAATGAGTTTTTTAGAATAAGTGACTTGTTGCAAATCGAACATTACGTTACCCGAAGAATCATTGTTTACAGCTTCTCGTTCACTTACCAATTGTCCTTTTTGCTTAATGGAATATGGGTTTCTAGTATTTGAAGCAAAACTTTCCAAAAGAAAGTTACTAACATCTTCATAGTTTTGTGAAAAAGGTCGAAAGGAAGCTAAGGGTATAGCGTATAGTATACTTTCCTCAAAGGCAAAAGCATCCATTTTATAATTTTCATTCGCTATTAGTGGTCGTAAACCGAAGATATCTCCCTCATCGCACATATCTAACAACGAATCTTTCTCTTTGTTTTTTAGGATTACAGCACCCTTATGCACCACGTAAAAACATTCATGAGGCATTTCATCAGTTTGAAAAATTGGGCTGTCCTTATCTCTATAAACAATTGAAACTTTACTAGCTAAGGTTTCTAAATCCGATTTGCTAATAGCGTTAAAAGGAGGGAAACGCTTTAAAAAATCAGCAACACGAATAGATATGGTATTATTCATACTACAAATTTAAAGAATTCGTATTCTAAAAATCAAAACCACTAATTTTAGTTATTAATTAATAGTTATCAATGTTTTGGAAAAAAAAGGATATAAAAAGAAATATTTAGAATTATTGAATTTTACCGTTACATTAATTGTATTTTAGTAATAATAGAATATTGTTTTTATTTTTATTGACGTTATTCATAGAATAAGCAAGGGGTGAATTATTAATATTCCTTCATAAAATACGTCAACTACTTAATAAATCTATTAGAAACTAATACGCTTAATGAACAAATACCTCTCCCTACTGTTTATTGCAATACTATGTTCTTGTCAAAATTCAGAAGATAAAATAAGTTTCAATCGCGACGTTCGGCCTATTCTAAATAATAAGTGTTTAAGATGTCATGGTGGCGTAAAGGCCAGTGGACAATTTAGTTTACTTTTTGAAGAGGATGCATTCGGTGAAACACAATCTGGCTCACCAGCAATTGTACGTGGTAACCATTCTAAAAGTGAATTTTACAAACGTCTTGTTCATGAAGACCTAGAGTTAAGAATGCCTTTTGATGCTCCAGCGCTATCTCAAGAAGAAATTGACATACTTGCAGAATGGATTGATCAAGGTGCTAAGTGGGAAAAACATTGGGCATATATTCCTCCAAAGAAAGATATTGAACCTCCAAAAATAGATAGTCTGTCTTGGGCAAAAGGAAAGATTGACCAATTTGTTTATGCTAAAATGAAGGAACACGATTTAGGCCCTTCGCCCGAAGCAGATAAAGAAACTTTAATAAGAAGACTATATCTTGATTTAATAGGAATACCGCCGACTTCAGAAGAAGTTGAAGATTTTTTAAACAATAGTGCGGAGGGTGCTTATGAAAATGAGGTTGATAAAATATTAAAATCCCCACATTTTGGAGAACGATGGGCCTCTTTATGGATGGATTTAGCCCGTTATGCCGATTCTAAAGGATACGAGAAAGATTCCAATCGCGAAATATGGAAATATCGAGATTATGTTATAAATGCGTTTAATAGCGATATGCCTTATGATCAATTTTCCATTGAACAATTGGCTGGTGATTTATTGGAAAACCCTTCAGAACAACAGTTAATTGCTACAGCTTTCCATAGAAATACATTGGCAAATGATGAAGGAGGAACCGATAATGAAGAGTTCCGTATTGCTGCTGTGGTAGAAAGGGTTGCGACAACCTATGAAGTATGGCAGGGTACCACTATGGCATGTGTTCAATGTCATAGTCACCCATATGATCCTTTTCGACACGATGAGTTTTATCAATCTATGGCTTTTTTCAATAATGCAAAAGATAACGATTCCTATTTTGAAGAACCCAAGCTTTTTACCTATTCTGAGAGCGATAAAAAAGAAGTAGAATCGCTACTAGAATATATTGATTCAGAGCTTTTGCCAGAAGATAAAGAGGAAAAGGCTATGTATTTGTACAATGAGAAAGATGCAGTTTTAAAACGTCTCGGTTATCGCATTCATGAAGCGGAGTCGTTTTATGAATCTAGCCCTTTTATAGAATTAGATGAAGGTTTACAATATTTATGGCAGGTTCAAGACAGTTCATGGGTGAAATATGACCAATTAAATTTAGAACGTATTAAAGAAGTTGGATTTTTTGCTTCTGCTATTATAGATTATGCCGGTGATATTGACATTCATTTAGATTCTTTAAATGGTAGAAGAATCGGTAAAGCCAAAATTACGAAAACCGGAAAAGGGACAAATGTTATTGAGAATAAAGAAAATATACGTGAATTTAAAATGGCTATTGATGAGGTTACTGGTATTCATGATGTTTACTTAAAATTCTATAAAGGAGATCGTTTTGATGGACATCTTTTTTATTTAGATAAGATGAGGTTTTATGAGGAAGAACCAAGAATGAATTTATATGATAAAGCCTTCAATCAAAAACTGCAGCGACTCGCAGATATACCATCTACATCAACGCCTATTATTCAAGAATTGCCAGCTGAAGAAGCACGAAAAACCCATCTATTTGAAAGAGGCAGTTGGTTAACCTTAGGAAAAGAAGTAGAACGTGGAATTCCAAATATTTATGGTTACTCAGAAGCTGATGAACCAAAAAATCGTTTAGATTTTGCAAAATGGATGATGAGTGAAAAGAACCCCTTAACAGCAAGGGTGGCCGTGAACCGATTTTGGGAACAATTATTTGGGTTTGGTTTGGTTGAATCTATGGAAGAGTTTGGTACGCAGGGAGAAAAACCAACGCATCCTGAATTATTAGATTGGATGGCAGTTCGTTTTGAAAACGAACACAATTGGCAGGTGAAGCCATTCTTGAGAGAAATTGTTCTTTCTGCCACATATAAGCAATCTTCTGATGCCGATGTTGATAAAATTGAAAAGGATGCCCGTAATCAATGGTTAGCGAGAGGCTATCGTACACGATTATCGGCCGAACAGATACGCGATCAAGTATTAACTGTAAGTGGTTTGCTGAATCCTACTATTGGCGGTCCTAGCGTTGTAAATAGTAGTGTAGATGGAGGATGGACAGGTGTGCCTGAGTGGGCAATCAAAGGAGATTCTGCGAAATATCGTCGTTCGTTATATACGTTATGGAAACGGGTTACTCCGCCAAACGAAATGCTGACGTTTGATAGTCCAGATCGTTCAATTTGTGCTTCTCGTCGTATTAGGACAAATACACCATTACAAGCTTTAAATTTATTAAATGACGAAACCTTTTTCGAAGCATCTAATGCCTTAGCCGAGCAAATGGCTAATGCCGATTTAAATGTTGATAATCAGATAAAATATGGTTATTTTAAAGTGATGGGAAGAAAAATTAGTAATGAAAAACTTGTTCTTTTAAAAGAACTTTTTCTTGATGCTGAGTATCATTTCTCAAATGAAAAGATTGATTCAGAGTTTCCAGAAATAGCCAATAATAAAAAAGGTGTTGAAAAAAATAGACTGGCAGCCTTAACCATAGTTGCAAATGCCTTATTGAATTTAGATGAATTTATAGTAAAAGGGTAACACCATGAATATTTTAGACGAAGCACATTTTAGACAAAGCGAATATAATACCAGAAGACATTTTCTAAAGAAGTGTGTTACTGGTATGGGTGCCGTAACATTGGGATCGATGATGGGAGGTGCCAACCTTTTTGCAAAAGATGTACCAAAAAGTGGAGGGGGAGTTGGACTACCACATTTTGTGCCCAAAGCGAAACATGTAATTTATTTGCATATGGCGGGAGCTCCATCGCAATTGGAGCTTTTTGATTATAAGCCTGAACTTCAAAAGATGGATGGACAATCTTGTCCTCCTTCATTATTAGAAGGCAAACGATTTGCTTTTATAAGAGGCGTTCCTCAAATGTTAGGCCCACAAAGTACTTTTAAACAATATGGTGAAACCCAAACTTGGGTTTCTGATTATTTACCCAAATTTGCAGAGGTTGCTGATGAAGTAACATTTCTAAAATCTGTACATACAGATGAATTTAATCATGCTCCTGCACAATTTTTAATGCAAACGGGATCACCGCGTACTGGTCGTCCAAGTTTAGGTGGTTGGGTAACATATGGTCTCGGTTCTCCAAATGATAATTTACCAGGCTTCGTAGTTTTATTATCTGCTGGAGGTCCAACGGGTGGTAAGCGATTATGGGGAAGTGGTTTTCTGCCAACAGTACACCAAGGAGTACAATGTCAATCAACCGGTACACCAGTACAAAATCTTAAAAACCCGAGTGGTGTTAATAGCAAAATGCGTAAAAAATCGGTAGAAACAATAAATAAAATAAACGAGTTAGAATATCAAGAAGCACAAGACCCTGAAATTTTAACTAGAATTTCTCAGTATGAAATGGCCTTTAAAATGCAAACTTCAGTTCCGAAAGTTATGAATATTGATGATGAGCCAGACTACATTCAGGAGATGTATGGAGTTACTCCTGGTGAAAATTCATTTGCGAATAATTGTCTATTAGCACGACGTTTAGTGGAAAACGGTGTTCGTTTTGTTCAATTATATGATAACGGATGGGATATGCATGGAGCTGGACCAGGAGGAGGAGTAGGAGCTGGTTTAAGACGAAAATGTAAACAAATTGACCAGCCCATAGCCGCATTATTAAAAGACCTTAAACAACGGGGTATGTTGGAAGATACATTGATAGTTTGGGGTGGCGAATTTGGACGAACTCCGATGATGGAAGCCCGTACTGGTAAAAATTTCCTGGGCCGTGATCATCATAATGAAGCATTCACAATGTGGATGACAGGAGGGGGAATCAAACGCGGATATACGCATGGTGAAACGGATGAGATTGGCTATTCTGCAATAAGTGGAAAGGTTCACGTTCATGATATACAGGCCACCATATTAAATCAATTAGGAATTGATCATGAACGATTGACATATCGTTTTCAAGGTCGTGATTTTAGATTAACCGATGTACATGGTAATGTAATTAAGGATATATTGGCCTAATTAGGATAAAAATTCACTGAAGAATCATTAGCTTACTAAAAATTTATAAGACAAAACCAATGCTAAAAAAAGTTACACTTTCATTTTTTTCAATCGTAGTTTATTTAGGGTGTTCAATATCATTGTTGGCCCAGAATCATCATCATACCCATGATTTTTCCCATCATGCAAATGAAAATAATGCTATTGCCCATCATCAACATCATACAGGTAATTCTGCTGATGAAGCTCCTATGCAGGCAAAATTAGAAACGGGACAAGGAGATTATATTTTTTCTTGGGATCAAGAATTAACTGCGGCCTTCCCTGAAGCAGCACATGAATTTGAACCTAGAATGCATGGTGGTTTTAATGAAGACCCAGAAACGGGAATAGTATATACAGGAATTCCGGGTTATGGTTTATGTGCTATTACTGCAGACCTTAAAAATTGGTCAGTTCTAGGAACGGATAAAAGATTGAAAGATAATATTCACGGTATTGTTTTCTTTGTTCATAAGGGAGAAAAGTATTTAGCGGTCACACAAGAAGGCAAAAGAGTTTTAGTATTGACATTAGACGGTACTATTGTAAGTGAAATTTTAAAGCCTACTGGCAATGAGTTCAAATTCGAACCTGCAAATGCATTCTTTGCATCAGAGGATAGCAATTTCGGTGTAACCGATGTAACCTATTTAAGAGGTACTTTATATGTCGCTCATGGTTATTCTAAAGGTGATTTTGTAATGACCATAAAGGAAAAAAACGGAATTTGGAATTGGGGCAAATTAGCCTGGGGAGGAAAAGGTGACAATCCGGGTCAGTTTCAAACAGCACATGGCATATATGCTCATGACAATAAAATTCTTGTTGCTAATAGAGCTGCAGGACAAGTGGTGCGATTTACAAAGAAGGGTAAATTTGTTGAGACTTTTAATGATATTCCAGCAGGCAGCCTAGTTTGTAATGTATCATATAAAGATGAGCATTATTTTTTAAATGCCTTAGAAGCTATTGGGGATCAAAAATCTGCTCCGTTATATGTACATTCAGGAGAGGATTTGGTTTCTACAGTAATCCCGGGAGATTTAGATATTCCAGTTTTAACTAATATTCATCAAGTTTGGCCACATTTTGTTACTGAAAATGGTAGCAAACAACTTTATTTATTGGTACATGGATGGAACAAAGGAAAATATGCAGTACTAAAACTTGAGAAATAGTTCATTCAAAAAAAAATGAATTAGTATCAACTCACTAATAATTGTATATAAAAAAAGCTCCCTTTAAGGGAGCTTTTTTGTAGCGAGAGTGGGACTTGAACCCACGGCCTCCGGGTTATGAATCCGACGCTCTAACCAGCTGAGCTACCTCGCCAGTCGTTTTAAAAACGGGTGCAAATATATAGTTTAATTTCATCTTCATCAAAAAACAACAATTAAAATTATTCTGCTTTAAATATTTTTTAATCATTCGGATTTCTATATATTGCCCATATAAACAGAATGCTTTTCATGGACGATAAAATTAAATTTGAGATTGAATTTGTGATACAATCATCACCTCAATTGTTATATACCTATCTATCAACACCTTCTGGCCTTTCTGAGTGGTTTGCAGATAATGTAAATTCACGAGGAGAGATATTTAGCTTTATCTGGGATGGTTCAGAAGAAGAGGCAAAATTATTGAAACGTAAAAGTGATGATTTTGTAAAATTTTCTTGGGTAGAGAATGATGATGATTCTTTTTTTGAAATGAGAATTATTGTTGATGAGATTACAAAGGATGTTTCATTATTTATCACCGATTTTGCTGAAGAAGATGAAGTGGATGAAGCAAAAATGCTATGGGAAAACCAAGTTTCTAGCTTAAAGCAAATCTTAGGTTCTAAATAAGAAGTTACTTTATTGAAGTATATTTGGTCCCGATAAAAAATCGGGACTTTTTTTATGGTAAATTTTAATGGAAAAATAGTATTGCAGGATTCTAATTTGTTCGATCAACAAAATAGGGGACTACGGTATGGAGATGCACTTACAGAAATAATAAGGGTAAAAAATGGTAAGCTAATTTTCTGGGAAGACCATTATTTAAAGCTTATGGCTGCAATGCGAGTTTTACGAATGGAAATACCAATGAATTTTACAATGGAGTTTCTCGAAGCTGAAATCCTTAAACTTCTTAGTGAGCAGGAGCTAAATAGTAGAACTATACTTGTAGATATATTTATTTTCAGAAATTCATCAACGCAAAAATTATTACCTGAAGTTAGCGAAGTATCCTATCTATTAAAAGGACGGAATTTAGCATCTTCTTCATTTAGAATACAGAATGGTGGTTATGAGGTTGAACTTTTTAAAGATTTCTATTTAAGTGCAGACATGCTAACTACAATAAACACGACTAATAAAATGTTGAATGTTGTTGGAAGTGTATTTGCAAATGAAAATGGATACCAAGATTGTTTGTTATTAAATCATAATAAAATGGTGGTAGGTTCTTTAATCGGAAATTTATTTCTGGTTAAAGATAATGTAGTTAAAACAGCCCCTTTAACCGATGGTGCATTAAATACTGTTGTTAGAGATCAATTAATTAAGATAATTCAGGGAACGGAGGGATATGTATTTCAAGAGGCTTCTATATCACCTTTTGAACTTCAAAAAGCTGACGAACTTTTTATAATTAATATAGAGAGCGGAATAATTCCAATAACGAAATATCGAAAAAAAGTGTATACAGCTGATACTGCTAATAAAATAATTGAGAAGTTAAAAGGACTTATACAATTACAAAGTATTATTTAATTTAAACTTGGATTTTCAGGAGCGTTAGACCAAATTACATAATTACCACCCAGTTCGGCCATTTTTTCTTTCCAAAAAGCATTAGAAGATTTTTGAATGATATTGCTTTGGTATTCATTTTTTACTACAATCCAAGATTTAGAAGAAAGTTCTTGGTCTAATTGTAATGACGACCAACCAGAATAGCCCAAAAAGAATCGAATATCATTTTCTGATATTACCTTGTTATTAATTAAATTGATAGTAATATCGAATTCACCACCCCAAAAAATACCATCTGAAATTTCAATGCTATTACTAATTAAATGCGGCACTTTATGAATAAAGTAAAGGTTATCTTGTTCAACCGGTCCACCATTAAAAACTTGAAATGGAATTTTAATTTCAGGTACCAAATCACCAATTTGATATTCTAAAGGTTTATTTAAGATAAATCCTACAGAGCCTTCAGCATTATGTTCGGCCAATAGAACAACTGATCTGTTAAAAGAAACGTCTCCAGTTAAGGCTGGTTCAGCAATTAAAAGTTGGCCTTTTTCTGGCTTTATATCAATCATTTGACTTTCTGATTTCAAACTAAAATAAGATATTTCTTATAAATACCAAAAAGAGGGTATAAAAAAAGCGTCTGCCAAAGGCAAACGCTTTTATACTATAAGAGTAAAAGACTAGTTTACTGAATTAGCTAAATCAGAACCTGCTTTAAACTTTACTACGTTTTTAGCAGCAATTTTGATAGTTTGACCAGTAGATGGGTTTCTACCTTCTCTTGCATTTCTTCTAGAAACTGCCCAAGATCCGAAACCTACTAAAGAAACACGGTTTCCTTTTTTAAGAGAACCTTCAACATTTCCTAAGAAAGATTCCAATGACTTTTTTGCTGCTGCTTTAGTGATGCCAGCATCAGCTGCCATTGCATCGATTAATTCTGTTTTGTTCATAACGTAATTAAATTAATTGTTGTTAAAATTTTATACTAAAGCAAATTTATAGGGATTTGCTTTGAACGCAAGTAAAATAGGGGGAAATCGGCGTTTTTGTTGATAACTCAGGGTGTTTGTTGATAAAGTAGGCTTTTTTCTACACTCTTGAGGCCAATAAAAACAGGGGTTTAGCGAACTTTTGCATTTTCTGAAAACTTTAATCCATTCAATAATGCCGCTACAGCCATCCTTTTTTTACCTGGTAATTGGATTTCTTCAAGAATAACAAAGCCAGAATTAACCGCAATTTTTAATTCCTTTTTGGTAGCTAAGAGTTTGCCAATTTCATAATTATGCGATTCCTTTATTATTGATACTTTATAAATTTTAAGAAAAATTATCTCATCATTATTTATAAGGGTTGTGTTTGCAGTTGGATATGGACTTAATCCTCTTATGTGATTATAAATTTCATTAATAGGTTTATCCCAATCAATTTTACAGGTCTTTTTAAAAATTTTATAGGCTGATTTCATATCACCTTCAAAAACCTGCTTTGTAGTATTTACCTTACCCATTGAAATTAAATCAGCAGTTTTTAATGCCAAAGATGCTCCTAAAACCATTAATTTATCATGAAGGATTCCCGCCGTATCGTCCGAATCAATAGTTATTTCATTTTGAAGAATTATTTCGCCGGTATCAATTTTATCATCAATAAAGAATGTAGTTACACCAGTTTTCGCTTCACCATTAATTATTGCCCAATTAATAGGAGCGGCACCACGATAATTTGGTAGTAAAGATGCATGAACATTAAAAGTACCATACTCAGGCATTTGCCATACCACTTTCGGTAGCATTCTAAAGGCTACAACAATTTGTAGATTGGCATTTAAAGCCTCTAATTCTGCTAGAAATGTTTCGTTTTTGAGATTCGTAGGTTGTAGAATAGGTAAGTTGTTTGCTACAGCATATTGCTTAACTGCCGATTCATTCAATTTTCTACCTCTACCAGCAGGACGGTCTGGCGCTGTAATTACACCAACAACTTCATGTTCGCTTTTATTTATTGTATCTAATGTGGTAACAGCAAATTCTGGTGTACCCATAAAAACAATTTTCAATTTTCTCATCTTCTTAGTTGGTATTCGTTTTTATAATTTAGTAGTATAAGATTTTCTTCTAATAAATATTGTAAGCTTTCTAATACTGAAGTATTATTTACCCTTAATATTTCAATAAGTTTTCTGGATGATTTATCTCCATCTTTTAATAAATCAAGTATTTTATTGTTGATTCCTGTTGTATTGGTAACCTTATATTTAGCCATGCAAATATCGCACTTTCCACAATCTTCATTTTTATTTTCTCCAAAATATGCTAACAGCATTCTATTTCTGCATAAAGTATTATTTTGAACATACGCTAACATATTGTTTAGCTTTTCAGTTTTAGTTTTGTTTAACTCTTCAACTTTTTTGCTAAACAAATTGATAGTGCTGTCATCTTCACGAGGAACTAGAAAATTAATATCAAGATTATTGTCTTGCGCTTTATATGTTATTAAGCCATCTTTTTCTATTTGTACCAATACTTTATTAATTATAGGTTCTGGCTGATTGGTTTTTTTAGAGATTAGTTGCGTATTTATTTTTGTTTCAAAATCAAAAACGCCACCATAAGTTCGCAACAAGGTTTGAATAATATTAGTTGCTTTGCTATTACGATCCATATATTCAAAAAGTATGTTTTTTGAACATATAAATTTTATCTCTGATTGTTTTGAAAAAGATTCAGATAGGGAAATAACGGAATATTGATCCAAAATCCGTAATACATTATACGTTTTTAAAGTGTTTAATTTATAGGTGTTACAAAACGTATAGAGACTAAATTGATAAGCTGTTTCTACCCATTCCCCGTAAGAAATTTGAAAGTAGTTGTTTAATTTATTATATACCTTTTTTATAAATCGAGTGTTGGGTAGAACACTTAAAAACTGGGAGCTAACGTGTGCTTCATCACTTTTATTAGTAATTAAAACTGCCAAGGCTGGTTTTCCATCTCTGCCAGCTCTTCCAGCTTCTTGAAAATAATTCTCCAAGCAATCTGGTATTTGATAATGTACCACTAAGGAGACATCTGCCTTATCTATTCCCATTCCAAAGGCATTGGTGGCAACCATTATCTGAGATTTGTTATTTAGCCAATTATTAAGTTTGGTTTTTTTTTCTACTTTGTTTAATCCACCATGAAAAAAATCTGCCTTAAAATCATGGGATGATAAAAATTGCGACAATTCAACCGAAGACCTTCTGGTCCTTACATAAACAATTACACTGTTTTCAGTTTGTTTGCAAAATTGCTTTAATTGATACCTTTTATCTTCAGTGCGACTAATTCGGAATGCAATATTATCTCTAGCAAATGAATCCTTAGCAACCAATGGGTTAACAAATTGTAGATTGTCTTTAATATCATTAATTACTTTTTCTGTTGCTGTTGCTGTTAATGCAATTAATGGTACTTCTGGAAGAAGTGTTCTCAACTTATCACATTCCAGATAAGCTGGTCTAAAATCATGACCCCATTGTGAAATACAGTGCGCTTCATCAATAGCAATGAGATTAACATTCATGGTAACAATTCTTTTTAGTACCAATTCTTGTTTTAATCGTTCTGGGGATAGATATAAAAATTTATAATTACCATATAAGCAATTGTCTAATAAATTAATTAATTCATCTTGTGGAATACCACCTGTTAAAGCCAATGCTTTAATTCCTTTATTTTTAAGGTTTTCGACTTGATCATGAATTAATGCTACTAAAGGAGAAACAACGATGCATAAACCTTTGTTCATTAAAGTGGGCAATTGAAAACATAATGATTTTCCTCCTCCGGTTGGTAATAACGCTAAGACATCTCTACCCTGTAGCACCGCAGAAATCACTTCTTTCTGAGACCCTCTAAATTCGGAATAACCCCAAAATTGCTCTAAGATTTCTAGAGGATTTTTTTGCACCTATTATTTGTTTGCAGTATTCAATATAAATTTAGTTCGATTTTCAATGGTATCAAAAGGTACTTCTATAACAGTATAACCAAAATTGGAATAACTATTTCTAAGACAATCCTGTATTTTCAATGCTTCATCAAAACTTTCGAATCGTTCTTCATCCGAAGAGAAAATCTCTTTCCACATAGGTAACAAAAAAACCATATCATACGTATGCTCTTCTGCAGCTTCAATAAACGCAGGCAATAAATCCTGATTGTAATGCATCATATATGCTAATACATCAGGAATACCACGATCAAAGAAAATTAGATTATCAACCGATTTTTTAGAAGCAACGTATTGCTTAGTTCTGCCTTCAAGGAGTTTTTTATTAAATTTCAAGGGGTCGTCAACAGAATCAATTGGGTTTGTTTCTAAGGACTTTAAATTTCCTAAATCTTTAGCCTGATTCGTTAAATCTCTAATAATTTCATGAAAACAAAGGTAGTCTTGAGTTTCTAAACTTTGGATTACCGATGTTTTTCCTGTAGCAGGTCCTCCTGTAATAACTATTTTTTTAGAATTCAATACTAA
>NZ_JBDVFA010000007.1:0-106975 GCF_039941195.1 Aurantibacter sp. | reverse complement strand
TGCCTTCCTCTCCCTGCGCTCGTCGGAGGCACTAACATATCAAGTCGCAACCAGCCCGACAAGTTATTCTGGCGGGTATGCTCCCGAAGCTTCGGGACGGTTGTCGTTTTTTTATTCTCAATACCCTGCCCGTTCCGTTCAGGCGGGCGCAAAATCCACAAGTCACGCCCCGTAAAAAAAACGGGGCTACTTGATAAACAATGAAATCGGGATCCAAATTCATAATTAGTACTATTCCCGTTACATCGTTGTTGGATTTTACTATATTTCCATAAAAAAAAGACCAACTGCCCATAGCGCTGCGTTGTGTAAAATTTTGAAAAAAAAATAATGACATTTAACATTATCTGGAATAAACATAAAAGTTATCTAATAAATTTTATTAAAACTAAAATTAATAATGAACATATTGCAGAAGATATTTTGCAAGAAGTTAGCATAAAACTAGTTGACAATCTAAAACGAAAAACAGAAATTAAGAACTATAAAACTTGGCTTTTTCAAGTAGCTAGAAATACGATTGCAGATTATTATAGAAAAAATAATAAACATTCTGAATTACTAATAAATCAACCTGAAAATAATATTGAATCAAGTGCTTGTGTTTGTGATTTATCAGGCTTTGTTATTCAAACATATCTACCTGAAAAATATAGCACCCCTCTTTACATGAGTGATATTGAGCAAAAACCGCAGCAGGAGATTGCCGAAATACTTAATTTGAGTTTAACTGCGACAAAATCAAGAATACAAAGAGGTAGAAAAAAACTAAAAGAATTAGTTAGTGACTGCATTGATATATCTTACAACAATAGAGGTCAAGTGTCTGACTTTCAGTTAAAAACCAGTTGCGAGCTTCCGCAAGAATTAAAAACAGAAATGGAAAGAATGAATTTATTGCCATAATCCTGCATCTTTTTACTTTCATCTTACGACTACAAGAGAAAGTAAATAAATGAAACATAAAATTGCACCCTCGGTAGTTGTACCATTTTTATTAATCTCAATGGGCATTTTTAGTTATTTAACTCTTCTAAATAACTGGAATTTTGAAATCGCAGCCTACTCTATTTTCTTATTTACATTATTCTATATTCTTATTTTAGAACGAATTATTCCTTTAAAACAAGATTGGAAAGTAAATAAACAAACCTTTTGGACAGATATTAAACATTTCATTTTTTCGACAGCCATATTTGATGCATTAGGAAAAACGCTTGCACTATCATTCGTTGTCTATATTCAGAAAAACTTCTTTACAACATCTAATTTATGGGATTCTATACCGTTTTTTACAGTATATATTATTGCAAATCTGGCTGGAGAACTTCTTCCATATTTTTATCATAGAATTAGTCACAAAGGCAACACCAATTCGTATTTAAGTATTCTTTTATGGAAAATTCATTCCATTCATCATTTACCAACAAGCTTAAATTGGTTCAAAACAAATTGGATTCACCCAATCAATATTTTCTTAAATACCTTTTTGAAAATGACACCTATATTATTACTAGGATTTAGCCTAGAAATTATTTTTTTGGTAGGAGTTACACATGTAGTTATTGCTTACATCTCACACGCAAACATTCAATCAAAAAAAAGTTTTTTAGACTACTTGGTTGTAACACCCCAATTACATCATTTTCATCACAGCATGAAAATGGAAGAGGCAAAAAATTTCGGCAACATTTTTCCCTTTTGGGATTTGGTATTTGGCACGTATTACAATAGAAAAGGTGCAGTTGAAGAAGTCGGAGTTATAGAAAATAGCACCACTAATTACCCGAAAACTACCGCATATTTTAAGCAACTACTATTTCCAATAACAGCTTCAAAGGATTGCTGTAAGTAAAACTAAAAATTTATAAAATGAAACATTATATAGTAATAATTATAATGGGCATAATATCCTATAACAACTATGCTCAATCTAGTTCTATTAAGGAAAATATAAATCTGGAAAAGTCTTTCGTGGGTTTTAAAAATGATTTAATAAATATTTCCAAAAATACTGATAAATGGAGCGCCAAGTATGCTAAAAAAGTTAGTCATGATGTTGCCAAATTAGCTGAAGCAAAATATCTTAAGTCAATCAATATTATATTACTAGATTTTGAGAATAAACCTATTTTGGCAAACAAATATGTAGTTGGGTTAAAACATAAGGCATTCAGAGGAAAAGGAATAAAAAAACTAAACTGGTTAGCATCTGAAAATTCTAGTCTCGCCGTTGTTTTAAACTACAATTTATCATGGCATAGGTTAACTAACAAAAGCAAAAAAGAATTTATGAAAAAAAATAATTTCAAGATTGGCTGGATAACCTCACATATTAATACCGCTTACACTCACCTAACAGAAGTAGAATTCTCAGATATTCCATTGGAAACAAAAACTACACACAACAATGGTAACCGTTGCACAAGCCACTAACTAATCGAAAACTGATTTATATAAGCCTCTTTAAGGGGCTTTTTTCATATCAACTCAGATGTAGAAGGCAAATTAAAGTGATTTTGAACAAATTAAAAATTTGGGGATGGACATAATTTCAGTAAAAGATTATCAAGAGATTTTAACTGACTTTATTGTGATGAATCTATCAGGAATAGAAAAACGCCACCTAAAAATGTATATAAAAAATAGCGATTTAAGTGCTTAAATCGAGGTGAGTATTGTAAATTGAAAGCAAATAGTTAATCCAAAAGTTAGTGCTTTTAATCCGCTACTTTTCAAATACTAACCGATGATGTATCATTCGTCTGGGTTAACATTAAATTAAAAAGTTACTACGTCCTTTCAATAGTTTTATCAATTTCAATACTTCTAGATTAATTAGACTACAAAATTGCAGAGCCATTTTTTCGTTTTAATCGGTAATTAACGATTTTAGAAACAAAAAATACCATATAGAATGTTTTTATGTAAATTTGTAATATGCAACAGGAATTAAAATCTGAAATAACCAAACAGCACATTGTGCACGAAGCTTTTAAATTGTTCTATGAAAATGGGTTTAAAGCTACTAGCATTAATGATGTAATGAAGGCTACAAAAATGACAAAAGGCGCCTTTTATTATCATTATAAAAACAAAGAGCAGCTGGCACTAGAAGTTATAAAACTTAAAATTCAAAAGAGAGTATACGATGGTATGATTGCACCTTTAAAAGAAGAAGGCAGTGCCATAGAAATTTTAGAAAATACTTTTATAAATCGCATAAACTTTTTTTCTATATACGATAAAAGTAATGGTTGCCCAATGAATAACTTTATAAACGAAATTGGCAACTATGAAAAAAGTTACCAGTTAGCTCTAAAAAATATTATTGAAAAATGGAAGTCTTCCCTCATTGCACTAATTGAAAAAGGTAAGACTGAAGGATCAATCAAGAAAAGCACCAATAATATGGCAGTTGCAACATTTTTGATTAGTTCTTTCGAGGGAATCAGAGGAATTAGAAAGCTTTACAACGGGGACCAAATTATCAATGATTACATAAAAGGTATTTCTAGTTATTTACAGCTAATAAAATCATAATTTTTTTACCCACTAACATACCACTCAGAATGTTTTAAAATCAAAATGATGAAAAAAGATAGAAGGAATTTTATTAAAAACGCTACACTTTTAAGTGTGACTGGCCTTGGATTACCTCAAATGGTATTATCGCAGAATACTCAAAAAAACATTATAATGAAAACAGAATTAAAAAGACCAAAAGTATTATTTTTTGATGTCAACGAAACTTTGTTAGACCTCACCGCTATGAAAAAAAGCGTAGGAGACGCTTTAGGTGGCAGGAGTGATTTGTTACCATTATGGTTTACTACCATGTTACAATATTCTTTAGTTACAACAGTTGGCAGACAATATGAAGCTTTTGGTGTTATAGGTGCAGCAGCATTAAAAATGGTTGCTGCAAATAATGGAATTAACCTTAGTGAAGAAGAAGCAAAAGAAGCCATACTGCCGCCTTTACGCTCCATTCCTCCGCATCCAGAAGTAAAAGAATCTTTAAAAAAATTAAAAGATGCTGGTTACAAATTAGTTTCCTTTACGAACTCCTCTAATATTGGTGTAGAAACGCAATTTAAAAATGCGGGGCTATTAGATTATTTTGAAGAAAGATTAAGTATTGAGGACATTGGTAAATTTAAACCACATACTGATGCATATGATTGGGCAGCAAGAAAAATGGGAATCCAAGCTAATGAATGTATGCTTGTAGCAGCTCACGGTTGGGATATAGCTGGTGCAATTTGGGCAGGCTGGAGAGGTGCTTTTATCAGCCGTCCTGGAGCACAATTATATCCGCTTTCACCAAAGCCAGAAATACATGAAAGTGACCTTGCTTTAACCGCCAAAAAACTAATAGAATTAAAATAGTAAACCTAGAATTGTAATGAAAAAATTAGATAACAAAGCACTCGCAGTATTACTATTTCGCATATCCTTTGGAATAAACTTTTTATTTCACGGAATAGTAAGGATGCCTGATTTAGAAAAGTTTGTTACGGGAATGCAGAATACCTTTCAAGGCACCTTGTTACCTGAATTTATGGTAACACCTTTAGCCTATTGTATACCATTTGCGGAACTTATTATTGGTATTCTTTTTTTGCTCAATAAATTTACTCGAGAAACTCTAATAGCCACTTTTCTACTCATGAACATATTAGTTATTGGGAGTTCTTTTGCCCAAAAATGGGATTTGGTAGGTCTGCAATCTACCTACATCGGGTTTCTGTTTTTGCTTTTATACTTTACGAATGACCACCAAAAATCAATTCAAAACTAAAAATACACACAATGAGACTCGAGAACAAAGTAATCATAGTCACCGGTTCCTCTAAAGGAATTGGGAAAGAGGTTGCTATTCTTTTGGCTAAAAATGGAGCAAAAATAATAGTGAATCACTCCAGTAGTGAAAAAGAAGCCCGTAATACCGTTGAATCTATTAAAATAAATGGTGGAACTGCTCTAGCCGTAAAAGCAGATGTTAGCAAAAAAGAAGAAGTCAGACATTTATTTGATGAAACCTTAAAAGCATTTGGCAGAATTGATGTGTTAGTTAATAATGCAGGAATTATGTTTTCCAAATTATTAAAAGATAATACTCAGGAAGATTTCACCAAACTCTTTGACGTCAACGTCAGAGGCGTTTTCAATACAATGCAAGAAGCTGATAGCAAATTAGCAGATAATGGTATAATTATAAATTTTTCATCTAGCACAGCTAAATTGATGTTTCCTACCTATGCACTATACTCCGCCTCAAAAGCAGCCGTAGAGCAAATGACTAGAGTTTTTGCTAAAGAAATAGGTAGAGGAATTTCGGTAAATGCTATTGCACCAGGAGCTACAGCAACGGATTTATTTCTTAATGGTAAATCGCAAGAAACAATAGATAAAATAAGTGCTATGAATGCCTTTAATAGACTTGCGGAACCTATTGATATTGCAAGAGTCGTTTTATTTTTAGCAAGCGATGATTCTAAATGGATTTCGGGTCAAGTTATCGGTGCAAATGGTGCTATGGTATAAAGCAATAAAAAAGCGAAACAATTAAAATCTAACGGAATATAAACGGAACCTGCTTTTGCTAAACTATTAGGGTTGAATGGAAATCCATATTCTGAATTATTAAAACTGAAAAAATAATTACAAAACAAACCGCGAAGCATCGGGGCTGGCTTGCAGACCAAACGGAAACGAAAAGTTACCGTGCCTGCCCTATTTGCCATAGCCGTGACGATGATTTAGCATTATTCATATCGTTTTTATTCTTTTTTAAAGGTATTCATGTGTTCGCTGCGCTTGGAACGCCTGCGTCGACCAAAATCCCTTCATCTCGTTTTCTCCCCGCTCCTACTCGCACACTGCTTTGCAGCTGTCATATCTTACATTATGTTGGCATTTATCATAAGCAACCATTTATAATTAAAAGCATCTAATAAATAATACTCCTGAAAATGAAAAATCTATGTTCTTTAATGTTGTTTTTATTTTTATTAACCTCCTGTGATAAAGTGGCGGATAAACCTATACTTCCAAATGCAAATTTGATAGAAGGACAATGGAAACTAAACGAGGCATTTATAAGTGCGGGTGGACCCCAATATTGGGTTGATGTAGAAAATGGAGAAGAACTTGAATTTTATAGTAATGGAACTTTTTCTTCGAATAGGTTTACTGAATGTACAACTGGAACATTTTCACTCGAAGAAATTAAATTATCCCTTGAGTATGATTGTGATGAATTTGAAACTCAATCGGAAAATAATGATGGCTTTATCACATATGATTTAGAATTGTTCTCAAATCATTTTATCCTTACCCCAACTAGCGGACCGATTTGTATTGAAGGTTGCAGCTATAAATATCAGAGCGAAAATAACTAATGCCATCAATGGCTATACTTAATGCGGGCTAAGGATTTAAAGTAAAGTTCTGTTTATATTTATAATGTCGCTAAATCTTTGGCCCCGAAGCGTCGGGGTTGCTTAGAACAAAAAATAAAACAAAACCCGCCCGTACCGAAAAGGCACGTTCGGGCGGGCAAAAAGCTTTTGCTTAGCGCATAGCTGGTAAGCAAACGCTAGTTTGCTCCGGTACGGTTCATAACTCAACCCTTGTGGCACATGTACAAAACATTGGAACTATACGAAAACATACTCGGAAATATTGAAAAATACGTTACTCTGACAAAGGAGGAAACGGAAAAACTTATTGCTATAATTCGAGTAAAAAAAATTAAGAAGCGTGAGTTATTAGATCAACCAAGTAACGTTTGCAACTACAGAAATTATATTCAAAAAGGAGCTTTCCGTTCTTATTTTATAGACAATGAAGGAAAAGAACATACCGTTCAAATTGCAGTGGAAGACCACTTTACCAGCGATTTTTACAGCTACATAACCCAAACACCTGCCACTTTATTTGTTGAGGCACTCGAAGATTCCATAATTCTACAAATGTCTTATAACGATATTGAAGGGCTTTGTAAAGAAATCCACGCATTAAGCGAATACTTTAGAATTACAACTGAAAGAGCCTTTGCCTTTTCCCGAAAAAGAGCATTGTCTAATTTAAGTATGACCGCAGAAGAGCGATTTTTAGAATTAGAAAAACGCTACCCAAATATTGTTTATCGTGTTCCGCAAAAAGTAATTGCTTCTTATTTAGGCATTACACCTGAATTTATGTCAAAACTGAGAAAAAAACTTAGCTCAAAAACTTAATCTAGTTCATTTTTTAAGTACCGAATTCGTAGGACTTTTGTAGAGTTAATTTTAAAACTTTATAAAATGAAAAAAGTCGTATCGGTGCTTACAATTATTTGTGCACTATTTACTAATCAAATATTAAAAGCACAAACAATGGAAAAAGATGTAACAATTATTGAACTCATTCAAACAGAAGGTCAATTTGAGACCCAAGAACTAAACCTTACTTCAGGCAAGTATCAATTCAGAGTGGTAAATAAGAATGTTGATAAAGAATTAGGTTTTGTAATCCAAAAAGAAGAAGACAAAGATGCTGATGTAATAAAAACAGCAGTAGAGAATTCTTTTACAACAGCTAATGTAAAAAAGGGCGAAACTCAATATACTGGAGTTGTAGAGCTTAAAGAAGGTAATTATTTATATTCTTGCCCACTAAACCCAACACCACATTATAAATTAATCGTAAAATAGGTTCTATGAAAAACTGGTTTATAACAGGTATTTCGAGCGGATTGGGTAAGGCACTTGCCGAATCCGTAATCGAAAAAGGAGATTTTGTGATTGGTACATTTAGAAATAAATCACAAGTAGAGGACTTTAACACCAAACATAAGGCTAAAGCCCATTCCATTTTATTGGATATTACAAACGAAAAAAATATTGAAACCTGTGTTTCGCAACTAATTTCGCAATTCGGCAAAATTGATGTTTTGGTCAATAACGCAGGAATTGGATTTGTAGGTGCAGTCGAAGAAACTTCTATAAAAGAAGTCAAAGACGTATTCGATGCCAATTTTTTCGGTACACTAAAAATAACACAAACAGTTTTGCCCTTCATGCGAAAAGTAAAAAGTGGACATATTGTCCAAATTTCATCACACGGAGGTATTAAAGCATTTGCGGGATTTGGAATTTACAATGCAAGTAAATTCGCTGTTGAAGGTTTTAGCGAGGCATTAGCTCAAGAAGTTGCACCACTCGGAATTAAAGTTTCAATAGTTGAGCCTGGACCATTCCGAACAAAATTCGCAAGTAACGGACTTGGTCTTGCTACAATCGAAATTGATGATTATTCCGAAACCGCCGGAGCGTTCCGAACAAAATTAAAAGGTGTTGACGGGAAGCAAGAAGGCGACCCAATAAAAGCATCTAAGGCGATTATCGACTTGGTGTATTCCAAAAATCCAACGCTTCGTTTACCACTCGGAAAAGTTGCGTTAATGACAATCCGAATGAAATTGGACAGCGTAAAATCGGATTTGGAAATGCACAAGGAAACCGCTGAAAATGTGGTATACGGATAATAACGAGCCACAACAAAAAACTTAAACGTAATGCGGACTAATGTGTAATTCCGAAAGGTTTGTATATATTTATAATGTCGCTAATTTGAAAATTACCTATCAGGGATATGTTCAAATTCAGCATTAGACAAAAAATGAAAAAATAATATTGTGAATACAGAAATTAATGCCATCTGGACGGACCTTAATGATGAACTTTTTAAGTTCATTTTAGGAAAAGTAAAAGATGAACAAGTTTCAAAAGATATTCATCAAGAGGTTTTCCTAAAAGTACAATCTAAAGTCAATCAATTAAAGCATACTTCTAAACTCACATCTTGGGTTTACCAAATTACACGAAACACTATTATTGATTATTTCCGAAAGGCCAAAGAAAATAGCATTCCGATTACAGACTTAGATATTCCCGAAAGGCAGGAACAAAATTTTGATTACTCAAAACTTACAAACTGTATAAATCAAAAAATAGAAAGTCTTTCTTCTAATCATAAAGAGGCTATTATCTTAACCTCATTCAAAGATTATACACAAAAAGAACTAGCTCATCATCTAAATATATCTTATTCAGGCACAAAATCTAGAGTTCAAAAAGCTAGAGAAATTTTAAAAGAAAACATTTTGGACTGTCCAAATGTTGAATCGGATACTACAGGTAAACTATTAGATTTTGAAAATAATTCTGAATAATTACGTCTTTTTCTAATTAATCACGTCTATCTGATATAACGTATAAAATATCAAAAATGGACAATTCAAAACTAGTGACAGTACAAATTTTAAACGCATTTGCGATTGATGGCAAAGGTGGTAATCCAGCAGGTGTAGTTTTAGATGCCGACAATTTATCTAATTCAGAAAAGTTAGAAATCTCAAAAAAAGTAGGGTTGTCAGAAACTGCTTTTGTATCCAAATCAAAAACTGAGGATTATAAGCTAGACTTTTTTACACCTACAAAACAAATAGCACATTGTGGTCACGCCACAGTAGCTACATTTTCATACTTAAAACAAATAGGTTCTCTAAAAAATGATAATTCTTCAAAAGAAACAATCGATGGAAAGCGAAGAATAGCAATGATAGGAGATTTAGCATTTATGGAACAGCTAGCGCCCAAATATGTTCACGTAAGTGAAAAAGAAAGTATGATTCTAAAATCCCTAGGATTAACTAAAAACGACCTTATTCCCGATACACCAATTAAATTGGTCAACACAGGTAATTCATTTATTCTTATTCCCGTTAAAAGCAAAGAAGTTTTAAAAGAAATTACTCCAAATTTTGACCTAATAGCTGAAATTAGTGAAGTGTATGATTTAATAGGTTATTATGTCTTTTCTACGGACGTAGATAAGCAAAACTATGATGCTACTACTAGAATGTTTGGTCCTAGATATGGAATACTAGAAGAAGCAGGAACTGGGATGGCAGGTGGACCACTTGCCTGTTATTTATTTGATGTATTAAATATAAAGAAAGAGAGTTTTAAAATTCAACAAGGAAAATTTATGAATGAACCATCACCCAGTTTGATTGTTGTTAAATTGCAAATTGCGCATGGAAAAATCAAAAATCTAATGGCTGGTGGAATAGGGATTTTGGCTAAAAAATTAGAAATTCAATTAAACGCATAAAAGCCTGCACATTACAAAGCCCTACGTGGGTAAGGGAAAGTAAACCTTAATTAACTCCCGTACTTTTCATAGCTATACCAACATAATAACATAGTCCTAATTCATATTAAAAACGATTTTAACTAACTGTATCGGACTTTTCACCAAAGATTTTTTTTCTATGGTTGATACCCCAATTATGTAATTCAAAAATGACTTTTTCAAGCGTTTTGGAATGTTCTGTAGGTGCATATTCTGTTCGTACAGGAGAACCATTTAAAACAGTTCTAGTGATCAAGTGATTTTCTTCCATATCTTTCAACTCCTTTGACAAAACTTTAGTACTTAACTTTGGAATACTACGTTCTATTTCCCTAAAGTGCTTGTTTCCTTCCCAAACTGAAATTAAAATTAATAGTTTCCATTTTCCACCTATAACATCTAAAGTGTCTCTTACAGGTAACAAAGCGGACATGCACTCTTTATGCTCTTTCTTTTTCATCTTTATTAATTTGATGGTTACCTTTAGGTAACTGATTACTAATGGTAATCAAAATTAATTAATTTTGTGCTACTACTAATAATAACAATTGAAAAATGAAAAACAAGATTCTTACAGTTTTATGTATTCTATTTGGTTTAATGATGATTAATTCAGGATTAAACAAATTCCTCAATTATATGCCCATGCCTGAAATGTCTGAAGAAATGATGAAAATTATGGGCGGTTTTATGACAATAAAATGGATTTTTCCGCTTGTAGCAATTGTTGAAATCATTGGAGGAGCTTTAATTGCAATCCCAAAAACAAGAGCACTTGGAGCGTTGGTAATTCTTCCTGTTATGGTTGGAATATTTATTCACCATTTCGTACACGACCTATCAAGTATTGGAATCGCAGTTGTATTATTCGCAATTAATATTTGGGCAATTATAGCTAATTGGAATAAATACGAGCCAATCATAAAAGGCGAATAGAAAATTTATAAAAAAGTTCTATCCTGTGAATAGGAAGTAATTAAAACATTGCTACCAACATTGCAAAGAAGCCATAACTGAATTAATTATTCACCAATGGCTTCTTTATAGTATAATAGGTTGAAATAAAAGCATATAAAACCAGTATCTATTTAAATACTCGACTGCTGGTGTAGCATTCATTTAAATGCCATTTCATTTTAAAGATTAAAAAAAATATAAAAAGTGTGATTTTTTTTTAAAGTCTGCGAATAATAAGTAAACAAACTCATTATAGTATGGCAACTAGAAAAATTATCGGAATTGCATTTTCGTTTATAGGAATTTTATTTAGCATAATATTCCTAATACAATCTGACATAAATACTAACTTAAAAGAATATTTTGATTTTTCTTTTAAAAGTTATTTCAGCTTGTCCTATTTAAATCAAATTTTGCCACTATTTATTTGCCTAATTCTGTTTTATGGCGGTATATTGTTACTACTAAAACCAAGAAAATCAAACCCTATTTTAGCTTTATTCGGATTTACAGTACTAGAGGTAATTATGTTTAGTTGGTTGGGCATAAGTACAGTTAATTTCCCAGTTTATCTTATCGCTATATTTTTTTGCTGCTCATTACTTGCGCTATGGATTGCATACTCTAATAAGATTAATTTGAGACGTTTATCTTGTAAAGAAGGGCTATCCAGTTTAATTCTCGGAACTTCAATTAACATGTTCTCCAATTTCTTATAAATTTTAAAAAGTGTGATTATTCATGCACCTTTTCGAATAACATATAAAAACAGTAGCTATAGTTTCAAAATAAATAATTATAAATTACACTAGTGCAATCACTTACTAATGATGGTAAATAAAAAAGAGCAATTCATAAAAACTTTAGATGAACATAAAAAAATCATCTATAAAATTGTGAACTCTTATTGCCAAAACAAAGAAGATAGAAAAGATTTAGAACAAGAAATTATTATCCAGTTATGGAATTCTTATGATAATTATAATAGCAATTACAAATACACTACTTGGATGTATCGAATAGCGCTAAACGTTGCAATCTCTTTTTATAGAAAAGAAAAAAAATGGTCTTTGAAAAATGATTTTTTCAATGAGGAATCTATTTTTAAAATAGAAGAAGATACTAGTGAAAAGCAAACAGAATTAAATTATCATCTAAAGTTATTACAAGAATTCATTCATAATTTAAACGAACTAAATAAGGCATTAATGCTACTATATTTAGAAGAGAAAAGTTACGAGGAAATTTCAGAAATACTTGGCATTACTAAAACAAATGTCGCCACAAAAATTAGTAGGATCAAATTAAAATTAAAAAAAGAATTTAAAAATATATAACATTATGGAAGCAGGAGAGTTAAAAATAATTTTAGCAGCTTACAATACTAAACTAGATGAAAAATTAAGTTTAAATGTAGACTCATTTAAGAGTATCAACTTAGAGAAATCAGAAAAGAGAACACTAAGTATTCTTAAATACAGAATTATAGAAATTGTAGTTTTTTCTTTATTAGCACTGTTTATAGGAAATTATATTGCAAGTAATTGGCACCAAACACACTTAGCGATTAGTGGAATTATTGTTGGTCTTTTCACGCTAATTGCCTTAGCTGGAAGTATTGGACAAGTTACCTTATTAAATCAAATTGACTTTGCAAAACCAATAGTTGAAATTAGAAAAAAGATAGAATTAGTTAATACTCACGGATTGTTATTTGTAAAATTAATGTTGTTATCCACCCCAATATGGTGGTCGTATGTAGTAGTTGCTAGCGACTATTTATTCAACATAGACATCTATGCAAATATGGATGTCGATTTTGTATTACAATACCTCATGGTTAATTTCTTATTAATTATTCCGTTAGTCTGGTTTTTAAATAAATTAACCTATAAAAATCTTCACATTGCATGGGTAAGAAAAACGATAGGTCTTTTTACAGGCTCAAAAACGATGAAAGCTTTAGCGTTCTTAAATGTTATTGAGAAGTTTGAACAGTAAATAATTCCGCCATTGCAGTAGTAAAAATGGTTTTTGAATATGTTGACAATATGGACTTTAAGACAAGACTAAAGTAGTCGCTTGAACATGTAACTAACTCTAAACCCCTCTTAGGAGCAAGTTAAAACACTCGAAATTTATAGAATTATACTCTTTTTGTCCTTCTAAAGTAAGGTAAGGATATATAGCCTGAAACAATATTACAGCATATGTAGCAATCATTTTTTTTGTCAATTTAGAATTTTGAATCTCTGCTTCAGAAATCCAAAAATTACCAAGAATTGAAAATCGTTTATACAAATAATTATACTCGTCTTGTAGAGCTTCATTCCTCATTAAACGGTTTTTCACTAATAGTTTAAAAAGAACAGAAAACTGTTCTTCCCTTTGTTTAGATAGTATAGTATAATGTTTTTCGATTTTTTTGTTTCCTCGCATTATTTGAACAAAATCAAGAAAAAAAAATCGATATTCATAAAAAATAGTCATCATAGTATGTAAAATGTCCGCCAAAGTCTTTAAATTATTTTTAGAGTCCTGCAACTTTAAGTCTTCCATACTTTTATTAATATGTTCAACCAATTCAAAATACAAGGCTTCAATAATATCATCTCGTTTCTTGAAATGATAATTTAAGTTCCCTTGACTAATTTTCATTTTGTTAGCAATTGTTCTGAGTGTTACAACAGATAATCCATCAGAATTAAAAAGCAATAAAGCCGTTTCTAATATTGTTTGTTTTGTTTTATTCATTACTTCAAAGATAAAAATAATTAGTACAATTGACCTAAATATAAAATTATTAGTAACTTTGACCTAAATTTAGGAACCCATGCAAAAAGTCAAAGAAGAAAAAACTAGATTAACTGATAGCCTAAGTAAACTACTCAAAAAGATTGATTTTATTGATACATATACTACAACAAACCATACGAACAACATAGAAGAGATAACAAATCTTGTTTTTAACACAACTCCCACTTGGATTAAAGTATTGTTTATTATTAGGAATAAAATTGTTGGAATATTTGGATTGAAAACTGAAAAACCAGTGGATTATAATGAAAATTATGAAGTTGGCGGTTATGTGAAGTACTTTAAAATTTACGGTATAAATGAGGATGAAATAATTTTAGGAGCAGATGACGCTCATCTAAATTTTAGAGCAATTGTTACAAACAAAAAAACCGATTTACACAACATAAAAGTCACTACACTAGTGGAATACAATAATCTAAAGGGTAAAATATATATGGGGATTATAAAACCATTCCATCGAAAAATTGTGAAAAGAATGGTTAGAAATGCTTTTAGCGAAAACAAAATTAATCTATGAATGTCTATTTTTTCAGTGCGGGTATTTAATGCATCCTATTAGGAATAGTTCATTCAATTTTTGGTGAATATCTTATCTTTAATTCGAAAAGAAGTTCTGGAAATTTGGTCCCAACAAAAGTTAAAAGTGGACTAAAAGAAAGGCATTTACGCATAATTTGGGCAACTTGGCACTTATCTTCATTTTTTGGTTGGTGTATTGGAGCGTTTTTAATGAAAATATCGTTAAAACCAAATTTGTTGAATTCTGAATTAGTCAATTTTATGGTTAATTCAACAATAATAACAATGGTCATCTCTAGTCTAATAGTTTTAATCGGAACTAAAGGAAAACATCTTGGTTGGATTGTACTTTTAGTAATTAGTATTTTATTACTATTTGGAAACTAAAATAACAACAGGTCACACATAAATAAAAAAGGCTGCTTAAGTGCAGCCTTTTTTATTTTATCATTTTTATTTTATAATACCACTACAACTAACTCGTGCACCGGCATCACCACTGGGTTGCGACATAAAATCGTCTTTACCCTGATGAACAATTACTGCTTTATTTAATATATTCTTTCTTTCATCTTCACAACCTATACACCATTCGTCTCCCGCAGAAAATTCTACTGTGGCATCACCATTAGCATCGGCAGTAAAATTACCTATATCACCTTTATGATAACCACCCTCATCGTTCCACTTGCCATGGGGTTCTCTCGTCGGATTCCAATGTCCTCCACTTGACTTTCCATCATCTGATGAGCAATCTGCTTTTTCGTGTAAATGAATTGCATGTTCCCCTTCTGAGAGTCCTGTGAAAACAGCCAACATTTTTACGGTATTATCATCCTCTGTAAAGGTTACCTCTCCCCGCACCTCGCTTTCGCTCTTAGGTTCCATTAAAATTGTTAGTGATTCTGTATTTTTAGTTCCACTAATAACTTCCATAGGGCCATCGGTTGTACTTTCAGTTTTATTTTTGGCTTCTTTGCAACCATAACTCCCAATTAAAACGAGGGCTAACGTTATTATTGTTATATACTTCATTTTGTTTCTTTTTTGATTATTTAAAACTTGATGTAATTTTTATAGCCATACCAATTTTAATTCTGATCAATAGCTTTTTTATTTAACCTACCTTCAGCTAATTTGTCAAGTTTATTATCTGTATCGTACTCTTCATCCAGTGTTTCTTGAAGTGTTTTGGCAATATTTCGATGTCCTAATTCTTTCGCAAATCGAACTGCTGTGCCGTAACCCGATATTTCATAATGTTCTACACGCTGAGCTTCAGCTATTAATCCTGCATCCATAACATCATCCGTAGCTGCTTCAGATATAAAATGTTTCGTTTCTTTAATAAGGCCCTTCATAGCTTTGCAGGTTTCTCCAGCAGGTGTAATATTCATTTCCCTACATATAGTTTCCAACCTGCTTTTTTGCATCTTAGTTTCTGCAAGATGACCCTCAAAAGTTTCTTTAAGCTTACTATCACTAGCTTTATCAATCATTTTTGGAAGCACTTTAACCAATTGTGTTTCAGCGCTATATAAATCTTTTATTTGATGTTCAAATAAGTCTTCTAAAGTTTTCATATTATCTTTTTTTAATTCCTAATAATCAAAACAATGTAAATAGAAATAATAGTACATCTTAACCAGATGAATCAAAATTGTATCGCAAAACCTCATACCAATTGAAATTCGTTTAAAATAGGACCGAAGTATAAAAGCTAACATTTATCTAAATAAATGATTGGAATTATTATCTTTCACAAAAGAAATAGACTCATGTTCCAACTAACCTATATTTCAGTTGCTTCTCCCACTATAAATACTCAAAACATAAAGGATATTTTATCAGAAGCAAGACTTACCAATTCGCAAAAAAATGTGACAGGTTGCTTGGTTTATTATAATCAGGAGTTCGTGCAAATTCTAGAAGGAAAGCGAAGCGATGTGATTAAAATATATGGTAAGATTAAAAAAGACAATAGACATCATAATGTAAAAAAATTATGGGATGGTGATGTTTCAGGAAGATATTTTAATGATTGGAATATGGCATATTACCATGGCACATCGGATTTGAATGGTGAGGAAGAAAAAATGTTCCTAAAAAATATGCAATTGCTTTCTGAGTTTTCATCAACTTCAACAAGTTCATTATTAATGTTCTGGAGTACTGTTAGAAACCTTTTGAATAACGACCCTGTAAAGATAAGTTAACCTTTATGCGATTTATTCGTGATTACTATTCTAATGTATTAAACTCCAATAGCGACAACGTAGAATAGGTGCTAAAATGGATATCCAATAGCGAAATTAAAAACTACATTGTCACTACCGCCATCAAAAAAAGGCACTCTACTACGCTCACCTTCTGACCAATAAGGTACGCGCCATGGTGATGCGAAGTCAAATCGAATAACAAAACTTTGAATATCTACCCGCAAACCAAATCCCACACCTACACCCAATTCTTTTATCCAATCAGAACCAAATTGTCCTTCTGCTAATAACTGTTCGTTAAATGCATTGTTTTCCGCTGATTCGTCTTCTGGAATTTTTATTTGATCTGTCAACCACACATTTCCGGCATCTATAAATAAGGCCCCTTTTAAATATGAAAAAATTGGAAATCTATATTCCAAATTTGCTTCCAGTCGAAGATTACCTGATTGGTCAAAAAATGACGAAGTATCATCTTCATCAGAAATAAAAGAACCAGGACCTAATGACCGTATCTGAAAAGAACGAACGCTGTATGGTCCACCAGAAAAAAATTGTTTTACAAAAGGAAGTGTCGTTGAGTTACCGTAAGGAATACCCCACCCGGCATACATACGACTTACTAATGCTTGCTCTTTTCCCCATTTAAAGTAATATCTAAAATCTATATCTGCTTTTACAAATTGAGCATATTCCAAACCCAAGACTGTTCCCTTTCCACCATCAAATAGGCTAAGCGAATTGCCAGCAATTTCAAAACTTGTGGATGCATATAAAGGACGTGTTTTGTTAGCGTCCACTAATTCATTATAGGTGAAAGTATAGTTGAGACCCGCAATAAATTGCTGTTCAAAGCTTTCTGCCAAATACGAATTATTTTCTAAAATTTCTTCAAATTCTGTAGTGGTATTAGAAAGATTAACGTAATTAATACTTATTGGATTCAATTCATGATAAACAAATCGGTTTTCATTCCAGGTATAGCCAAAAGAAGTATTGAATGACGTAAGCGTATATAATTTGCTTCGATTGAGAATATCGCCCCCTAAACTAATTTTAGTTTTGGGCACAGCATCATTAAATTGACTGGGAGAAAAAGGAACCAATTGCGGAATAATTAAGTTTGCTTGTAATCCTCCTGCAATACTACTTAATCCGCCATCATTACCTCCCAATATTTGGGCTTCATAACTAAAATCACCCGTAATACTTAATGTTTCACCGCCTTTAAAAAGGTTTCGATTGTTGTAGGTAACTGCAATTCCTGGACCTGTAAATCCGTTTGATTTTGTAACCGCTTGTAATTCTGTTCGTATAGATCTTTTGGTTAATGGAGAAAGAAAAATATCAGCATCTAACGATCCGGCACCGTCTACAGCAGTAGTATCCTTTTCATTAAATCGAATATTCACAAACTTGTAACTTCCTAAATCTGAAAGTCGATTACTCGTTAATCGCGCTGTCTGAGCATTGTATTTCTGTCCTTCTTCAAATAGTAAATAGGGTTCTAATTTTTTAGGTTTAAAAAAGTCTTCCTTTTGAACAAAATAAATATCATTTACTTTTTTTGTTACTGCTAAGTTACTGGTGTCATTTTCTATTGCATAGTTGGGATACACTGTAATTGAATCTATTTCGTAGGGAATAACAGATTTTTTTGGCGCACCCTTTTTCAAACGCAGAAATAAATCGAACTTTTTATTTTTATATCGATTTGTATCGATTTCAAAAATTAGAAAATCAGGATTAAAATTATAATATCCTTTCTGTTTTAATTCATTATCAATCCTTTCACGTTCGAATTTCAATAAAGCAAGATTAAAGCGACTCCCCTGCTCTATTTGCGTTTGTGCTAAAGCTTTTTCGATATCATTATAAATAGCAAGCGAGTCTTTATCAAGTTTAAAATTTTCTAGCGTATATGGTTGAGAGAGTTCCGCTGAATAATTTATTTCTGCATTATTATTTGTGGTATCAATTTCAGAATTCACCTTACTATAAAAGAACCCGCGATTGTCCAATCTATTAAACATGAGTTCTTCCACCCTTTGCGGATTAACATCGGAAAGATACACAGGTTCTTCTCCAAATTTTTTATTCAACCATTTATTGATAAAACCCGGTTTTACTTTTTGCGATTTGTAATGATATAATAACCCTAATCGCATTCCCAACAGTTTTGAGTTTGGTTTGGGTTGTAAAAGTGTCTCTAATTCTTGTTCCACATTTTTAACATCCTTAATATCTTGGTCTGTAGAAGTGTATATTTTTGCACCTGAGTAAAGTATTTCATTCTCGGGTACATACTTTTTAATGCCACAGGAAGAAATTAATAAGGTTAGTAATAGTATAAGGTAATAACCGCTACCAAGGCCCATATCAATTGGACTGCTATCGCACTTATTCAGTCGATTGCATTGTATTATTTTATTGCCAATTCGTAGCTTCATTAATTTTTGTTTGATGCTTTAGCTTTATTCTCCGTATTCTTTTGTTCCGATTCCTCAGCATCTTTTATAGGATTGAATAACTGACTGAATTTATTGAATTCGCGGTTAAAAATTAAAGCAATTCCCGTTACTATTAATTGCCCGTCAATTATATTTTCATATTCGCTTTTACGGAAACCTTTTAGTCGATATCGTCCATCTTTTGTCAACAAATATTCTAAGCTAACATTACCAATTATGGGAGTTTCCTCCTGCCCCTCTTGTGCGCTACCCTCTACATCAACTGCGCTACCAGCTGTTACTATTACACGATCATCAAAAAGTTTTTTCTTTGCATTGATATTAAGTTGGGTACGGTCTTGGGGACTATCGCCTTGGTAATCTGTAAAACTATCCAAATCAAAATCAACCTCAAATCCAGAACTTCCAAAAACCTTATCAGAAAATGTGTTTAGTTGACCAGAAAGAACTCTATTTACATTATCACGCGCAATTGCGGCAGTACCACCAGAACTACCATCACTTCCAGAATCAGCATAAAATCTATTTAATGCTAATAACGAAAACACCTGTTTATTGAGTTCTGATTCTTGTAAGTTTAATTGCTGAACACGCGTATAAACTGCGCCACCAATAGCGCCTTGATCATCTTCTGGCATATCAAGACCAAACGATAATTCAGGTTCTAAAAGTTCTCCATCTACATTTAGATAAACATAAAATGGAAGTACTTGTTGATACTTGCTTAACGCACTTACATCTTCACTTGAAGTAACAGAAGACATTAAAGGTGATGCCGAAGTTTCTAATTCATAAATAGCTATAACATCTAATTTGGCATCGGTAGGGTCTCCCTGCCAAGTAATAGTACTACCTGGATTTATAACAAATCTCCGCTTTACAAAATTGTATAAATTTGTCTCATAATGTCCTGATTTTAATTCATACCTACCCGTAAGATTAATTCTACCATTGGGTTCAATATTTAGGTTGAGCGCGGCATCGCCCGATACTTCTAAATTATCACCAGTACGTTCATCGATAATAATATGAAAATCTGCATCTTCGGCAATTTCTAAAACTGCTTCTACATCCATACCTTGAAAAAAGGGAAGAGTTTCTTCCTGATCATTTCTAGTAAGTATAGCATCTGGTTGCTCACGATTTACAAAGACCACTACACCATCGCGCTCTTCAATATCTAATTGCGATTCTGGTACAACATAAGTAACATCAGTAACTTTTCTTATTCGGAGTTTTCCAGTTATTCTTGGCAATTCCAAATCTCCATTAATACCGATAGCTGCATCCATACTGGCCATTCCATAAAATAGCTCATTATCTTCTTTCGTAGCATTTAAAACCTTGAATTGCTCAGTTTCAATTTTTAAATCAAATGCTGGATTTATTAAGGACTCTGTCGATAATGAACCATCAATTGAAAGATTGCTATCATCCGAATCTGCAATACTAAATCTATCGAAATATACGCCCTCAGTATTTATTTTAAGGGTTTCTTCCGATATTTTAAAAACTGAATTTAGACTGGAAATATTAAACTGCGTATTATTAAAATTGATATCTCCAAAATAAGAAGGAGAAGTGGGCGTGCCGGACACATTAATTTTACCCGAAATTGCACCTTGGGAATCTTTTATAATGCCACTGGTAAATCCCTCAATGGTTTTCAATTCTATTTGATTTAAATTGAGATCTAAATTGAGCTGAGCACCAGTTTCATTTGCCGCATAGTTTCCTACTAAATCTAAATCAGCACCTGCTTCTTTTAATTTTAAATTAAAATCATACGTTGCATATCTAGAAGAGGAAGCATCTAATGAAAGCGTACCTAGTGGATTCTCTATTATTTCTAAATTGTTAATATCAAAATTGGCCACCAATCCTGTTGCACCAAATGGGTTTTCTAAAATAAAGTCTCCTTTTAATAAACCTGATGCCAATTTTTCATCAGGATTTAATAAACCTAAGAATGTCTGTAGTCCAAAATTTTCGAAATGTAATCCCACATGTTCCTTTTCCACACCCTCCATGGTATTAGAAATAGAAAGCTGCTGATCATTAAGACTCATTGCTACATCCTTAAACGCTAAGAAGTTTTTAGCAATTAAAATTTCATTGCTTTGAGGAATAGTCCATAATTCTCTATTTAGGATTAATTCCTTAGGCTCGATATGAAATTGAAGTGTATCTTTTTTTAAAGTCATTTCAGAACCAATGTGAGCAATTTTTTCTTCGCCATTAAAAGAACTAAAGTCGAGACGGAGTTCCTTGTCTTTTAGATTACCCTCAAAAAATGTATGCCCCATGTGGATAGGATTTGAAACTAATCCAGCTAAACCAGCGGTAAACTTAAGGTTTGTGGCATTTCCTGTTACTAAAACATTTAAACTATCAATTGTACTTCCACCATATTGTACAGAAGGAACTTTAACTTCAGCATTTAGGTTTTTGGTTAAAGCGTCAAAATCAGCTTGAATTAATATTGAATCTAACCGCTCAACATTCCTGTAAAATACTTCAGTTAATATAGGTGTTGAATTTAATTTTAATTTCATCTGAACTTGGACCGAATCTTCTAATACCATCGTATCCGCCTCATCTCCAAAATAATTTTTCAACTGATTGTTAAGTGCATTAGTTATTCCTTCGGGACTAGCATTCGATTTTAAAAATCCATTTATAAAATCACTATCAATTGTAACTTCTGTATTAATAGAATCTATTGCAGAACGAATGTTGATATTTCCTGATTGGTATTGTTGATTATCATAGACAGCTGTGCCATTTAATATAGTGGCATTTAATTTAAAATCTTGGGGATTACCAGAATAATCTGCCTGCAGCTCTAATGCTGCTTTAATATTCTCTCTAGAAACTTCAAGTGCATACAAGTCAGCACCGATAACATTGAGGTCGAATCCAATGTTTGAGTTTATGGAATCAAGCACGATTTCAGTATTGGCCAATAAATTTAAATTGTCGTCTTTAAAAGCCATTGCTACGTTTCCTTTTCCATTGGTTATTTTACCTTTTATGTCAAGGGCTGAGAAGTCATAATCTTTGATTACTAACTGGCTGAAATCAGAAATAATTTCAGCATTAAGATTGTTTATACTACTGCCTTCACCAAAAAAACTAGTCTTAAAAGAAATATCGCCGAAGGCTTCATTTTTTAAGAGCGTGTTCAGTTGAAGACTATCGACTTGTAAATCGCCATTAAAATGAATTTGATTTTCTTTACGAATACTACCTGTAAGTTGTGCTTTACCCTCCGGAATTTTCAATGTTACGAGGGTTGTGACATCATCCAAACTACCCACCGCAGAAGCTTCTAAAATAACAGATTGCGGTATAGAAATTCCAAGATCTTCTTCTGATACAAAATTTAAAATATCTTTGCGTTCAGTTGAAATATTGATGGTATTAAAAGCATACCTTAGTGAGTCTTCTTGCATTACATGCTGAATTTTACCTGTTGTAACAAGCGAAGTCTCCCCCCATTTGAATTGCACATTATCTATTTCGAAATCAGCAAGAGTGCCATCAATATTTACATTTCCATTAATAGGGTGTTGAAGTGCTTTTTTTAAATATTCATTTTCAATTAATTGTGGTTGAAAAAAAAGCGCATCATTAACCCCTAATGCTATAGTTGGTAATTGCAGATTTATTGCTGTTGATTGTGGAGTAGTAATCAGTTGTTGTACAGAATTATATTCCAATTTAAAATCTCCCGCTACCTTACTGGAATTCGTGATTGCCCTAAACCCAGTTAGAGCAGCTGTATTGCTATTTATACTTGTAGAAAATGCTAAATCATTTAATATAAATCCGCTTCGTTCCAAAAAAGAAAACTCATTTAGGTCAAAACTTATTTCTTTAGGTATATACTCCAAATGCGAAGCGTTAAAAGCAACATTTTTAAGCAGGACCTCATTTGGGTTAAATACACCTTCTTTAGAAACAGCACGCCCAGACTTATAGGCAATAGTGTTATTAGTCAGAGCTATCGTATTCGCTTTAACGAAAAATTCAGGCCATGTAAAAGTAACTTCCTTTGAAGATGCTACCACACTATCTTGCACTTTTTCTGAATTGGGTACGTGTAAATTAACTGTAGAATTTTTAAGGTTTAGAAAATTAAATGCGACATCATTATTTGATAAATCGGCCTTTGCTTCTTGTAAAAGAAAATCATTAATATTTACGTTAAATAAAATACTGTCTACAACCGAATTATAGTTTGCTTTTACATTACTTAAGGAAAAATTATTTACTGCAATATATGGAAGTTGTGCCTGGGTGGTATCTTCTTGTAGAAATGCTTTGCTTTGACTATAATCTAATTGTGTATCTGAAAGCTCTAAATTATCAAGTTTAAAATGTAGACTATCGAGGTTGGTTTCTTCTGCATCTAATAGCAATGCTCCCAACTGTAATTTACTATCAATGCCCAAGAAGTCATCCTGATAGTTGAGTTCAAAATCCTTGAAATCTAAGTGACCAATTTCAACCTGCATCGTTTCAGCTTCACTGGTGTTAGCGGTTGAATCAGCTGATGTCAATGCATCTAGTAAAAAATTAAAATTATATTGTTCTGAAGTATTCTCGCGAAAGACATTGGCTTTAAGTCCAGACCATTCTGCTGATTTTAAATTAAGTTTATTGCCAAATAGTAATGGTGAAATAGCAAGATTGGCTTCTAAAGATTCTGAATAAAGTAGCGTATCGCCTTTTTTATCCTCGAGGTACAACCCTTCCAAAGCAACATTTCCAGAAAAAGTAATAAAAAGGCGGTCTATTTGTATTTTGGTATTTGTTTTTTCAGAAACATATTCGGTTACTTTAGAAACAATAATGTTCTGCCCCCATGGACTTCGAATAAAAAGCACAATAGCAATAAATACCAATAGTACCAATGCGAAGAAGATAGTAAGACGCTTAGGCCATTTGTATTTTTTATTTCTTTTTTTCACATGATAGTGTAAGTGACTACGATATATAGTTTGAAGACATCAGCAAAGTTATATCTAATAACTCAGTAAAAACACATAAATATTTAAGGAAGTTTATTCTTTTGATTGAGACTTATCCCTTCAATAAGGCTATCTATTATCCGACATCAATTGCTCCCTCTTGACCTAAATCTGGTTTATCACCTGACAATAAAGTCATTCCTGCTTCAAATAAAGCAACCAAAGAATTACTCTTAGTATCCCAATAATAACCTTCAGTTGGTTTTATTTGGATTGCAGTTAAATTTGCATCATCCGGGCCATTAAACCAAATATCGTCAGCTTTTTTATATAAATCTTTTAATATGTGGGCATCCGTTCTAATAAAGGCATCTCCATAAACTGTCATAAATTCCATAGAATTTGGGTCGGAATAAAAAAGTTGTGCGCGTGCTTCATCTTCTATATGCATGTTGTGCGAACTATCTTTGCCACTCAAAAACCAAATTGCACCCATATCGTCTACTTTTTTGGTACTCATAGATACCACATGAATTGGTTGATGTGAAAAATTTGTACCTAACATCACCATGCCAATTGACTCGGCTAATTCTTTTATTTTGCTCTTCGCATCTTCTTTAAATACATTTTTTGTGCTCATAATTTCTGACTTTAATGCTAAAATACCGATCAGAAGTCGACTACGATGCTTCAAAAAATAAAGTTATTAATGCGATAAAATTTGAATATTTAATTTGACTAAAAAAAGCTTTAAATTGCTATATTTAATTTTAAACCTACAGGTTACGTCAAATCCGAATTAATATCGATAATTCAATCGGCACTATTTTCTTTTGAATAAAAAAAGCTCCTTAAAAAGGAGCTTTATATCATAATATATTCTTCAACAAAAATTACTTTTTATTCTGTTGTTCTTTAATGGTTTTCTTATCAATATCAAATTCGTTCGTTTCGATATTCGTATTGCCTGTTGGATTTGTCGGGTTAGTTTGTTTTACTTTTCTCTTAAATTTTCTTTTATCCTTAATGCTCATAATCTTTATTATTTTATAGTTCAATTTTAAATTAACTACTACTAGTTTTTAGTAGTAGCTTAATGATACACCGATAACTTAATAGATTATTACGCCAAATATTGACTTGATAAAAAATAGATTTAACGCTATTGTAGTATGGTCATTGTTTAAGATTTTTATGCCTCAACCACTTTCCTCAAATGATATTGTACGAGCTTCACAAAATTCTATCGCATTTACGCATTAAATTAAGAGAAGACTTTAATACCATGTATACCCCATAATTTTTTCAAGGCAATTTTAGAATGGATGTCATTAACTACACAAGAAGATGCACTCTACATTTGAAAAATAATTAAAAAAATGACCTATGAAAAAATCAATTATATTATGTCTATTATTTATATCTTCCCTTTTTTTTGCCTCTTGTAGTAAAGACAATGACCCCGCTGACGATAATCTTTTTGTGGGTACATACAATGGGACTATAAGTTATTCTGATGTAAATACTAATACTGAAATTTCAACAGATGATGGGCGCGTTACTCTTGTTAAAGTTGGAGATACGTACACCTTTGATTTCTCTGATGGAATTCCTAGTCTTAAAGGTATAAAAATGGATAAAAACCAAAGTACTTTAATCAGTGAAGATGGAACGGTAAGTATCGATGAAGGTACATTGATTATTGCTTATAGCTACGATGAGGAAGTGTGGGGTGCAAATTGTACACGATAATTATTCAATCACAAAATCCTCAATATTTGTTGCTTCATTTTTTAAAGAAGAAAAACAATTTTCTATTTTAAATATTAGTTCTTTGAATGATTGAGGCTTCTGTAAATAAAATGCAGCACCCTTACTTTGTAGTAATTTCACTTCTGCTTCATCAAAATAACCAGAATAAATTACTACATGTATATCAGAAAAACGTGGCTCTCTTTTTATATCATCTAAACATTCTACCCCATTCATTAAGGGCATATTTAAATCTAGAAAAATTAAATCAGGTAATTCTGTTGTGGGATTGTGCAAATTTGCCATTAAATCCACTCCATTATTAAAAGTAAGTATACTGCTCTCTAATTTTGTAGCTTCCAATGCTTCGGAAAATAATTGTTGATCATCTTGGTCATCATCGACCAAAAAAATTAATGGGTTTGTAGTGTTCATAGGTATTTAAATAAGATGTTCAACTAAAACTATAATACTATTTTGAAGTGTCTTGTAATTTTTGATATATCTCAAATTGTTCTTCAGATAAAATACTTTTCAATTGTCTCCCTTGTTCATCTTCTAAACTTCCCATCATTTCACCATTTGGAGTGCTTACTTGAAGTTGTTTAAATTCCTTCATACCTTTTCTGAACATAAGAATTTGATTATCGGTCATATTTAAATCTGCAAACAATTTTTCGGAACCGTAATCAGACATCGTATCCACATTAGCTGTTTGATTATTTGTTGTTGTTTCAACTTTTTCTGAATCTTCTAGCTTATTCGCATTTACTGTTTTAGAGCTTTTACAGCTAGTTAAGGCAAACGTTAAACTAGAAACTATTAAAATATATCTTGGTGCTTTCATATCGTTTTTTAAATTATATACCACCAAAATACATGCTTCCTCAACATCGCTTTAACTTAATCGAAAATTTTATTGATTTAAAAAACGCTGATTAACATGCGTTAATTTCAATTAATCTCTCTTATTATTTATTTGCACCCACCTCTGCATCTTCAAAATCAACTTCATCGTCCACAGTGCCCTTATAAGCAGTAACCCATGCGTTCTTAAAAACATTAAATATAGTGGGCCAAATCTTTCCTTCTACCTTATTTAAATCTCCTTCAATAGGCACTTTAGTAGCCAAGGTGTTGTTCTTCTGGTTTTTAAGAATAAATTTGAAAAAGCCTACAAAACCTTCCCATAATTTCTCAAAGAATTTATCTTCCTTCTCAATTAGTTTCGAATTTTTTAAAAGTGGTTTTAGGTATCCGGTAAGGAATCCATCTGCAATGGCTACTTCGCTATATAAATTAAAATTGCCTGAAGAAAAATCTATTCCAGCATAGTGATTTGTAAAATCATTAAATGCAGTAATTTGAGCTTTTTCGAGTGAAAAAGAAACATCCATATCTGGAATCTCTTTTACTAAATCCATCTTTCCCTCCAACTTCACATCACCATTTCCGATTGAAACAGCAGTAGCACTAATTTTGGAAGGTAATTCCTTTTCAACACGCACAACATTTCGAAGATTTGAAGCACTTAAATTGATTTTGTTAAAGTTCAAATCAATATTTGGATCTGCCGCTAATTGCACAAAAGCAGCTTTGCCTTCATTAACTTTTAAGTTATTAATCTCTATAGGAACCAAATCGGTGAGTGCCGCAGTCCAATCATCGATATCTGTATTTTCATTGCCAGTTTCTTGTTGGTCTTCAAAAACATAAATTAATGTTGGCCTAGTCAGTTCAATTTCACTAACCACTTTTCCATCAAAAAGAGCACTCCATTCTACAGAGATATCTGCCTTTTCAATATCAATAAAAGGCACTTCAGATTCCGCATCAATCTTATTTAAATACAGTTGATTAATTACGTAAGCGCCACGAATTAATGAAATATCAATATCCTCTATGTGTCCATGAAAACCTGGAATATTTGCTAGTACACCGTTCACATATTTTTTTACAGCGAAGGGTAATAACAATCTAAAAATTACTAATACTGATATTATTAGTATAGGAATTAAATATCTTTTTTTGCGTAAACCTATGCTACTTTTTGACTCTTCCATATATTTTCGGTTTATCTTATTCTTTTTCTCCATTACCTATTAATGTGCTACCAATTCCATTTTTTAAATTTAACCAGAGGTAATTAAAAAATGATTTTGTTTGGTCGCGCTCAACTTCAATTCTACCATGTCTATAGCCATTAGCATCCGTTTTAGAATTTTCTTTAATAAAAATATTTCCAATGGCCGTAAGCACTTTATTTATTCCTAATCTATTTTTCTTTAATATCACAAACTCAAAGTTTCGATATTTCATCTTTATATCTCCTTTTGACTGAACTCCATTACCACTTATGGTATAATAAATTTCTTCGGCCATACCTGTAGCGCGAGAACGCATATTAGATTCTAGAAACGGGTTAATACTTTCTGCGTTAAAATCTTTGAAAGTACCCATAGCTGTAAAACTGTCGTTTCTATCATTTACATCAAAGCTCCATTCTAAAGTCATAGGAGAACTTTTCATAAACATTGCTTCAGCATTAATAGAAATATTGCCAGCTGAATCTAAATTGGATATACCCAGAATGTCTGCATTTATTTGGTCAAAATAAATTCGACCCGCATCTGTATCTGCATCAACCAATTCTTCGTAAGCTAACTGTCCATTTTTTATCATTAATTGTTTTATCGAAATAGCTATTGGAAGCTCCCGTAATGTTTGACTATACAACCTCTTTTTTGATAAATCATCTGCCACTAATTTGTCGCGATAGATAGTTGAAATGGGATGCTTTAATACACCTGAACTTGCTGTAACAAAAATGCGATTATCATTGACTCCAAAATTTAAATCTCCAATTAACACCTCATTAATAGCTAATGAAATATGATCACGCTCTTTTTCAATTATAGTTGACAATTCTTTTTTACTGTAATTAGAATCAATAGCCAAATGACTTATTTCTAAGTTGCGATTTGCTATGTTTAATGCATCAATTCTTAGGGATTCATATTTATTTAACTTAAAAAAAACATCGTTTACATCCAGCGTATAGTCTTCATATGTAAAAGGTATTTTATTATTAATTATGGTGGAATCTAACCTTACATCGTACATTTTTAAATCCATATTATTCAATCGAAGCTGAACGTTATCACTCGCATTATTTATAAGCTCAATATTGCCATCATCAATTTGCAATTCCCCTATTGAAATATTCCTATTAAGCTCAAAACTTTTTTTCGCTGAAGAATTATTGTCAGTTGTCCGATTATTCGAGATTCTCAATATTGGTTTATCTAAAGTGATTTGTGAAATCTTAATTTTATCATTGATAAAAAATTGCCAAATACTAAAACCACTTAAACCTAACATGTCTGCACTAAAGCGGGCATAAACGCTATCATTTTGATGTTTTACACTACCAGAAATATTTTTTATAGAAACAGCTCCACTCAAAACATTTACATTTAATTCTTTGTGAGCAACTGCTATATGATTGGGAATTTTTCTTGCTAAATGATTTTTAATTCTAGACTCCAAATAAAATTGAATAGAAAATACAGCGATAATGAGCAGCAAGATTGCTCCTATTAAAAAAGTAATTATTCCTCTAGACCTCTTATTAATTTGCATGAAGTGCACTTTTATTTTCGCAATGAAATTGATGAATATTTCACTGGGCATAAAATCCAATTTTAGCTCGATACAAGTGCACTTTATTACATATTAAATTAATTCAATCGCAATTTATATTTAAAATTAGTCTGGCTTTTTGCGTGGCTCTTAGTCTAGTAGAAATTAGGAATACTCACTAATCAAAGCATCAATAAAAAAAATACTTTGTTAAAGGGTGAAATTGCAATGGATTAAAATTTTAATTTTTAGAACAAAGGCAAATCAATTACTAAAAATAGTTTTGAGTAAATAAAAATATTATGAAAGTACAAGCTTATTTAGCCTTTAATGGCAATTGTCAAGAGGCGCTCAGTTTTTATGGCGACTTATTTAATGCGCAAATTAAAAACCGGCAAACCTATGAAGACAAAACAATTGATGTTCCAGAAAGCTATCGAAAAAACATACAACATGCCGAATTAAATGGTAAAGGAATTAGTTTAATGGCATACGATGCCTCCCCCGACACCCCGATTAACAATGGAAATCAAATACATATGAGTATAAATATGGAAGATAAAGACAAAGCCAATGAAGTTTTCAAGAAACTTTCTGAAGGAGGTCAAATTCATCATGATTTTCGAGAACGTGAATGGGGTCACTTCGGAAGATGTAGTGATAGATATGGTATAAACTGGATGATTAATAGTGAAAAATAAATTGAATAACATGCAAATAATATTTGAATACCACGACGTGGCACAAAGCAATACTTTGGAACAACATGCCAATGAGAAATTACAAAAACTAGGCGAAAAATTTAAAAGTGTAATACGAGCTGATGTATTTTTTAAACAAGAAAATACGTCTTCAGACGAGACAGGCAAAATATGCAATATCCGTTTAAGTTTACCTGGTCCAAGGCTTTTTTCAGAAGCTAGTCACGACAATTTTGCTAATTCTATCAATGAATCGATTAACGAATTGGAGCGACAACTTCGAAAGCGTAAAGAAAAAAACAAAGCGTATTAATATAATATAATTAATAACTATTTCAAATACCCTAAAAATTAGATTAGGTTATTAACTACTTCTATTTCTAGTGGACATAAATTATAGCTATTATGGTAAAAATACAGGAAGTAGATGATAGTGCTATGGCCATTACGCGGCGAAAATATGGGAGAGGATTTGCATATTATTACGAAAATGGAAAAAAAATCAAGAATAAAGAAGTATTAAAAAGGTTACGAAAATTAGTCATTCCACCGATGTGGACTAATGTGCTAATTTGCAGATTCGACGATGGTCATGTTCAAGCGGTAGGTCGCGATTTAAAAGGGCGCAAACAATACATCTATCATTCCGTTTATGGAAAAGTTCGTCAAGAAGAAAAATTTAAACGGATGCTAGATTTTGTTGATAAATTACCTAAAATTCGTAAGAAAGCTAGAAAAGATTTGAATTCGAATGTATGGAATAAAAAAAAAGTTTTAGCGCTTATAATAATGATATTAGATGAATATGGTATACGAATTGGCAATAAACAGTACCGAAATAGAAACGAGACTTTTGGCCTTTCTACATTACGGCGAAAGCATCTTTCAATCGAAAAAGAAGAATTAGTATTTACTTTTAAAGGCAAAAGCAATAAAATAAGAGAAGTACATATTGATGATGATGAGTTAATTCCTTTTATAAAAAAAGCAGCTGATATGCCTGGCTATGAAATTTTTAGATATCGTAATGATCATGGCACCTATCAAGACGTGGATAGCGATGATGTAAATAACTATATTTCAAAATACATGGCTCCAGAATTTTCAAGTAAAGACTTTAGAACCTGGGCCGGAAGCCGACTAGCTATTGAATTTTATCCTAAAGCACTTACAAATCAAAAGAAAAAATCTAGAAGAAAATTCAGTAATATAGTTATTAAAATGGTTGCCGAAGAATTGGGCAATACTCCTACTGTATGTCGAAATTATTATGTGCATCCGGCAATATTTGATGTGATCGATAAAAAAAACGTACCTCATCCTAACCCATTCAAAGATTCTAAAAATGAATTTGGACTTACTTCAGATGAAAAATTGGCACAGAAAATTATAGGAGATAGTTATTAATAACTAAAGGAATGATTTCTCTCAAAAGGTTATCAACAAGTCTTGTCAATCAAAATATATCTAAATGCAGCTTTTGGGGTGTATCTTACGTGTACTTTAAACTTCCTTACCCTTTGTACTCATTAGCTTTGTTACATACTGTATCGGCAAATAGAAAGAATAAATCAAGCATAATTTTTTCTATAAGTTTATCATCATATTATGCAAGTACAAACTCGAATAATTTCTAACACAACTAAAAATTCTACTATAGAAGTGCTATCTACTTTGCGGCTATCCTTCTTAAATATCGCGCAGTTTTCTTAGATAGCTCATCTGGCCCATATTTTATTTTTTTTGGTGATTTTCCAAATAGCTCCTTAAACCAAATACAAGCTGCTAGATAACAACCGTTTTCATTGGCATGAAACCGATCTTTTGGGTTCCAAAGGTCGATATGTTCCCGTTTCTTAATTGAACGATAAAAGGCATTACCCGAAGTTAAAATTGGTGAATTAAAATGTTTAGATAAGACTTCATAATTCTTTTCCAACCCTATGTACATTTGATCCATCGTAATTCCAAACTCCACCAAACGGGGACTGTCGGGGGCATAAGCCCAAGTCTGATGGATATAAATTTTTGCCTGCGGTGCATGCTTACTAATAAAGTCTCTAATTTCATCGGCAAAAGGTTGGTACGATTCAGCTTTAAAACTAAGGTGACTAACCTGTTGCATGGTAACAACATTCCAATCATCGCTTAATAACCATTCCTTTAACGATTTGCCCTTATAGGGCTTCAGTGTTGAATCTTGCTCGCATTGTTTAATAAGATTTGCATGCTTTTCCAAGTTACAACCTCCAATATTAGCTTTCCCAATAATGATTTCTACACCTTTAACGGATGCGGTAATTTCTTTTAAATATTTACTTGCATTATTGGCAAAGCTATTGCCAATAGTTAAAATTCGTACAGTGTCTGTTACTTTACTATCAAACCCATTTGAAAATACTTTACCTGATAAGAAAAAGAACACTGCGAATATTAAAGTACAGTATTTAAAAGTATTTTTTCTCATTGTTTATCTTATTTATTTTTATATTAAATATGGGTTAACTATCAAATTAAAATAACGATTACTTGACCAAACGCCATTTCTTTCTTGGCTTGCGCGCTAATAGTTTATTGGCCTCTGAATCTCCTATACATTTTTCTTTTTCAGAATCCCACTGTAGTTTTCTTTTCAAGCGATACGAAATTAAGCCTAAATGCATGGGTAAGGTCATATTTCGCGCATAGGCCAAATTTGACTCAGGCTGCGTTCGTGATTTTACCGAATCAACAAAATTTTGTTGGTGCCCTGGTGAGCGTACCAAGGTTTTTGGTACTTCAGCAATATCAGTAACCGTTTCACCATTAATAGTAATTTCTCTGCTATTGTAATCACAAATTAGAGTACCCTTATCTCCTTCAAAATAGGCACCAATACTTCGGTCAGCAGCTCCTGGAACATTTGGTGGTTCACTTGTCCAATGGATTTTCAAATTCTCAAATTCGTAATCAATATCAATCCACTTTGGGGTATTAGCAATACCATCGGCTTCTTCACCACGCGCATCTATACTTTTTAATCCTATAGGTTCTAATGCCCAAAAAGCCACATCAGCTATATGACACCAGAAATCAGCAAATACACCTCCTGAATAATCTAAAAAATATCTATAAGTAAAGTGACATTTCTCAGGAATATAATCAACAAACGGAGCGGGACCGAGCCACATATCCCAATTCAAACCTTTGGGTACTGCAACTGGTTTTGGTTGGCCCATATCGGGTGTGTCACCACTTTTCCACAATCGTACGGTCTTAACCGTACCGATGGCACCTGACTTAATAATCTCAACAACACGATGGTAGTTATCAGTCGCATGAATCTGATTACCCATTTGAAAAATACTATTATGTTTCTCGAGATTTTTAAGCATCATTTGCCCCTCATCTACATTATATGAAAGCGGTTTTTCGCCATATACATCTTTCCCAGCCTGAAATGCCAGCGTTGCAATTTGCGCATGCCAATGATCGGGTGTGGCACAAGTAATTGCATCAATATCTGATCGGTCTAAAATATGTCTAAAATCAGCGTATCCTTTTACGTTTTTTCCTGGTTGCAGCGTATCCATCGTTTTTAAACTACTTGCTAAATGAGATTCATCAACATCACAAAGTGCCACAACATCCACTTCAGGTAGATTAGCAAACCATTTCATATGATTATTACCCATGCCCCCAACGCCAATATGCGCTACTCGCAGTCGATCACTTGGCACCACCTTAGTATATGCATATGGTAAAACTGTAAGCCCCATAAGCCCTAAGCTACTTTGTTTAATAAATTTTCTACGCGATTGATTTTTTGTCGGCATGTGGCTGATTTTCGATTCCAACTAAAAATAAGTATTCCAATTAACAAAAGCCAACTTTAAGTTATTAAGAGAACTATAAATTGAGGGTAAAAAGAATCTCTAGTTTTAATGTTCTTATGCAAGATTACTCCCTTACTTGCCATTAAATCTATGCCTTTCATTGGTAATATTTCAAATTTTAAATAATACCCATTTCTTTAGCCCTTTCTATAATAGCTGCATCATCACCCTTTTCTATTCCTAAGATTTGTTTAATAATAGATTTTCTTTTCTCAATAGCACTCAAAGAAAGCGGTATAAAATCCACTAAATTTTTTGTCTTTACCCCTTTTGACAACTGTAGAATAATTTTTCGGTCAATTGAATCTAGTTGTTCAAGGTTATCAAGGCTAACTTGGTTTCTTAACAATTGCATCACAGTAGAGCTATAATAAGGGGGATTATAGATTACTTTGGTAATTGCCATTAGAAGCTCATTTGAATTTATATCTGTCTTTATCAATAAACCACTAGGATTTATAGTTTTTAAAATATTAATTATTCTGAAATTATCATTGACTGCAGTAAGTACCATAATTTTCACATTAGGCAATTTCATTGTGGCAAACATAGCCAAATCTTCGCCGTCTATTATTTTACCTTTCAAACTTTCTGGAATTTGAAGATCTACAATGACAATATCATATGGTGTTGATTCAGCTGCTAATTCTATCTTAGCTATAGCGGTATCACAATTACGGGCATCGTCAATTTCCAAAGTTTTTAAATCAGAATTTAAATTCTTGAAAATTTCCCTACAAGCTTCAATAACTACCGGATGGTCATCAATATGTAGAATTTTTATTTTTTTTAGAGACTGCAAGTTTCTACTATTTAAAAGAGGTTAGAAAATTAAATAATAATTTTTAAGACTAAGTACGGTTTTACCGTAAATATGTTGGTTATTGGGTTTAAGAAAAGCTAATCTCGTTTATCTAAATTGAGTGGTATCTTAATAAAAATGGAAGCTCCATTACCATTTTCATTTTCAAAATGTGCTTGACCTCCTATACTTTCAGCTCTTGATTTAATATTTTTCAGTCCAATACCTTTGTTGAGATATCCTTTTTTAAAACCAACACCATTATCTAAAATATTTAGCTCCAGTGCGTTGTTTATTTTTTCGAAAGTAATACTTACTATTGAGGCCTTCGAATGTTTTAATATATTAAATATTGATTCTTGAATTATACGATATAGGTTAAACTTTATATCATCATGAATCGTTGACCATTTTATTTTAGCGTCACTTTTTAGCGAATATTCAATATTATTACTGGTGCATTGTTCTGCTAACAATTGTTCTATAACCGCTGTAAAAGCATGTGTAGAAAAAGACAAATTTGGACTTAGTCCGTGTGAAATACTTCTGACTTCTTGCTCAAGATCTGAAAGTTTATTCACATACTTTTTTCGGTCTTTTGCCTGTTGCTCATAATCTTTTTGGCTGCTATTGTCTAAACCCAAACGAATCCCGAAAATGGTACCTAATAAACTATCGTGTAATTCTTTAGCAATGCTCTCTTTTGCTATGCGACGGCCTTCTTCTAAATTTATTTGTTTTAGAAGTTTATTCTGATAAATAGTTTCTGTTCTCTGTTTAACAGTCTCTATTCGATAGTCAATAAACAGCCAAATGGCAGATAACCCCAACATTAAATAAAAAATTTGAGCCCATATAGTTTTCCACCAAGCAGGAATTATTTTAATAGCTAGCGTTGTTGGCATAATACTCCAAACCCCATCATTATTTGCAGCTTTCACCTGAAATTCATAGTCGCCAGAATTAAGATTTGTATAGGTTGCACTTGTAGTATTACCTACATAATTCCAATTTTGATCAAAACCTTGTAACCTATAAGCATAGGTGGTTTTCTCGGGTCTAGTAAAGTTTATACTAGCATAATTAATTGTGAAAACAGATTGGTTATAATTAAATTCAATAGCAGCTGTTTGTGAGATCTCTTTTTTTAATGGAGAGTCTTTTGCAAGTGGAATAACATCTTCATTAAATAGTTTTAAATTGGATATATATACCTTTGGTGGAATATAATTCTTTACTAATTGTTGCGGTTTAAAGTAATTAACACCCTCAAAACTTCCAACATAAATGGTGCCATCATTAGTTGTTAACAAAGTGTTGTCATGAGAATAATTACTTAGCAAACCGTCATCAATGGTATAATTGTCTGTGGAATTGGAAGTAAAATCCAATTTGCTTAATCCAGATTTTCCATTCACCCAAATATTGTGATTTTCAGATTCTGTAATGGCGTTGATAACCGTCTGACTAAAACCATCAAAATTCGTGTAATCTTTAAAAGTTTTTAAATTAAGGTCATAAGAAAATAAACCGTTCCCATTAGTTCCTATCCAAAGGGTATTATCTTCAGACTGATATATTGAAAGAATAGGATTTACATTGAGACTTTTACCATTTTTCTTCATTAGCTTTGTCATTCGATTAATGACAAAGCTATTATCTGGTTTCAGCGTTAACTTAAATAAATCTGTTTTTGTACCAACCCAAATGTTATCTTCAGTGTCTACGAAAACAACTCTTGTATCGACATTTACTATTCCGTTTTCAACAAATGGTGGCGAATCACAATAAAAAATCCTTTTTCTTTGCGAGTCGTAATAATGAATTCCTTTTAGAAAAGAAGCCAAATAAATATTTCCTTTAGAATCTTCGGAAAAACCAAATATGGCGTTAGATTTAATAGTATTATTAGCCGTATTTGTATTGTAATTAATAAATTTCTTTGAACCTTTTTCCAAGTAATACAAACCCTTATCCCAGGTGCCAACCCAGAGATTTTCATGACTATCTAAAAATACACTTAAGATAGCGGTACTGGTCAATCCTTTAATTTTAGAGCTATGTTTACTATTTACATGTTCTATCTTCTTTGTTTTAGGATTGTAAATGTCAATCCCTCCGGGCACACCAATCCAAACTTTACCATCAACACTTTGTTGAATACCTGCCACGGAAGAACCTTGTAATGAAAGTGGATTACCAGGGGTATGTTTAATAGTATTGAATTTACTATTAAAACGATCAATAACTTGTATACCTTGATCAAAACTACCTATCCACAATCTATTGTAGCTGTCCCCATAAATTTGCCATATCGAAAGTGATCCTAAACTATTTTCGATTAGCCTATCGGCAGTATATTTATGCAAAATTTGAGTGTCGCGATTGTACGACCAAAGTCCATCTAATTCAGTACCTACTAATAACTGATTATCAATAAATAAAAGAGAAAAAATTCTTCGATTCGAAGATTCTATTTTTGAAATAATTTTGTTTCTATTCTTATCTAACTTATAAATACCGCCATTTATCGTTCCAAACCAAAGGTTATTCTCTTGGTCTATGTCCATGCCAGTAATGTATTCATCAAATTCATTAGGAAATTTATCTTTAAATATTTCACTTCTAGTATCCAGAACAAAAAGCCCTTCCGTTGTACCTGCATAAATGGTACCATCAACACTTTTAGTTAATCTTCTGAAAATTAATTCCTTGATGTCTTTAGCATCTGTTTTAATTTTTGAAACTTTAGTAGCAAAAAGTGGCATTTTAAAAGCACCATTATAATGGGTTCCAATAATTAAATTGCTATTATTATCTTCTACTAAGCTTATAACATCAACACTATCTTCTACACCTCCAATTTCTTTAAAATTGATGCGTTCGAATCTATTCAAATCTTTATTATATAAACTAATCCCTCTATTAGTTCCCGCCCAAAGCTGACCTTTAGAATCTATGTACAGGCAATAAACAATATTTGATTCAAGCGAATTTTGGTATTCAAAGTGGTAGGTGAAATTTTCATAATTTAGACCATCAAAACGAAATATTCCATCGCCCTGTGTTGCTATCCAAATAAAACCTGAATCATCTTCTATAATGCTAGAAATGGGCTTTTTTGTTATCTTTTTATTGATATCAATAAAACTTAGATTGTCATAATCTATATGTTGCGCATTTATAATTTTTGTACTAAAAAAGGTGCACAAAAGAAATATGAATAGGTACTTTATTTTCATAGAATGTTAAAAAACAAAGATAAAATAACAGATAAATCTTACAATAATTAAATTGCCCAGATATAAAAAAAAAGAATACGTCTAGTGACTTTAATAAACGCTTGTTACTAATTTTTTAACTTTGAGCAATTACTTACAAAACTCAATAAACCATGGCTAACTATCCTGATAAAGTATTTTTAAATGGCGAAATAATTCCATCCACAGAGGCTAAAGTATCAGTTTTTGATCGAGGGTTTTTATTTGGTGATGGTATTTACGAAGTAATGTTACAAATAAATGGTAGCTATTTCTTCGGCCAAGAACATTTAAATCGTCTTTCAGAATGTCTACATAAAATTAATATTGAATATGATGTAACTGTACTTCCCGAAATTTTAAAAAAATTAGTATCAGTTTCAAACTTGGAGCATAAAGACTGTTTAATCTATATACAAGTTACCAGAGGTATTGCCCCTAGAAAACATGCTTTTCCTTTAGATATTGAGCCAACGGTAATGGCCTATGCCCTACCCTTTTTGCTACCCGAAATAAATGACAAACCTATTTCTGTAATTACACAGAAAGATTTTCGCTGGCATCGATGCGACATTAAAATGACTTCACTCTTAGGCAATGTAATGGCAAACGACTGGGCAATTAAAAATGGACATTTTGAAACCGTTTTTTATAGAGATGATAAAATTACCGAAGCCTCCCATTCTAACATCTTTTTCGTGAAAAATGATGTAGTATACACACATCCAGCAGACGAAAATATTCTAAATGGAATTACGCGGGCAATTGTAATCAATCTATGCAAAAAAAATAATATTGAGGTGCAAGAAGAAGCTATTATGCAAAGTGATTTACCTATGGTGAATGAAGCTTTTCTAACCGGTACCTCAACGCAAATAGCTGCCATAAATATGATAGATGATCATGTATATATTAAAAACAATAAGATTGGCCCGATAACAAAAAAAATACAACAACTTTTTTTAAATCTTAAAAACAGTCAAACTAAGAGACTTCCCCAAGTTTCTTAAACTGATTATATATCATCTGTTTCTCTTTTAAACTAAACTCCTTAGCTTCAAACCAGTCATGTACTGCAATTTTTTGATTTTCTATTTGAGCATTACGGATGGCTTTAAGTGAAACCAAATGCCAATGCACTCCTTTTTTTCGTGCCACGGAATAACCTACATTTTCCATTATATACGATATTCTCGGTCGATTATAAAGACGCACACCATTCTTTAAAATAGCAAGTGTTTTTGTGAGCGCTACAACTTCAGAAAAAGAGTATCTCGCAAAATCAGTAAAGCCATTTTGCTTTACATTATATAATTTGTCTCCTATTTCTAGCTCTCTCATAAATTAGTAAAGCATGTAAAAATAATAGTAGTTTTTTCTTAAAAAAAAGAAGAATTTTACTAGTTATTAACAATAACGAAATAGCACATTAAACCTAGAACCAATGGACATTGATTTTTAAAAGATTAAGAGTAGTCAACAACACATTTTGATTGTGACAATTATCATATTTTGAAATTTAACTTCATCATAAATTTGTACAAAATAAATTACTGACTTATGATTTCACAAACTTTACCACTTGTTAACTACGGTTATGGAGTTATTTTAATAGCCATTTTCGGAGTAGTATGTTTAGCACTTGTTCTAATCGTGTTGAACTTGATGAAAAATGACAAAAAGAAAAATGAGTAATTGCTAAATAGCCTACCTATCTTTATATTTTTAATTGTATTGAATTAATAATTTATAAATTTCAATGGGTAGAATAACTTTGAGTAAATTCAAAATTCTCAGAAAGATTAAGCGTAATAAACAAGTTCAATAACGTTAATTTTCATTTTAGAAGTTAAAATATTTCGAGATTAGGCTGGGTAAACTAATAATTATTTTTTCATATGCTGTTGAAAATGATTACATTAAAAATCACCTTAATTCATGTTTGCAAAAAGCATAAATGAATATCAAAAAAATAAAATGCAAGGATTACATAAAATACTTAATGAAATAACCCTACTTACGACCGATATAGAAACTAACTACCCAGAACTATATCGCTCGTTAGATGAAAATCCAATGACCTTACCAATAAGCCAACATCCGTATATGGATAAAATAGTAATGCAAGAATATCTTGAGAGTTTAAAACAACTCTTGGAGCATTATTTAGATGAACATAAAAGTAATAGTTAATACTTAAATATTCTGATTTATGGGCGTTATCGGCACAGCAGATTCACTAATAACTTTATATTACAGTTCTAAGTCTATACGAGCAAAACAAACATTAGCTTATGCCAAAAGTGAAGGTTTGCCAATTAATGAAGTTGATATTTTAAAAACTGAATTAACAGGAACCCAAATAGCAGAATTGGCAGACCGTTTAAATATCAAAATTGAAGATTTAGTAAACCAAGAACACCCATCATATGCAAAACATTTTGAACATCATGATTTTTCTTCCGATGATTGGATTAAAATGATTCGACATAATCCTGATATTATGAAACAGCCAATTGCAATTCGAGGAAATAAAACCATTCTTATTGAAACCCCAACTGACATTATTAAAATATAATCATCGTTATAGGCATCCCCCTTTATCTTTGAAAATAGATTCAAAAAAAATAACATGAGTAAAGCAATTTATATTGCCACAACCGAACCTGACAGTGGTAAATCGATAGTATCATTAGGATTAATGCAACTTTTATTAGGTAAGGCTGCAAAAGTAGGTTACTTCAGACCAATAATTGATGATCTTAAAGCGGGTAAAATTGATGGACATACAAGAACAATATCCTCCTATTTTAATTTAGATATAAAATCTGAAGATGCTTATGCCTTTATGCGTTCTGAAGTTATTAAAATGAAGAATGAGAACCGTGATGAGGAAATTATAAGCAAAATTATTGAAAAATATAAAGCAATAGAAGAGCGATTTGATTTTGTTTTAGTTGAAGGAACAAGTTTTACCGGAGAAGGGAATATAATCGAATTTGATATTAATGTGGTTGTTGCAAAAAATTTAGGCATACCAGCGATTTTACTTGCAAGTGGAGTAGATAAAACTTTGGAAGGTTTAATTGGGAATTTGCAGATAGCTTACGATTCTTTTAGAGATAAAGGAGTTAATGTTCTAGCAGTAATTGGGAACAAAGTATTGCCTGAAAATTTAGAATTGGTAATCGATGGACTTAAAAAACAATTACCGGATACAGTCTTAGTTAATGCTATTCCGTTAAATACTATTTTATCAAATCCATCGGTAAAAGAAATTAAAGATGCTTTACAGGGAAAAGTTCTTTTTGGCGAGTCTTATATAAACAATCAAGTTGATGGATTTAGTGTGGGTGCAATGCAACTTAGAAATTACCTAGTTCATTTAAAAGAAAATGGATTAGTAATAACTCCTGGTGATCGAGCTGACATCATTTTAGGTGCTTTACAGGCCAATATATCTGCTAATTATCCAGCAGTTTCTGGTATAGTTCTAACAGGAGGTATTACGCCAGAAGATACTATATGTAAGCTTATTGAAGGACTATCTGATGTGGTACCTATAATTTCTGTAGCCGGCGGCACTTTTGCAATTGCCAATAAAATAGGTGGAATTAAATCGAAAATGTATGCTGAAAATATAGAAAAAATTAAAATTTCAATAAGCGATTTTGAAAAATATGTTTCTACAGATAAGCTTGCAGAAAGTTTAATTACATTTAATGCTGAAGGTATAACACCAAGAATGTTTCAGTACAATCTTCTTAAAAGGGCTAAAACACATAAAAAACACATTGTACTACCTGAAGGTACAGACGAGCGCATTTTAGCAGCTGCAAAAAAATTAACTGAAATAGATGCAGTTAAGATTACGCTACTTGGTGATGAAAATAAGATTAAAGAACAATTAAAAAACTTAGAATTAGACCTAGACCTAAATAAAGTCGAAATTATAAATCCAGTAACATCACCAAATTTTGAAGATTACGCTACTACCCTATTCGAGATTCGTAAACATAAAAATGTGGATATGATAATGGCTCGAGACCTAATGGAAGACGTTTCATATTTTGGAACTATGATGGTACAAAAAGGACATGCAGACGGAATGGTTTCCGGTGCAGTACATACTACACAGCATACCATTTTACCTGCCTTACAATTTGTTAAAACCAAACCAGATGTTTCATTAGTATCTTCAGTATTCTTTATGTGCTTACCAGATAGAGTCGTAGTTTTTGGTGATTGTGCGATTAACCCAAATCCAACTGCAGAACAATTAGCGGAGATTGCAATTTCGTCTGCTGATACTAGTTCAGCATTCGGAATTGAACCGCGGATTGCAATGCTTTCTTATTCTTCTGGTGCTTCAGGAATTGGAGAAGATGTAGATCGTGTTCGAAAAGCAACTGAACTGGTAAAACAGAAAAGACCTGAATTAAAAATTGAAGGTCCAATACAATACGATGCCGCTGTAGATTTAAAAGTAGGCTTAAGTAAACTACCAGATTCTCAGGTTGCAGGTAAGGCAACGGTATTTATCTTTCCAGACCTAAACACAGGTAACAACACCTATAAAGCAGTACAACGTGAAACCAATGCCTTAGCCATTGGACCTATGCTTCAAGGACTAAATAAACCTGTAAACGACTTAAGTCGAGGTTGTACGGTGGACGATATTTTCAATACTGTAGTAATCACTGCCATACAAGCAGAAGGTTTATAAGAATTTTTATTAATAATAAAAAACACAATTCTGTATGCATATACTAATCATTAACGCTGGTAGTTCTTCCATAAAGTTCCAATTAATTCTAATGCCTTCTGAAAAGGTAATTTGCTCAGGAATGGTTGAGCGAATTGGCAGCAATAATTCGGTACTTACATACAAGTCTGATAAAACGAATATCAAAGAAACTAAAAGCATATTAACACACAAAAATGGCTTACAGAATATTGTAGATATTTTATTAGATAAAACCGTGGGGGCAATAAAAAACACTAATCAAATTGCCGCTGTTGGTCATCGCGTGGTACATGGTGGTAAATATTTTGTTGGAACCACCTTGATAACCAATGAAGTTAAAGAAAAAATTAATGAACTTGCACCATTAGCTCCCCTACATAATCCCCATAATTTAGAAGGAATTCTAATTGCAGAAGAATTGTTTTCGGAGGCAAAACAGATTGCAATTTTTGATACTGCCTTTCATCGTACCATTCCGGAAATAGCCAGCAAGTATGCTATTCCGAGTACATTCTATGATAAACATGGACTTCAACTTTACGGATTTCATGGTACAAGCCATAAATATGTTTCAGAAAAAGCAATTTCTTATTTAAATAAAGACGATAGTAAAATTATTTCTATTCATTTAGGCAACGGTTGCAGTGCTACCGCAATAGTTGAAGGAAAAAGTATAGATCATTCTTTAGGTTTTGCTCCGGCTAATGGGTTAATTATGGGATCTAGAAGTGGCGATATTGATCATTCAATCATTTTCTACCTAGTAAATAAACTAGGCTATAATTTAGATGATGTAAATAAACTACTTACAAAAGAGAGTGGTATGCTTGGGTTAACTGGTTATAATGATTTACGCGACATTCAGTTGGAAGCTGAAAAAGGTAATATAGAATGCATCTTAGCCCTTGAGATGAATGCATATCGAATCAAAAAATATATTGGTGCTTATACAGCCGCCATGAACGGGTTAGACGCAATTATATTCACTGCAGGAATTGGTGAAAACTCACAAGTATTAAGAAAACTTGTTTGCTCTGACATGGATTATCTTGACATCCGCCTGGATGACAAAAAAAATAAAATTATATCGAATTCGCTTCGGGAGATAAATGTAAATGATTCCAAAATCAAAATTTTAGTAATTCCAACTAATGAAGAATTAGAGATCGCTATACAAGTTTTCGAAAAACTCAGTTAATGTAAAATTATTTCTCATTGTTTTAGCGGTATACTAAAAGCAGCTTATTTAAGTTTAATTTTGAAGTACTATTTTTGCAAACAAACTAATTTCATGCTCCATTTTTTTAGTAAGAAGAAATTTTTAATCGATAGTCTCGAAGGTTTCGTAGACATACATAATCATATTTTACCAGGTATTGATGATGGAGCAAAAACGGTTGACGATTCTTTGGAGTTAATTAAGTCTTTTTCTGATTTTGGTTGCAATTCATTTATTGCTACACCGCATATAATGCACAACTATTATCCAAATAATATTGTTTCAATTACAACAGCTTTAGATTTATTAAAGAATGCTTTAACCATGTCAAATATGCAAGATGTGCACTTGGAAGCAGCTGCTGAGCATATGATTGATTCCAATTTTGAATCCATTTTGCAAAATAAACAAGTGATGCCTCTGTCTAAGTTTTACATTTTGATAGAGATGTCATATTTACAAGCTTCTATTAACTTTGATAATTCAGTACAATTAATTTCTGAAAATCGATTGTTTCCTATATTAGCACATCCAGAACGCTATGTTTTTCTTCATGGTAGAAGAAAAAAGTATCGAAAATATAAAGATCAAGGAATCTTATTTCAATTAAACCTTTTATCACTTTCTGATTTTTATGGCAAGGAAGTGCAAAAATCTGCTCATAAATTACTAGAAGAAGACCTTATAGACTTTATTGCTACTGATGTTCATAACATGAACCAGATTAATTCACTTAAAGCTATGCGACTTTCAAATAAAACATTAGAAATTTTAGAGCCGATTATTGAAAAAACAATTGCAAATTTTTCTTAAACAGCATATTCATTTTTAATATTTGTTTATTCGTGCTTAACTACTAATCGTTTTTCTAAGTATGCTCCTTTTACATCAACGGTTTTAACTATATACGCACCCTGTTGGTAATTATCAACAGCTAAAATATAATCGTCCCCTGCTCGAACATTGTAAGCATTATAGGAGTTTACGAGTCTACCAATCATATCAAAAACGAGTATCTGTTTAATTTCTATTGGTTTTTCAAAACTGAGCGTAACAATTGTATTTGCTTGATTTGGGAATAAAAGCATCTCATTAACTTGATTTTGCTCATTAATAGATTTTAATGCAGATCCTCCGTTCATTTCTATTATTTCAATCGCATTTACAATAGGATGTCGAGCACCGCCATCAGCTGCTAGAGATGAAAAATCTATATCTAATTCACCATCAGTAACTGTAACCAGATGTGCTTTTATTAACATGGTCTCTGCACCAACAATATCATATACATCTAGATTATCTTCAGCTAAATCACCTTCTAATCGCACATCAAAAACCCTACTACCCACTCCACCTGAGCCTCCTCCAGTTGCTCCAAACCAGACTTCTGCAAAATGCAACCTCACAGTATATGAACCATTTGACAATGGAATATTATAACTCATCTGCTGTGATTTACTATAACGAATACTACTGTGCGGCTGTGATAATCCTGTTTGCGGCCTATTTAAAGTGGTACCTGTATCAAAATACGAATCAGCAACAAATACTTCTCCATTGTAAATTACTTCTGAACCTCCTGTATTTATTCGCAAGGCATAATTATTTGAAACGGGTTCGGCCAAAACAGTCACTGAAACTTCATCGTAAACTGATTCAGACTCATCATCGCTAACGGTTAAACGAAATATGTAATCGCCTTCTAAAAGATTTGAGGCTGATAGATTTGATGTTGTACTGCCTGATAAGTTAGCAATAGAAGGACCCCTAGTTTGCGACCATAAAAATGAAACAAGTCCGCCATCCGGATCACTACCGGTGCCGCTTAAACTTATACTTGATGTCGGCAAAGTAATGATCTGATCTTCTACAAGATCCATAATGGGACTTGTGTTATTAGAGTTATCACCTAAAATTTCAATTGCATTGATAATAGGATGACGAACACCTCCGTTAGATGACAACGATGAAAAATAGAGGTTTAATATTCCATCTGTAACATTTACAGTATGGCTTTTTACTAAAATAGCATCAGCACCGACCTCGCGATATACATCAAGATTATCTTCCACCAATTGACCTTCCATAGTAACATCAAAAACTCTACTTCCTACTCCACCCGAACCTCCTCCTGTTGCACCAAACCATACTTCTGCAAAATAGAGTTTAATAGTATAATCGCCATTTGACAAAGGAATATCATATGACAATTGTTGTGACGGACTATAACGAATACTACTAAGGGGTTGTGTCAATCCTGTTTGCGGCCTATTTAAAGTGTTTCCTGTATTATAAAAATTATCTGCTTGATAAATATTTCCATTATATGTTATTTCTGAACCTCCAGTATTTATACGCAATGCAAAATTAGGAGTTGAAGGTTCTGGCCATACGGTTACCATTACTTCATCATAAGCTGTATCATCTTCATCATCGGTAACTGTTAAACGAAAAACGTATTCACCTTTATCTAGATTTGCTGCCAAAAGATTGGTTGATGTACTACCCGATAAAACCGCAGTTGTTGGTCCACTAAGTTGTGTCCACAAAAAGGTTACATTACCGCCATCGGGATCACTACCTGAACCAGTTAAAGAAATACTTGATGTTGGTAAAGTAATAATCTGATCTTCTATAAGATCTATTATAGGTTGTTGTGTGTTTATTACTTCTGGAAAAACAGTTATGTGGACTTCTTTATAAGATGAATCTTCCTCGTCATCCGTAACGGTAAAACGAAATACGTAATCACCTTCAATAAGTCCCGATACTGTAAGGTCTGTTGTTAAATTACCTAACAAATTAGCTGTATTTGGTCCGCTTATTTGTGTCCACAAAAAAGATACTGTACCACCATCTGGATCACTACCTGATCCATTTAAAGTTATGCTTGATGTTGGCAAAGTAATGATCTGATCTTCTATAAGATCCACAGTTGGATGTGCATTATTAGTAGATTGACCAAAAATTTCAATAGCATTGATAATAGGATGTCGAGTACCTCCGTCCGATTCTAATGAGGAGAAGTCGATATCAAGAATACCATCTGAAACTGTTACTATAAATGTCTTTTCCAATATGGCATCTGCACCAACTTCATCAAAGACATCAAGATCATCGGCCACTATTTGACCTTCCATATTTACATCAAAAACTCTACTTCCTACGCCTCCAGAACCTCCACCTGTTGCACCAAACCATAATTCTGAGAAATAAAGCTTTACAGTATATTCTCCATCAGTTAATGGAATATTGTACGACATTTGTTGTGATGGACCATACCGCATACTGCTAAAAGGTTGAACCAATCCTGTTTGTGGGCGATATAAAACTTTGCCTTCATCAAAATAATTATCAGCCTCGAAATTATTACCATTATACGTTTCTTCAGAACCTCCTGTGTTTATTCGTAATATAAAATCGCCCAAATTAGGTTCAGGTAAAACAGTGATAGAGATTTCTGCATATGCTGTGTCTTCTTCATCATCGGTAATAGTTAATCGAAATACATAATTACCTTCTATTAGATTAGATACCTCAAGATTTGATGAAATATTGCCACTAAGAGTTGCAGTACTTGGTCCGTTTTCTTGAGTCCATAAAAAACTGACTGCTCCACCATCTGGATCAGTTCCGGAACCTATTAAAGAAATACTTGATGTTGGTGAAGTAATGATCTGATCTTCCATTAGATCCACAATTGGACCACTATTCATTATAATACTAGTGTTCTCAAAAATTCGAGGAGTAATATTGCTCCACCCTATAGAAACTATATCTAAATCTCCATCATTATCAATATCTATAACTTGTGCGCCATTATGATGATCAAATTCATTGCCACTCTCTTCAATTGTTTTTCTTATCCACGTTCCAGAGTTACATAAATCGTTTTGGAAAACTATTAATCGATGCCCCCCTCTCCATTCACCAACAATTATATCTTTATCGCCGTCAAAATCGATATCAGAAGCAAAAACACTCAAACTTCCATTAATATCTGTGGCTAATATATGTTTGGTCCAGTTTTGGGTGGGATTAGCTGGAGCCTCAAACCATGAAAATTCAGTTTTAGCGGAATCGTCTGATTCTAAACCTAATTGACCTACAACAGCATCTAAGTCCCCATCACCATCAAAATCAGCTAATTGAGCTCTATCTGGTGTTGAGACATATGAAATTCCCGTCTCAATAGTTGTAAAAGTACCATTCCCTTCATTTCGTAACCAATTACTCGACTGAAACAAATCTAAATCTCCATCTCTATCAATATCTCCTTTAATAATATCTTCACCAAGAGAATCTGGACTAAGATCAGTTAGTGTCCAAGGCATATTAACGGGATCCGTTGGCACACTTAATACTTGTACTGGCGAATTATCACTTTCAGCACCATTCCATGTAATCACCAACTGATATGGTCCATTAGACTGAAAAATACCTCCAGCAATTCCGGATATAAGAGGTTCCCAATATGTCGTTTGTACATTTTCTGAAGGGATGTTCGTGTGAATTGTAAAACTTCCAGAACCATCATTTTCTGCCCAAGCCATATCAACACCTTCATAGGTACCTTGAGTTCCAAACAAATCTATATCTCCATCTCCATCAAAATCATGTGCAAACGCAATATTATTCAATGGGGCTCCCACTGTTTTTTTAACCCAATCGCCTGATGCAGAACCAGGATTTTTATACCACCAAGCTCCCGTAATAATATCTTTTAAACCATCTCCATCAATATCCTCATTTGGTATAATATATACATGCCGATATGGAAGTTCTTCGTTATCAATTTCATGGACTTGCCAATTTTCTGGAAATATTCCAGAATTACAGACACTTTGTGATGTAACATTTACCGAAACTTCATCGTAAATACCAGTAGGTACATGCCCTGCTTCATATAGTTCTAAGCGTATGGAATGTGTACCTAAACTTAAATCATCAAAAATTATAGGGTTATAGCTATAATGAGGGCCAACCATAACGCCATCAATATAATAATGCATGTGGGTACTACCTTCTTGAATTTCCCAATTTTGAGTTGTAAAAGACACATTAAAAGGTAAATTGACATCTGCTCCATTTACAGGTGAATTAACAGCTATCGTAGGTGCTACATTATATGCATCTACAGACAATATCTCAATTGCCGAGACCTTCGGATTTTCAACTACTGATGAGAATTGTACTGTAGCAAAACCATCTGTTACCGAAACATTATCAAAATCTTTAATTAAAGCTGTTGCCGGAGCAACCTCAGTTGAAATATCGAAATCAATTAAAACCGGATTACCTTCTATGCTCACATTAAATATTCTTGATCCTTCACCACCTGCTGTATTACCAACTCCGAAATATAATTCTGCGAAATGCAAACGAATATCATATTCACCCGCAATTGGAATAGGAATTTCATAGGTAAAATTACCATATCGTTCTGTTTGATATAGTAGGTCATCACTTGTATTTCCAATAGCTATACTCCTATTATATAAGCTGCCCCCAGTAGTATATGAATCTGCTGCGTAAGTTGTACTGTTTGCTGTTACTTCACCACCACCAACATTAATTCTTATAGGAGTAAATACTGATAGCTGATAACTATTTTGTACCACTGAAAGCCCTGCCAAGTTTTTTACATTACTAATACTTACTTCATAACTTGCATCTGTATTAATTATGGAATGCGTTAAAACAACTGTTCTATTGTCTGGCAGCAAATCTGCTGAAGATACTGATATACTATTATTTATACTGTAATTTGCGGTTTGCTCTGCTGTTGATTCACTTACATATTCCGAGAATTTAATACTGGTTGAAGTGCTATTGATAGACGTTAATTCGTTTACTTCTGGTGGCGAATTATCAGTTGAAACACCAGTGCCTATAAACTCAATATAATTAAGGTCAAAAATATCTTGTTGCCCCGAAGAACTCTTAAAAACAAAATACAAATCGTGTTTGCCTCCAGGGTCCGTAAAGGTTGACACTATATCTAGCCAGGTACTATTACTTCCAGTATCAGGAATATTGGTTGTTGCTAAAAGTTGACCTGTTGGACTATCAATTCTGAATTCAATAGTTCCACCTTGAAGAGTTGAAGCGACCCTATATTTAACTGAATTTATATTTAGAAGGTTTCTTCCTTCAAAAGATATAAAATCATCATTATCCACACGTATAGCTTCACTTCCACCACCAGCAAGGTCTGTATTAGCGATTTTATCAACTCCTGTACTAATTGTATAAAATTCAGCTTCCTTCCGTTTAGGATGTAATATTATTTGATCAAATGCAGTTAATCCACCTTGATCAGTGTAATTAGCATTCAACACATAAAATATATCCATTTCTCCATCTATATCATGCGCTCCGGGATCTAGTGACAAAACCTCCACACAAGTATTCATTGTTGCCCCATCATGAAAATGATTTAAATGCCCTAAAGATGGTATTACATTTATAGTATTGCAATCAATTCCATTGGAAGTACTTCCGTCTTCAATATCAGTTACATTCAAATCTAAAATAACATTATCATCCCAATTCATAAACCCTCCATCCACTGGAGAATTGAAACTAAATGTAGCTGAATTATTGCCGGCATGAATACTGATATTTTGAACACCAACTCCTCCATTTCCATCGTTTACTTTTAATTGTGTTATATATGTTCCTGCCGAGGTAAAAGTGAAACTTGGATTTTCACTTGTAGTATCAACCGTACCATCTGATTGAAAATCCCATGAATATATTAAAGACGAATCTCCGTCTTGGTCATAAGTTCCTACACTCGAAAAATTAACCGTTAATGGCAATGATCCACTGGTAACATCACTATCAATTGTGACTATTGGAGGTGTATTTGAAACTACACCTGTATAATCTACACGTATAAGTTTACCTGTACCAACATTCGACGGACAACAACCAGTTCCATAAGCAAGTAAATACATATGTCCATCAGGACCAATTTCCATATCTATAAATCCGTTAGATGAGCTTGGAAATACTGTTGGTGCTAACTGTTCATTACTTATGATGGCCCCATTAACATCCATTTTTATAACCCAAATCTTACTCGTATTAAAATCATAGTAAAAAAATGCTTCATTAAATTCTACAGGTAGTCTTTGTTGGTCTGAAAGTGTGCCATCATGGTAATATCGCGTTCCTGCAAAATAACTTTTATGAAAAAACTCTATCCATGCGGGTTGCGCAGGAGGCAAATTGACAAGACCTGTATTCCAAGTTGAATTATTTTGTGGAGCTGCTGGATTATTATAATAAGTTGGATTTGCATAAGACATCAAATATGGATCGTTATCAGCACCAGAAAAATAAGGCCAACCAAAATTTCCTGCGGATTTAACCAAATTCATTTCATCCAAACCTTCTGGACCTAGAGAAGATTGAACATTTGCATCAGGTCCTACTTCTCCCCAAAACAACCAGTCAGTATTACTATTGTCAACAAATATTCGATATGCATTTCTAACACCCATCACATAAATTTCAGGTCTAGTATTTGCTGTACCTACAGGAAAAAGATTACCATTTGGAATAGTATAGCTGCCATTGGCCAATGGTTTAATCCTTAAAATTTTTCCTCTTAAATCATTGGTGTTAGAAGAACTTTTTTCAGCACTTTTAGTTAAATCAGATTCATGAAGGGCTGCGTAATTGCCATGGTCAGTATTATCACCAGTGGCAATGTAAAGATTTCCTTGAGAATCAAATTGCATGTCCCCCCCGGAATGAAAACTGATTGTTCGTTGCGTATCCCATTCCAAAAGGGTAATTTCTGAATTGATATCAATTTGATCTCCATTCATAGTAAATCTTGAAACTCTATTTTTTGATACTGACATTACAGAGTAATGTAAATAGATATAACTATTTGAATTGAAATTTGGATCAAAGGCAATTCCTAAAAGTCCATCTTCAAATTCATGAAAAACCGGAATTGTTCCAGCAGATACAGATAGTTGCGAATTTGGTTTGTAAATTAGTACTTCACCATATCTGTCTAATATAAATATTCGCCCATCAGGAGCAAAACGCATTGTTGTTGTATTGGACAAACCAGTTAACAATTCTACTTGCTGAAATGAGGTTGGTAATTGAGCGCTAACTGGAATACTACATAAAAGTAATACCACTAGATAAAGAAACTTTAAGATAGATTTGTAATTTTCTCCCATGGATAATAATCATTAAGACTTAGTATTTTCAGTTTAATGATATCGTGAATTACTCAAATAGAATAATTACTAAAGTATGTGCTCCAAAAACAAGGAGTTCCTTTAGTGATGTCAATAAACGTAATGAGGGGAGTTACTATAAAAATAAGAGGTTTTCTGTGCAGAAAACAATTTACCTTGGAATTTACGATTAATTACAATGAATTTCGTTGTAATACTATTATATAATAAAGCAAAAAGCTCTGAAAAGATTCAGAGCTTTTTAAAGTATTAATACTTTATTTGATTAATTGTCTACCAGTAATTTTATTAATCGCGGTTTACCTTGATTCATACCTACGCCAATAAAATATAGCCCATCTCTTAATGTTTCAATAGGAATATTGTAAGTTCCATCAGTCGAAAGAACATCATCCGCAATATAACCCTCAATATATCTCCCTCCTACATCGTGTAAATATATATTGAGAACCTCCATATCTTCAGGTGCATTCAGTACACTTATTTTAGCCAATCCGTCTTTAGCAGGGTTTTCAGTTAAAATAACTTTCATTTCATCAGAATCAGGTATTCCTCCTTCAGGATATACACTAACTGTAATTTCATCAAATGAAGTTTCATTTTCATCATCAATAACTGTTAATCTAAAAATGTAATCTCCTTCTATTAATTCTGATATTGCTAATTCCAAAGTAGTTTCACCAACAATAGATGCAGAACTTGGTCCATCTTCTTGTGTCCAAAGATATGTTACCTCTCCTCCATCTGGATCAATAGCTGTACCAGTTAAAGTTGCATTATTAATTGGAAGCTCAATACTTATATCTTCACCAGCATTAACACTTGGCGGTCTCGTCTCCAATACTTCAATTCCAGATATTTTAGGTGAATCAGTCACAGCTGTAAGCGTAATGGTCAAATTGCCATCTGTTACATTTATAGCAGTAAAATTCTCAACAACTGCTGTGGCACTGCCTCCAGCAGCCACTACAATGTCATAATTGTCTATTTGTTCCTGCCCCTCAACATCAATATTAAAAACTCTAGAACCTGCACCACCTGCAGCTCCTCCAGAAGAAACTCCATAGTATATTTCAGCAAAATGAAGATTAACATTATGATTACCATTAGTAACAGGTATTTCATAAATCAAAGGTTGGTTACCTGAGCGGAAACGCTCGGTTTGATATAAGGCATCATTTTCAGTATTTGCAATTTCAATGGCGTTTGTAAATTCGTTCCCACCAACAAAATGTTGGTCAGCATCCCAAATCACTCCGTCGAAATCTAATTCTGGACCACCTGAATTAATTCTGAATGTTTCAGGTTCACCTAAAACAAATACAGAAACTTCATCAGTTCCAGTTTGACCATCATCATCAGTAACTGTTAATCTAAAAACATATTCACCTTCAGCTAAGCCGCTGGCACTTAAATCATCGGTATTAACTCCATCTAATGTGGCAGTATTTGGGCCACTTACTTGTGTCCAAAGATATTCGGATATTGTGCCACCATCAGGATCTGTTCCCGAGCCATCCAATTCTACACTATCACTCGGAATGGTAATAGTCTTGTCTTCCCCGGCATCGGCAACAGGTAAATCTGAATTAGCACCTTCAATTAGAACTTCAATTCCAGATATCTTTGGATTCTCAACTACCGATGTTAACGTTATTGTTAAAGAACCGTCGTTTACAACAATTCCCGATAAGCTTTCTATTACAGCTGTAGCACTACCACCAGCTTGTTCTATAATATCGTAATTAGCTATTTGTTCCTGACCCTCAACATCTATATTAAATACACGAGATCCAACTCCACCACTTGATCCTGCTCCCGCAACTCCATAATAAATTTCAGCAAAGTGAAGGTTTACATCATAGTTGCCGGCGGTAACCGGTATTTCGTAAACTAATGTCCCTGAAGTATGATATCTTTCAGTCTGATATAGTTCATCATTAGTAGTATTAGCTATTGCAATGGGGTTACTGTCATCTCCACCACCCAAATTGTATTGGTCTTCTGACCAATCTAAATCGTTAAATGTAAAAGCAGGTCCTCCTGAATTAATACGTATCGATGGAGAGTCATTAGATACACTAATAGTAACCTCATCAAATCCAGTATCACCTTCATCATCTGTTGCTGTAAGTCTAAAGACATATTCACCAAGTACAAAATCAGTAACAATTAATTCTAAAGTTGTATCACCTGACAGAGTTGCCGTATTAGGACCACTTACTTGAGTCCATTGAGTTGTGGCAATTGTTCCACCATCAGGATCCGAGGCCGTTCCAGTCAAAGTTATACTTGTAGAGGAAGGAAGCACAGTTTGATTGCCTCCAGCTTCAACTATTGGATCTCCATCTATTGGAAGTGGTGTTGTATTTTCATAAATTCTAGGAATGAGATGATTCAGCCATCCATTCGAAATTACATCTAAATCTCCATCATTATCAATATCTACGACTCGAGCACCATCATGATGTTCTAAATCAAGTGCTCCATCATCAATAACCTGAGTTACCCAAGTTCCAGTATTACACAAATCATTTTCAAAAGCAATTAGTCTTCTATTACCAAGCCACTCACCTACTACAACATCCTTATCTCCATCAAAATCAAAATCAATTGCAAATACACTTAAACTACCTTGAATGTCTGTAGCTAAAACATTTCTTACCCAAGGTTGTGTTGGATCTGCAGGAGCAGCAAACCATGCAAATTCATATTTATTTGTTCCACTACCACCCACTCCAAGCTGTCCAACAATTGCATCCAAGTCGCCATCTCGGTCGAAATCTGCTAATTGACCTCTATCTACAGTAGTATCGTAAGTAATGCCTGTAGCATGAGTCGTAAAATTACCTGAACCATCGTTTTCCAACCAATTTATACCTTGAAATAAATCTAAATCACCATCACCATCTATATCTCCTGGTTGTATATCTTCGCCTGAAGAATCATTGCTAATATCGACTAAAGTCCAATTTCCAGTTGTTGGATCAGTGGATGGAGTCAACAATTGAACAGGTGAACCTGTTGATTCTGCACCATTCCAATTTATAGCCATTTGATAAGAAGTTCCTGTACCAAAATCTCCACCTGCAATTCCAGCCAAAAATGGCTCGTAATAGGTTGAATCTCCTGCAGGTATATTATTATAAATAGTGAAATTACCAGTACCATCATTTTTTGCCCAAACTAATTGAATACTTTCATATTCATTATCTGGAGAAACACCTACAGTAGTACCCAGTAAATCCATAAAACCATCACCGTCAAAATCGTATACATGTGCTACGTTTCCAAAATTTCCTCCAATATCTGATTTTTGCCAATTACCAGAAGCTGAACCTGGATTCTTATACCACCAACCACCAGTGACAATATCCTTTAAACCATCACCATCTAAATCATTTGCAGCGAAAGTATATACAGCTGTATAGGGATTTTCATCCAATTCATGAACTTCCCATGAACTTGGAAATTCGGTTTCATTACAAGACAATTGGTCTGTAACATTAACAGTAACTTCATCAAAAATTCCAGTTGGGGAATGATCCGCATTATACAATTCTAATCTAATTGTATGGCTACCTAAACTTAAATCATCAAATGTAATAGGTTCATGACTGTAGTGCATACTAATCATATCTCCATCAACAAAGTAATGCATGTGTGTGTCGCCAACTTGAATAGTCCAATTTTCTACTAAAAAGGCAACATCAAAAGGTTGATTAACATCCCAATTATTTCCAGGTGAAGTAATCATTATATCCGGAGCAACTGCAAATGCATCTGGCGCTAAAATTTCTATGGCAGAAAGTTTTGGACTCTGCGTAACCGATGAGAATTGAATAGATGCAAAGCCATCAGTAATATTTATATCGTCAAATTCTTTTTGTAGTGCCGTAAGTGCCGAAACTTCTGAGGATATGTCAAAATTGGTTAGAACAGGATTTCCCTCAATAGTTACATTAAACACTCTCGAACCTTCTCCGCCACCTTGACTACCAGCTCCAAAATAAAGTTCTGCAAAATGTAGTCGAATATCATATTCTCCTGCTACTGGTATTGGAATTTCATAAGAAAAATTACCAAACCGTTCTGTTTGATAAATTTCATCACTTGTTGTACCTGCAATTGGTGAAGTGGTATCGTAAAGACTACCACTCATAAAATACTGGTCAGCACTATAAGCATCAGTTCCATATGTAATTTGCTCCCCACCAACATTGATACGTACTGCATTGATGATTGCAAATTGAACAGATTCAGTAACCATTGGTAAACCTGCTAGATTCTGAACATTACTTACCGTCAGATTATAAGTTGTATCAGCTTGTAATTGAGATACAGTAAGAATTACCGTTGAATTATCTGATTGTAGTTCTGCAGCAGAAACTGCGATTCCATTATCTATGCTATAATTCGATATTTGCTCAGCAGTAGCCTCTGTTATATACTCTGAAAAACTTACTTCTACTTGGGTTGAACCAATGGATTCCACTGTGTATACATACGGTGGTGAATTATCGATAGAGACACCAGCACCTAGAAACTCAACATAATTTATATCAAAAATATCTTGCGCTCCATTTGCTCCATTAAAAACAAAAAATAAATCATTTTTTCCTCCTGGATTAGTAATTGGTGTTTCCACCGAGGCCCACGTATCTAAACTTCCCGTATTTGGAACATTTGTCGTAGAAACTAACGTTCCCGTTGAACTTCCTAATCTTAACTCTATAGTACCGCCAGCTACAGTAGATGCCACTTTATACTTTACGGCATCAATACCTTGAAGATTTCTTCCTGTAAAGGAAAAATAGGCATTATCATCTACGCGTAACGAACTATTTCCCCCTTCAAGGTTATCGGTATTAGTAACTACTTCAGTGCCACTTTCCGTATCAAAAAATTCAGCTTCTTTTCGTTTTGGATGTAAATCAATTCTTTTAAAAGAACTTAAACCACCTTGATCCTCATAGCTTGAAAGAAGAATTGACCAAATGTGCATGCCACCCTCTGGATCATGACTATCATCATCTTCAATGGTAAAAGTTTGAGTACAACCATTTCTAGTTGCCAAATCATGGTTGTGTGTACCATGACCAAGACTAGGTGTTAAAACTATATCACTACAATCAATTACTCCATCTTCAACGTCCGTAGCTGTCACTTCTATAGTAACATCATCACCCCACTCAAAAAGACCACCATCTATTGGTGAATTATAAGTTATGTCCGCTATATTATTTCCAGCATAAATTGTAACATTAGCTACTCCAATACCACCATTACCATCATCAACCTTCAATTGTGCATTAAAGGTACCGGCAGTTGTATAAGTAAAACTTGGGTTTTCAGCAATTGAATCTGGAGTTCCATCACTTTGGAAATCCCATTCATAACTCAAAGGTGAATCACCATCAGGATCAGAAGTTCCCGCACTAGAAAAGTTTACAGTAAGTGGTAAAGACCCGTTATTGGTATCTACATTAACCACTACATCCGGCAATCTATTTGTTGAAATGCCTGTATAATCATAGCGCATTAATTTTCCCGACCCATTACCAAATGTATCACAACATCCTTTTCCATATATTAAGACATATAAATGATCATCTGGACCAATTTTCATATCCAAAAATCCATCCTCACTAGTTTCACGAAAAACATTTGAAGCGAAAGGTGTATTGCTAACAATATTACCTTGATTATCAAAATCTACAGCATTTACAGTACTTCTATTAAAATCATAATATAGATAAATGCCATCATATTCTACAGGAAGTCTTTGTAAATCAGGTAGTCCGGCAGTATAATAATATCTTGGGCCAGACATATAACACTTATAATTTTCAGTTGAAGTTATTAATGCAGGTTGCGCAGCTGGCAAAGTAGTTAGACCTGTATTTAATGAAGAAATATTTTCAGGAGCTGATGCGACATTATAAAAAGGAGTACTTGATTCTGGTCCTGGAATTCTATAAGTTACGTCATGTGCTTCATTATTCCCTGTAAAATATGGCCAGCCGTAGTTCCCTGCTGATTTTGTTAAATTAATTTCATCATATCCAAATGGTCCTAAAGAACTAGCTGCCTGCGCATCTGGTCCAACTTCACCCCATAAAAGCCAATCTGTATTATCCTTATCTACAAATATTCTATATGGGTTTCTTGCCCCCATAACATATATTTCTGGCAACGTATTTGCCGTACCAACCGGAAATAAGTTGCCAGATGGTATTGTATAGGTGCCGTTAGCCAGTGGTTTAATTCTTAATATTTTACCTCTATAATCATTAGTGTTTGAAGAACTTTTTTCAGCACTATTAGCTGAATCGGATTCATCCATGGCTCCATAATTGCTATGATTCGTATTATCGCCTATCGCTATGTAAAGATTTCCTTGAGAATCCCAGTCCATATCAGCCCCTGCATGGAAGGTTTGTAAATCAACTCTTTGGGTATCATAGTCTAATAGTTTTATTTCAGAATTTAAATCCAATGTATTACCGTTCATTGTAAACTGAGATAAACGGTTTTTAGATTCTCCTAAACGAGAATATAAAACATAAATCACCTCATTGTTTGCATAATTAGGATCGAACGCAAAAGCAAGAAACCCCTCTTCGTAGTCATGAAAAACTGGAATCGTACCAGCAGAACTTGTAGTTTGAGTCGTCGGATTATAAATTATTAATTCACCAAATCTATCAGCGATGAAAATTCGACCATCAGGTGCAAATTTAAAAGAAGTAGCATTTACCAAATTAGTTACTAAATCTATTTTCTGAAAATCCGTCGGCAATTGGGCTTTTAAAACCCCTGAACTAGCAAATATTAAAACAAGTAGAATTGTTTTAATTAAATTAAATTGCTGATTTTTTCTTAGTGAAATGAAATTAAAAGTACGCATATAGCAAGAGTAAAATTTTTCCATAATCAAATTAATGTTAGCTGTGTTCGATAACATTGCAAGCAAAACATGTAATACCAACGACTTACAAAGATAACTTAATAACAACTGAATAGCGAAAAACCCTACCTGATTTTCGTTTAAAATCAGGCATTTGCCGTCTAAGTACAAACACCTGTAAAATTAGTAATTAATCATATTTACCTTAGTAATTTATGTTTAATTATTAAGCGACTTCTGATACTGATTATTTCTATACGACCATACTTTATCTAACTTTTGGATATAATCTATATTTAAATAAAAATCCTAAACTATTTGTTTAGGATTTGTTATGCTTGAAGAATACTATTCTATTAGAATTTCCACCATTTTTTGGTGGTTTTGCCATAACCATAACCATATTTTCCACCATAGCCTAAATTCGAATCTTTTACATCATTTACCACGAAGGCCAAACCAGGTAATTTACCTTCAGATTGCAATTTCAACGGAAATTCAATCACTCTGTTTTCTGTAACCCCAGCCCTTGTAACATAAATAATGTGATTTGCATACTTACTGATAAGTAGTGTATCAGTCACCACCATTAAAGGTGCGGTATCAACTATCACATAATCGTACTTTTCTGACACTTCTTCAAATAATTCTTTTAATCTGTCACTCATCAATAACTCAGATGGATTTGGTGGTATTTTACCAGAATATATTACATCAATAGTGTTATTATGGACTAACATCGGATTTATTATATCTCTGGAAGTTAACGACTCATCGTATAGAAATTCAGTTAAACCTGCATCTTTATTACGTGTTGGCTTCATTCCCAACTTATCAACATCTTTACTTGTAAAAAAAGTATATAATTTTGGATTTCGAATGTCGGCACCGATTAATAAAACTTTCTTATTAGTATTGGCAAATATCATTGAAAGATTGGAAGATAAAAAGGTTTTACCTTCTCCCGGCACACTTGATGTAACAAAAATAAGATTGTTTTTTCCAACCTTCTTTGAATTAATTATATAATCTAAATTGGTTCTTAAAATTCTCAAAGATTCCCCTAAAACAGACCTATCCTCTTTTTTTACTAAAATTTCATCTTTCTTAGATAAACGTGGTAATTCAGCAAGTACAGGTATATTGGCTGCTAATTTCTCCAAACCTGTTTTACTATGAATCTTATTATCGAGCAATCCGTTGGCATATATAACCGAAAATGGAATTAAAAGCCCTAAAATAAGAGAGGCCAAATAAATAACAGGAATCTTAGGTGATACTGGTAAGCCACTTGTTAAATGAGCATGATCAATTATTTTTGATTTCTCCGGACTGGATGCTGCAGCAATTTGAGACTCTTCTCTTTTTTGTAATAAATACAGATATAAATTAGCCGTTGTTTGCTGTTGTCTAGTTATATTAGTTAATTCACGCTGATTTTTAGGAGCTGAATATATCGTACTTTGTATTCTACCAACCTGATTTTGAAGAGTACCCACTGTCATTCCCACATTTCGTTCCATAGAAGCTAAACTAGATTGCATTGTTGACTTTAATTGATCTAGTTGTTCATTTAAGTTAACAATGATTGGGTTTTTTTCGTCTGCACTTTTTAATAATCGCTTTCTTTCAGCAACCAATTCATTATATTTCGCTTGTGTCCCAGAAATTGCACCACTTCCCACATCAAAAGCAGGCATAGCCTCATAACCTTCTTCACCAGCTACATAATTTTTAAGACTAGAAACCATCTGTAATTGATTACGTGCATCATCTAGTTGTTGTCTACTCGCTGTACTTACTTGTACAGCTGCACCAACTTCTAAACCACTTCCTGTAATTCCCTTTTCAGTCAACAACTCTTCAGCATCCTTATCAACTGCTGTTAAACTCGATGAAATATTTGTAATTCGATCATTAATAAACTGTTCTGTTTTATTAGCAACTGCTTGTTTGTCTTCAATAGCATTTCTATTATAATTATAAATTAAATTATTAATAACATCTATTGCTTTCTGTTTTACTGGATTGTTTAAGTTAATATTAATAATATTAGACATTTCATCAGCAACAGCAACTACTATCTTTTTTTGGTATCCTTCCGCAACACTATATATTGGACTTAATGAAACTTTTATTTTGCTACCTTTAAATTTTTTAAAATATGGAATGTTTGGTGTTATAACTATGCCCCCAATCTCGGACGGAATAGTTTTACCAAACGAAAACATTTTTACAGGACTATCTCGTTCCAAACTATATCCAAAATCTGTATCAGATGATAACTCTATAAAAAAGACAAATTCAGAGTTATCAATTATAGAATCATTTTCAATAAAATTTACATTGAAAGGTCGGTCTTTATATATCTCAGAGTCTTTTACATTCCCCAATGAATGCATTTTTAAGTTCAGATTTAAAGACTGGACAACCTCAATAAAGTTCGATCTTGAATTTAAAATTTCAATTTCATCCTCAACTTTATTTTTACCTCCACCTAAAAGATCCAAATCTTGAAATGCAGATAATTCGGATGAAGAATTTTTATCCTCAATAATCTGAATTTTAGCTTTTGCTGAATATTCTGGAGTAGCATATCTTATATAAAGCGAAGCCATAATTAAGGTGACAATAGCTGATAAGACAAACCATTTCCAATGTTTTAAATAGGAGTTTAAAATCTCCTTTAAATCAACATTATCGTTAGAAAATTTTTCTGAATCAATGGCCATTAAAGTACTTTAAATTATTTATTATCAAAGAAGAATTATATTTAATTCGTCCGTGTTATTATCAATACTGTAGATGTAATTAGTAATGACGCTACTGATACCCAAACAGAAACTCTACTATCAAATGCCGATGCATTCACCGCAGAATCATTGGGTTCAACATAAACAACGTCGTTCTGTGTTAGATAATAAACTGGGGAATTCAACGATTCCTTGCGTGTTAAATCAATACGCGTATAAACCTTTGTACCGTTAAAATCCCTTATCACCATAACATTTTCTCTTAACCCCTTAATGGTTAAATCATTTGCTAATCCTATTGCCTCCAAAACAGTAATTTGCTCACCACCAACTGCATATGTCCCTGGTCTGTTAACTTCTCCTAAAACTGTTACAGTAAAATTCTTTAATCTGATATTAATAATTGCATCTTTAAGATATGGGCTCAACTTCTCCTTTAAATGATTTTTGGCTTCTTCAGGTGAAAGACCAACTAATTTAATAGCTCCTAGTACCGGGAAATCAATTTCACCATTTTTATCAATTATATAATCTACTTGCTCAGTTGCTCGCATACCACCCTCTTCCGAAGCTACACCTTTAAAAAGATTAAACGGTATACTTGCTTGCGGATCAAATGTTGAAACATATATACTTAAAACATCATCGACTTTAAATTTGTTAGTATGTGAATTATCACTTACGATTGTCTCATAATCACCTGCATTTTGAAAGTAAACAATATCTTTTTTAGAGGCGCAAGAACCTAAAATTAACGCTATTAAACTAAAAGTTAAAAATTTAAAGCCTTGTGAATTCAATTTTTCAAACATTATGATTTTATTAGGGTTTTCAAATACAAGATTAGTGAAAAAATTAAGATTGTACTACCTTTAATGTTGGTTTATCAGAATCTGACTTTTTCTTCTCATCATCTAAATCACATAATTCAGAATTATTCGAAACATATTCTGGCACAATATTTTTCATCAATCTTACCGTATTACCACTAAAGAACATATTAGTAATGCACAACTCATCTATTTTTGACCGAACTTCAGCATAATCCAAATCTCGCACTTTGCTTATTTTGATTTTCTTGTGATAAGTTGGTAAAGTATTTTCTCCATTTGCTAATAGCTCTTCATATAACTTTTCACCTGGTCTCAAACCTGTAATTTTAATATCAATATCCTCAGGATAATTTAAACCTGATAGTTTTATCATATTTTTAGCCAAATCAAATATTTTAACAGATTCGCCCATATCAAATATAAAAATCTCACCACCTTCACCCATAGACCCCGCTTCTAACACTAATTGAGAGGCTTCTGGAATGGTCATAAAATAACGAGTAACATCTTTATGTGTCAGAGTCAAAGGACCACCTTTTTCTATTTGTTTTCTAAATAAAGGAATAACAGAACCATTAGAACCTAAAACATTACCAAACCTTGTTGTAATAAATTTGGTTTTCTTTTCCTGCTCCATACAACTAATATACATTTCAGCAATTCTTTTACAGGCTCCCATTACATTGGTTGGGTTTACTGCTTTATCTGTAGAAACAAAAACAAATTTTTCAACTTTATGATTTAGAGATAAATCTGCAACAGTTTTTGTTCCGGCTACATTAATTTTAATGGCTTCATAGGAATTATATTCCATTAAGGGAACATGTTTATATGCTGCCGCATGAAAAACCATATTTGGCTTATACTCTTGGAAAATAGCATTCATTCTATTTTTATCTCGTATATCTCCTACTATTGGTATAAAATTATGAAACCCATTTTGCTTTAAATCTTGTTGTAGGTCATACAAAGCGGATTCTGCCTGATCTATAATAATTAATGATTTGTAATTATAATCACATATTTGACGAACAATTTCACTACCAATTGAACCAGCTCCTCCTGTTACAAGAATCACTTTTCCGTTCAATTGATTGTCAATCTTTTGATTTTTAATACTAATAGGTGCCCTATCCAATAAATCCTCTATTTGTACTTGCTTTATTTGAGAAGCACGTAACTCTCCATTTATCCAATCTTCAACCGGAGGAACAATTTTCACCTGTACAGGATATTCGACCAAACTCTCAACTAATTTTCTTAGTTTTTTAGGATCAATATTCTGGATAGAAAAAATAACCTCTGATATATCCTTTTTAGTTAAGAAATCTTCAGTCAAAACTTTTTTATCAAAAACATTGACACCATTAATCTGTTTACCGACTTTTTGATTATCATTATCAATATAACCGACTACTCTAGCTCTACTTTTGGAATGATTTGTAAGTGCATTATGTGTTAAAATACCAGATTCTCCAGCACCATAGATTAATACATTTTTATTAACCTTCATGTCCTTCGCTAGATAATTATTATAAAGCGATTTAAAAACATACCTAGAAGCGGTTAACCCAATAAAACTTAAAAGACTATGAAATATAATTATACTTCTAGGAATTGTAAAGTTTTCAATAAAATCTAATTTAGTGTTAATGAGAATCATTACAATCATTAATATGCTACAGGTACAAATCGCATTAAAAAGATTATATACATCTCGAACTCCAGTATGTCTAACAACTCCCTTATAAGACCCAACTATCAAAAATGACACTAATGACACCAATGCAACAAACGGCAACTGTGTATATAGTTGATTAACATCAAAATCTAATGACAAATCGAATCGAATGCAATACGCTAAAAAGAAAGAAAAACTTACCGTGATTACATCAATTAATAGGACTAACCATTTTGATGCATAACGATTCACGTTATTAGATAAATAATTTTGAATCATGATTTAAAATTCTTTATAATTAAGTCGGTAATTCTGCCTAAATCATTCTCGGTAAGATTTGAACCACTCGGTAAACATAATCCTCTTTCAAATAAATCTGAAGATGTTCCGTCAGAATAACTAGGATACTTTTCAAAAATTGGTTGTAAATGCATTGGCTTCCATAGTGGGCGCGATTCTATGTCCTCTTCTAAAAGAGCCAAACGAATTTTTTCTCGAATCTCAAATGAAGACGTTAATATGCAAGTTAACCATCTATTGGAAAAATAACCCTCTGGCTCATCTAAAAATTCAATTTCATCTAAATGATTCAGTTTGGTCTTATAATACTCAAAATTACTTCTACGTGCAGCTACTCGCTCATCTAAAACTTCCATTTGACCACGTCCTATTCCCGCCAAAACATTACTCATCCTGTAATTGTATCCAATATTGGAATGCTGGTAATGTGGAGCGTCGTCTCTTGCTTGTGTTGCAAGAAAAATAGCTTTTTCTTTATATTTTTTGTTTTTAGCTACTAAGGCACCACCACCAGATGTTGTTATTATTTTATTTCCGTTAAATGATAAAATACCAATATCTCCAAAACTACCACATTTAATATCATTTACTGAACTGCCTAAGGCTTCCGCACTATCTTCAACTACAGGCACCTCATATTTATCTGAAATACGCTTTAATTCTGAAACATTATATGGCATACCGTATAAATGAACAGCTACAATTGCCTTGGGCTTTTTACCATTCGCAATTCTATCTAAAATTGCCTCTTCTAAAAGTGTAGGAGAAATATTCCAAGTATCTTTTTCACTATCCACAAATACTGGGTTTGCTCCAAGATACAATATAGGGTTTGCTGATGCTGAAAATGTAAAACTTTGACAAATCACTTCATCTCCATCGGTAACTCCAAGAAGCTCTAGGGCTAAATGTATAGCTGCCGTGCCCGTACTCAGAGCAGCAACATTAACTCCACTATTAATATAATTTTCAATAGACTTTTCAAACAAATTGACATTGGGCCCAAGTGGGGCTACCCAATTCGTGTCAAATGCTTCTTTTACATAAATTTGTTCTTTGTCACCCATATGAGGTGAAGAAAGCCATATTTTACTTGATGTAATTATACTCATAGTATTATATAAAGAATAAATTTACCTAAGTTTTTTATAATTATCGTACAAACTATATTAAATACGATTTAAAACTACAAACGGTTCATAATTAAAAAACGTACACTAAAACTTTTATATCAAGCAAAATTATGAATTACTCACAATCCTTAGTTACCTCATGTCCTTAATTCGATTAAAAGTTATAATTTATTGTTAACTACTACATAGATGCGCTGGATATCTTTAATTATAGCAATTTAACCTAGATTAAATTAGTTCGTAAATAATATTGGTTTTTTCGTTAAAATACATGAAATGACTATAGAATAATTATAATTATTAAGATTTATCACAATACCGTTAAAATATACTCGTTTGTCAGATTAGAAGAATTTTTCTAAAATTATTTACAATCTTTGCATCCCTTTTAAATAAAATCTGAATGAAAAAAGTTACAAAAATATGTTGTATCGGTGCTGGTTATGTAGGCGGTCCTACAATGTCAGTTATTGCAAGTCAATGCCCGGATATTAAAGTCACTGTCGTAGATATTAATCAAAAGCGAATAGATGATTGGAATTCTGACAATTTAGACAATTTACCGGTATATGAACCAGGCCTTAAAGAAATTGTTTCAAAAAGCCGTGGCAAAAACCTTTTCTTTTCTACCCAAGTGGACAAAGCTATTGACGAAGCTGAAATGATTTTCATCTCAGTAAATACTCCTACTAAGACATATGGAAAAGGAAAAGGGCAAGCCGCAGATTTAAAATTTGTAGAACTTTGTGCTAGAAATATAGCTAAGGTTGCGAAAGATGATAAAATTATAGTTGAAAAATCCACTTTACCAGTACGTACGGCAAGCGCAATTAAAAGCATACTTGACAATACTGGCAATGATGTCAGATTTGAAATTTTGTCAAATCCCGAATTTTTAGCAGAAGGGACTGCAATTGAGGATCTTTTAAATGCAGATCGGATTCTTATTGGAGGTGATGATACTGAATCAGGAAAAGATGCTAAAAACATTTTAAGTTCAGTTTATGAACATTGGCTACCTAAAGAAAGAATTTTACAGACAAATGTTTGGTCGTCAGAACTTTCAAAATTGGTTGCAAATGCATTTTTAGCTCAACGTGTTTCATCAATTAATGCAATTTCCGCATTGTGTGAGAAAACAGATGCTAATGTCGCTGAAGTTTCTCGTGCCATTGGCACTGACAGTCGAATTGGTCCGAAATTCTTAAATGCATCAGTTGGTTTTGGTGGATCTTGTTTTCAAAAAGACATATTAAATCTTGTTTATATTGCTAGAAGTTACGGATTGCAAGAAGTTGCTGATTATTGGGAACAAGTAATTATTATGAATGATTACCAAAAGAGACGATTTGCAGAACATATTATTTCTACGCTTTACAATACAGTTTCAGGCAAGAAAATCGCATTTTATGGATGGGCATTTAAAAAAGATACTAATGACACGCGAGAATCAGCCGCAATATATGTTGCCGATGCATTATTAGATGAACAAGCCCAAATTGTTGTTTATGACCCAAAAGTATCTAAAGAACAAATTTATGCTGACTTGGACTACTTAGGTACAAGATCTCCAGAAGAGAATAGAAAATTACTCACAGTTGTTACTGAGCCAATGGAGGCTGCCGAAGATGCACATGCAATTGGTATATTAACGGAATGGGATGAGTTTAAGTCGTATAATTGGGACACAATTTTCACCAAAATGCTAAAACCTGCTTTCCTTTTTGATGGCCGTAGAATCTTAGATAAAGATACTATGGAGTCAAAAGGATTTCAATACTACAAAATAGGTCAATCATGAAAATATTAGTAACTGGCGCAGCTGGTTTTATAGGCTATCATTTATGCGAAGCACTTTTAAGAAGAAACATAGAAGTCATTGGTTTAGATAATATAAATGATTATTATGATGTCAACTTAAAATATGCTAGATTAAATGAGCTTGGCATTGACCGTGAATCAGCAGAAAAATGGAATAAAAAATCTATTAGTGATATTCATGGTAATAAATTCACTTTTGTCCGCCTTAAACTTGAAGATAGAGAGGAATTACCTAATATTTTTAAAAACACCAATATAGTTGCTGTATGCAACTTAGCAGCTCAGGCTGGAGTTCGATATAGTCTAGAGAATCCTGAAAGTTATATTGACAGCAATATAGTAGGATTTCTAAATTTACTAGAATGCTGTAGGCATAACAAAGTTGAACATTTAGTCTACGCTAGTAGTTCGAGCGTTTATGGATTAAATGAAAAAATACCTTTCTCTACTGAGGATAGTGTTGATAACCCAATAAGTATATATGCCGCTAGTAAAAAAAGCAACGAACTAATGGCACATACCTATAGTCATTTGTTCGGTATGGCAACAACTGGTTTACGCTTTTTTACCGTTTATGGCCCATGGGGTCGACCCGACATGGCGCTTTTTCTATTCACCGATGCAATTTTAAATAATCGACCTATAAAAGTATTTAATCATGGTAAAATGGAACGTGATTTTACATATGTTGATGATATCGTAGAAGGTGTAGTTAGAATCTTAACTAAATCAACTAATGATAGAGACCTTTACAAGGTTTATAACATAGGTAACAATAATTGTGTTAAGTTAAATGACTTTATTGAGGCCATAGAAGAACAAGTTGGTAAAAATGCAGAAAAAGAAATGTTACCAATGCAACCCGGAGATGTTAAGCGCACATGGGCAGATGTTGAAAGTCTTATTCGTGATTATAATTATCACCCAGATACTAAAATAAAAAATGGAGTAAAAGAATTTGTAGATTGGTACAAGAACTACTACAATGTATAATACTCCTACCAAATTAATATATTAGCCCTCTACATGTTCGATTTATCCGAAAATTTACGCATTGCAATAGAAGCGTCAATAGATGCCGGAATAGCTATCTTGGATGTATATAATCGGCCTGATTTTAACAAAGAACTTAAGGAGGATAAATCTCCACTTACAGAAGCAGATTTGACCGCTAATTCTATCATCAACTCCTTTCTAGAAAAAACAATCTATCCTATTATCAGTGAAGAAAACAAAAATGAAGATTTTACCATAAGAAAAAATTGGGAATATTGTTGGATTGTTGACCCTTTAGATGGAACAAAGGAGTTTATTAAGAAAAATGGTGAGTTTACTGTAAATATAGCTCTTGTAATAAATGGAATTCCAGAAATAGGCGTTATTTATGTACCCGTTACACGAGAACTTTATTATGCATCTGTAACAAATAAAAAAGCTTATAAAACTCAACTAGATCCACTTCATAATATTAATGGAAATTTGTTTAATGCAAGTGACAGAATCAATCCAAACCAAAAAGTTAAAAATAAGCTTCGTATTGTTGGTAGCCGATCACATATGAATCAAGATACTCTAGATTTCATAGAAAAAAAGAAGGAAGATTTTGAGACAATTGAAATTGTTTCTAAGGGTAGTTCTTTAAAATTTTGCTTGGTTGCTGAGGGTAAAGCAGATATATACCCTAGATTTGCACCAACTATGGAATGGGATACAGCTGCTGGACAAGCAATATGTATGGCAGCGGGGTTCAATGTTATTTCTAAAGAAACGGGTGAGAATCTTTCTTATAATAAAAAGAACTTATTAAATCCATATTTCGAAGTACGATAAAAATGGGTAAAATATCTCATAAAAGACATATTGCAAAAACAGTAACATGGAGGTTAGTAGGAACTTTAGACACTATTTTACTGTCTTGGCTTATTACCGGAAATCCATTTACTGGACTTAAAATAGGCTTGTCTGAAGTTTTAACCAAAATGGTTTTGTACTATTTACATGAACGTGCTTGGTTAAAAATGAATATTGACGACAGTAAAAAACGGCATTTAATTAAGACAATTACTTGGCGAATTATTGGTACTTTAGATACTATTTTACTTTCATGGTTTATTACAGGAAGTCCAACGACAGGTTTAAAAATTGGAGGTGTAGAAGTTGTTACTAAGATGATTTTGTATTATGTACATGAAAGGGCATGGTATAAGATCAATTTTGGATTGGACAATCGTCATAAAAAGAAAAAATGGAAAAAAATATAATTTCCCACAATTACAAACTTAGTGCTGTTGAAAGAAGAGCCGGAAATGGACATAATTCTTTTCTTATTTTTCTCACGGGACTCTCAGGGTCCGGAAAATCTACCATTGCCAATATACTGGAAGAAAAATTGCATGCAAATAAAATAAAAACATATGTTTTAGATGGAGATAATATGAGAAAAGGTATTAACAGTGACCTTTCTTTTAGTCCCGATGATCGTTCCGAAAATATTCGTAGAATCGGTGAAATATCTAAATTATTTATAGATGCGGGTATTGTAGTTTTGGCTGCATTTGTCGCCCCTTACGAAGAAGATCGGAATAGAATTAAACAGACAGTAAGTGCTGAAAATTATGTTGAGGTTTTTGTAAACACTAGTTTAGAAGTATGCGAAGAACGAGATGTTAAAGGACTTTACGCAAAAGCTAGAAAGGGGGAAATCTCTAATATGACAGGTATTTCCGCTCCGTACGAATCCCCAAAATCACCTGATGTTGAGGTGACCGAAGAAAACTCCATTGAAGAATCTGTCGAAATTATTTATAGTAAAATTAGAAACCAATTAAGACTCAAAAAATGAGTAAATACTATTTAAATTACCTTGATGAATTAGAATCGGAAGCTATTTACATTCTAAGAGAAGTTTGGGCACAATTCCAAAACCCAGTTATACTTTTCTCAGGCGGTAAAGATTCTATTTTAGTTGCACATTTGGCGAAAAAAGCATTTTATCCTGCGAAAATTCCATTTCCTTTGATGCATGTAGATACAGGTCATAATTTTCCTGAAACCATTCAGTTTAGAGATGATACACTAAAAGAATTAGGTGTAAATTTAATTCTTGGTTCCGTCCAAGAATCAATTGACCAAGGTAGAGTTGCCGAGGAAAAAGGAAAAAATGCCACTAGAAATTCTTTACAAATTACCACATTACTTGATGCTATTGAGTTAAACAAAGTGGATTGCGCAATTGGTGGTGGAAGACGAGATGAAGAAAAAGCAAGAGCAAAAGAACGCTTTTTTTCACATCGCGATGATTTCGGTCAATGGGATCCTAAAAATCAACGTCCTGAACTATGGAATCTTTTCAATGGAAAACATTTTGAAGGTGAACACTTTCGTGCTTTCCCAATAAGTAACTGGACGGAAATGGATGTTTGGAATTACATCTGTAGAGAAAAAATAGCTATTCCATCTTTATATTTTGCACATGAAAGAGAAGTTGTTTGGCGAAGTGATTCCTGGATTCCTAATTCTGAATTTTTGAAATTAGAAGAAGGTGAGGAAATTGTAATTAAAAAAGTTAGATTCCGCACCTTAGGTGACATAACAATTACGGGAGGTATTGAATCCGACGCTGATACCCTTGAAAAAATCGCTGAAGAAGTCTCTGGAATGCGACAAACGGAAAGAGGAAATAGAACGGATGACAAACGTTCTGAGAGCGCAATGGAAGACAGAAAAAGACAAGGTTACTTTTAAAGAAAATATAATGGAATTAAATAATAATCAACTATTAAGATTTACAACTGCTGGCAGTGTGGATGATGGCAAAAGCACATTAATTGGAAGGCTCTTGTATGATTCAAAATCAATTTTCGAAGACCAACTAGAGGCCATAGAAAATACAAGTCAAAAAAAAGGTCATAAGGGTGTAGATCTTGCTCTTTTTACCGATGGATTAAAAGATGAACGTGAACAAGGTATTACTATCGATGTTGCCTATCGTTATTTCACTACGCCAAAAAGAAAATTCATTATAGCAGATACCCCAGGTCATATTCAATATACACGAAATATGGTAACCGGTGCCTCTACTGCAAATGCGGCCATTATCTTAATAGATGCTAGACATGGCGTAATAGAACAAACGAAGCGACACTCTTTTATCGCTTCCCTTTTACAAATTCCACATCTTGTTGTTTGTATTAATAAAATGGATTTAGTAGACTTCAAGGAAGATGTTTACGATAATATTGTTAAACAATTTCAAGACTTTTCTTCTAAATTGTTAGTTAAAGATGTTCGATTTATTCCTATAAGTGCCTTATTGGGAGATAATGTAGTTAACCGATCTGAAAACATGAATTGGTATAATGGAGCTCCCCTTTTACATACTTTAGAAACAATACACATTAGTAGTGACTTTAATAGTATTGATTCTAGGTTTCCCGTTCAAACTGTATTAAGACCACAACGAGATGGTTTTATTGATTATCGCGGCTATGCTGGAAGAATTTCAAGTGGTATTTTTAGACCGGGTGATGAAATCACAGTAATGCCTTCAGGTTTTACCTCCAGAATCAAAACTGTTGAAGGTCCAAATGGTGAACTTGATGAGGCTTATGCACCGATGTCTATTTCTATGACTTTAGAAGACGATATCGATATTGGTCGTGGGGATATGATTGTAAGGTCAAACAATAAACCTGAAGCTACTCAAGATTTGGAAGTGATGCTCTGCTGGATGAACAATTCTCCCGCCAAACCTCGTGCAAAATATTCTGTTAGACATACAAGTAATGTACAAACTGCATTAATTAAAGAGGTTATTTACAAAATTAACATTGAAACTCTAGGTCGTAATTTTGATGATAAAGAAATGACCATGAACGACATATGTAAAGTTAGAATTCGAACAACTAAACCTCTTATGATTGATTCCTATCGAGAAAATAGAGAAACCGGTAGTTTGATTTTAGTTGATGACACAACGAACGAGACTGTCGCTGCCGGCATGATTATGTAATTTACAGGTAAAAAGTACGTTATGTTTTTTAGAAAGGTATTATGACGAAAAAATATCTTATTTAACCAATTTTTAATCTGAGGGTATAAATTTTATAAAATATCTCATTTACTTTGTATCATGAAAAAATTGCGTATTGCATTTATTGGGATTGTTGGATTATTTTTCTTTTCTATTTTATTAGCCTCAAGTGTTCGTAATATATATATGGCTGGTGATAATGGCAAATCTAGGTTAGGTTTTCTAGCTCAACCCATTAAATTTATGGCAGAAACTCCATCGATTATTAAGACTATTTTATCCGCTCCTGAATTTATTGTTACAAATTCAGAAGCAAAAGGTGGTTTAGATTATTCTAATGGTGTTGATACTAAATCATATCCTAAATTGTTAGTATCCTATAAGCAGAAGGAATTTGGTCAAGAATTTGAATTGCTTGATTTAAAAAACGGTAAGTCAATAAAAAAGTGGAGTCCCGATAATGCCTCGTTATATGAACAAGCATTTAACGAAGACAATCCTAGAAAACCAAGTAAAGGTAGTGACCTATATTTTATGCACCCTTTAATGAGTTCAGACAGTTCTTTAATGTTCACCTCACAACTTACTAGTTTGCTTGCTAAGATTGATAAAAAAGGCGAATTGCTATGGCTTAAAAATGACAAAACATATCACCATACACTTGAGAGTAATAATAACGGTAAAATTTACACTTGCACTAGACCATTTATTTCTGGCAAGTATGATTTTCTTCCTGGTGAATATGATGAATATAAGCATACATTATTAGATGACACAATTTCAATTATTGAAGAAAATACTGGAGACGAGATTTTTTCAAAGTCCGTAATTGAAATATTAGTAGAAAATGGCTACAAAAAGTTGTTGCTTTATAAAGGTCAAATTATTAGCGATCAAATTCACTTAAATGATATTCAACCTGCTTTAACTGATTCTGAATTTTGGAAAAAAGATGACTTATTAATTTCATGTAGAAATTTAAGTGCCGTTTTTCTTTATAGACCAAGTACCAATAAAATATTATGGTTACAACATGGCCCATGGACAAATCAACATGATGCCGATTTTTATGAGAATGATAAAATAGTAGTTTTCGGAAATGATGTTATTCGCGAAGAGAGTATTGTTGATGAAAGACTAACACATTCAAACTTATCTTTTACAAAAGAGAAACAACATAACGAAATTTATGTTTATAACTTCGTGAATGACTCTACATCAACACCATATTCAAGATTAATGAGCAAAGAAAAAATAACTACCTACACATCAGGTCGTTGTGACATTCTTGAGAATGGTGATGTTATTATTGAAGAGACTAATAATGGTAGAATTATTATTGGTGATTCAATAAACAAAAAAGTAGAATATGTTAAGCGCTTGGATGAAGGACATATTTCAAGTTTGTTTTGGAGTCGCATTATTAATTAAAATAAATTATTATGTTTTTATATTTAGGACCCGGATTGGGTGGCGGAATTGTAGCAGTAATTACAGGAATTTTTCTAACATTTTTTGCATTTTTAGTTGCAGTGTTTTGGCTTCCGATTAAGCGTTTTTTCGGATTTATCAAAAATAAATTTAAAAAAGGATAAATTGTGGAATATGCCGTACTAGTACTATTAACAATAGTCTCATGTATTCTTTTCGAATATTCTGGGTTAACTGCGACAATGAAAACTCTTATAGCTTCTTATAAGGGACAATTCAAATTGATGAGTGATAAAACCCTTAGTGACGAAGAGAAACAAAAACAATTAATGCAACTAGTATCTGAACAAATAAAATTGCTTGGTAAACTAATATTTGGCATACTATTGTTTGTGGCCCCATTTTTAAGCTTATTCTTTCTTCAAAAAATAAGCGCAAGATTAAATCCAGATATTCTAATTACTTGGTGGGGACTTTTAATACCTATCATTACCGTAATCATCTATCTTTTTATTAAAAAAAATTATGGCAGGCTATTCAGCAACCGATAAATTCTTACATAAATTTTATTTAGACAATTACAGCATTTCTAAGGCAACTTTAGAAATGGAAGAAATACTTCATGGCACTAATGCTAAAAAACTGGAAGTAAATCAGTATGTTTTTGTTACTGGTCTGGCAAGGTCGGGAACTACAGCTGTAATGCGCAAAATTTTCCAAACTGGCAATTATGCCTCACTGCAATATTCTAATATGCCTTTTCTTTTAAGTCCAAATCTATGGAACAAAAAATCGAAGATTGAAGCACATGAAAGAGCCCATAAAGACGGAATTATTATAGATGGAAATTCCCCAGAAGAATTTGATGAATATTTCTGGAAAGCTTTTCTAAAAGATGCTTATATCCAAGAGAATGGCTTAAGTATTAATGTGATTGATAATAATATCCAAGAGAAGTATAAATCGTATATAAATTTAATTTGTCTTGCAAAAGGAAAGACAAATTATGTTTCAAAAAACAATAATAATGTTTTAAGGTTGGATACCTTGAGAAAAATTGATAATGCAAAAATAATTTTGCTTTTTCGAAATCCATTATCTCATGCAGCTTCGTTAATGAAACTTCATAAAAGTTTTTCAAAAGATCAAGAAGATGATTCATTTGCCTTAGATTACTTTAATTATTTGGGTCATCACGAATTTGGCTTAAATCATAAACCTTTTTTATTAACAAAAGAGTTCGAAACCTATAGAAATAAATTTGATAAAGAAGATCTCAATTATTGGTTGGCAATTTGGTTAAATTATTATAGTTATCTTAAAGAAAATCATCAACCTAATGATATTTTCATATGCTTTGAAGATTTAATTTCTGAACCGGATATTGTATTCACAAAATTGGCTGAAAAGTTAAAAATTGATTCTTTAGGCAATAACAAAAAACATACACCTTCAGTATATCCGGAACCACTATGCGATAAAGAATTATTGGAAGAATGTATGAACGTTTATAATTCTTTAAAAATGCACACTGAACAGTAAATTTAAACTAGTTTTGTGTTGTGCATAATTGTCGTAAAAAAATTACTTCTTTTTAGCTTATGCGCATTAAAGTGTTCAAATAATATAGCACTTGATAATAAATAAATAGGGTAATTAAAAACAACAATGAATAATCCTAAAATAGCAATTATTGGGCTTGGTTATGTAGGACTTCCTTTAGCAACCTTATTATCAACAAAATATAAAGTAATTGGTTTCGACATTAATCAAAATCGCGTAAATAATCTAAAATCGGGTATTGATGACACCCTTGAAATAGAACATACAACTTTGCTTAGTCTGCTTATAATTGATAGACAAAAAACCAAAGGGTTTTATCCAACTTATAATCCGCAAGATTTACAAGATTGTAATTATTTTATTATTACTGTACCAACACCTGTTGATAGTTCAAACAAACCCGACCTAACATCACTTTTAACTGCAAGTGAAACTGTTGGTAAATACATCAAGAAAAACGATATAATTATATTTGAGTCTACAGTCTTCCCAGGTGCTACTGAAGAAATGTGCGTCCCAATATTAGAACGTTGTAGTGGTTTAGTTTTTAATGAAGATTTTTTTGTAGGATATTCACCAGAAAGAGTAAATCCTGGAGATAAAAAACATACTATCGATAAGATTCTTAAAGTTACTTCAGGGTCCACTAAAGAATCTGCAAAAAAAATAGATAGTTTATATGCTTCAGTAATTACTGCTGGCACACATTTAGCTCCTAGTATAAAAGTTGCAGAGGCGGCAAAGGTTATTGAAAACTCTCAACGTGATATAAATATTGCGTTTGTCAATGAGCTTGCAAAGATTTTCAACCTAATGAATATCGATACTAATGAGGTTTTAAAAGCTGCGGGTACTAAATGGAATTTTTTACCTTTTAAACCAGGTCTAGTAGGTGGACATTGTATTGGTGTTGACCCCTATTATCTTGCCCAAAAAGCTCAAGAATATGGTTATCACCCAGAAATTATTTTGGCTGGACGACGTATGAACGACGGCATGGGCAAATATGTGGCATCAGAAGTAGTAAAGTTGATGTTAGAGCGCGATATAATTATAAAAGGATGTAAAATATTGGTATTAGGAATAACTTTTAAAGAAAATTGTCCTGATGTTAGGAATACTAAAGCAGTTGATTTAATTAATAGCCTCTCAAGCTATAATAGTGAAATTACAATATATGATCCTTGGGCTTCTCCGGCAGAAGTATTTGAAGAGTACAACCTACATACCACTAATATGTGCCCAAATGGGACTTATGATTCAATTATTTTGGCAGTAGCGCATAAAGAATTTTTAGCCATTGATATAAGAGCTATGCTTTCTCCAAATGGAATACTTTATGATGTTAAAGGTGTACTCGATTGTGAAGTTGAAGGCGGACTGTAGGAAATACAATTTTCAAAAAAAAAATTTGTTGACTCTTAATTATTAAAGTTGATAATCAAATATTTCACTTTCATTTTGAATAATATTATTATTATAAATGCGTTCTTCTATAGCATTATTACATTAGGTGCTAATACCTTATTATTTTATATCTAAAATAACATACAAAGATTTAATTATAATTAATTCTTTATATATAAAAACATATTCTCCAAATTATAATATATGTTATTTAATTCTTTGGATTTTGCCATTTTCTTACCAGTAGTATTTTTGCTATACTGGTTCGCTACTCAAAAAAATTTAAAACTTCAGAATTTCTTAATTGCCGCAGCGAGCTATTTTTTTTATGGCTGGTGGGATTGGAGGTTTTTATCTCTAATTTTATTTAGCACATTAGTAGATTATTCTATTGGGGTTGCATTAAGAAGAAATGAAAATATTAGAATTAGGAAGACTCTATTATGGATTAGTATATTAGTAAACTTGGGGTTTCTAGGTTTTTTTAAATATTACAATTTCTTTTTAGATAATTTTTTAGAGGCTTTCGCATTTTTTGGTAAAGAAATAAATGCCAATTCATTAAATATTATTTTACCTGTCGGGATTAGCTTTTATACATTTCAAACTTTAAGCTATACCATAGATGTTTATCGTAAACAACTAGAACCTACTAAGGATTTTATTGCTTTTGCAGCATTTGTTAGCTTTTTCCCGCAATTGGTTGCTGGACCAATAGAAAGAGCGACTAACTTACTACCTCAATTTTATGAGAAAAGAAAATTCGATTATGCGAAAGCAGTAGATGGAATGCGACAAATTCTTTGGGGACTTTTTAAAAAAATTGTGATTGCCGATAATTGTGCTGAATTTGCTAATATAATATTTAACAACTCAGATAACTATTCTGGTAGTACCTTATTACTAGGTGCACTATTTTTTACTTTTCAAATATATGGTGATTTTTCTGGTTATTCTGACATAGCTATCGGTACTTCTCGTCTTTTTGGCTTTAATTTAAAACGAAATTTTGCTTTCCCCTATTTCTCCAGAGATATTGCAGAATTTTGGCGGCGCTGGCATATGTCATTATCTACTTGGTTCAGAGATTATTTATATATACCACTTGGAGGAAGTAGAGGCGGTACTTTGATGAAAATTAGAAATACGTTTATTATTTTTATAGTCAGTGGATTTTGGCACGGTGCTAATTGGACATTCATTGTGTGGGGAGCTTTAAATGCAATTTATTTTCTTCCACTTCTATTATTAAATAAAAATAGACAAAACATAGGTATTGTAGCCCAAGGAAAAATATTTCCTCGCTTAACTGACTTAATAAATATTATATCAACTTTTCTTTTAACTATTTTAGCTTGGATTTTCTTTAGAGCCGAAAACATTGCACACGCCTTTAATTATATTGCCGATATTTTTACATATAAATTATTTAATGTTCCAGAGGTACTACCTAAAACTATTCTAATTACAATTATAGTTTTCACTATGATAGAGTGGATTCAAAGAGAAAGGGAACATGCATTAGAACTTTTTAAATCAGATGAATTTTTAATTCAACCAGTTCGTTGGGGAATATATTTTGCGATAATTATATCAATCTTTTCTTTAGGAGGTTCCCAACAAGAATTTATATATTTTCAATTTTAAAAAATGACGAAGTTTATAAAAAAAATATTATTCTTCATTAGTATTGGAATTCTTATTGGAGAATTAATTACTCGGATTTTTGTTTTAACATCTGATATTCCAGAACGGTATATAGATCAAAATGGAATACAAAAGTATATTCCTAATCAAAATGGTCAATGGATCGGTGGGGAACATAGTTGGCAAATTAATAAAACAGGTTGGCCAGGTCCATTACCTAAAGAATATAAAAATCTAATAACCATAGTAGGAGATTCATATATTGAAAATTTTATGAATCCGGATAGTTGCCATCAAGGGGTATTATTAAAAGACAAACTGCCTGAATACAATTTCTTTGAAGCCAGTCGCTCGGGTGTTTCTCTAATTGAAGCAATGGAAATAACCAGAGAACTAGATTCCTTAAATCCAATTCAACAATTAATTTATTTAGGTGAATCAGATTTTAAACAAAGTATATTACAAATAAAAAAGCACTCTGATATAACCCAATTGGATATAAAAAAGGAAAAAGTTATTAAAGGATTAATAAAAGGATCTTTTCTCAAAAAAATACTTTATAATTTTAAATTTGCCTACTATCTTTTCAATAAAATATCAGCGAAAAATACTCACTCAAAGGCCATAGCTATACCTAAAAAAGATATACCTAAAAACGACATAAAGTTGTATCATAAATTATTGGACTATATCAAAAGAAATTATAATACAACAAAGGTTATATATATTATTAAACCTAAGACACCTAAGTATATTACAAGTCTATTACAACAATTAAATTATAATTATTTGGTATTAGATTCATCAAATGATTCTTCTTGGAGTTTTGATTTTGATGCTCATTGGACCTGTTATGGACATGAAAAAGTGGCCCAACAGATTGCAGATTCTAATATATTTATCGACTAATTCAATCCTTATATATTAATCTTCCTTACAAAAAACAGTAGTCTTCTCTTGTAATCGTAAGAAATATAATACCCAAGCTGCGTTTCATCGAAAATTTTCTAAATAAAATGTTAAATAAAAAAATATTAGCATCCGTTCATCCTATAAATTAGGTATATAATCAAGATTCTGGTAACAATAATATTTAACATTTCACGTTTATTGTGTTCGAATCGTGTATTTCATCGAAAAAATGAAGTTTTTCATCGATTATTTAAGCTATTTGCTTAGCATTGCAAAATTGCCAACTAAATAAAGTTTAACACACTAAATGAATTTCCATCCCACACGCCTTAATAGGCAACTTATTGTTTCATTTTTACTTTCATTAGGACTTGTAATTTCTTGCAGTAAAGACAGTGATTTAATTGATGATGCATTGTTCAACAACGCTTCTCAGTCTATTGAAGATCGCCAAACTGTAACCGAAGAAACTCCTGTAGAAGAAGAACCAATAATTGAAGAAGAAGAATTGGTAATTGAAGAAGGAATTAATGATATTGAAATAGATTTAGAAAGTAGAACAACAACTTTTCCAGCAAAATATGATGCGCATTATCAAACTGGTAAAAGTTACAATCAACATATAGTTCGCTTAGAAGAAGGCAATAGAACAAGTTATTTAATGTTTGATTTGAGTCAAATAGATTCAATTGGAGGCCAAATTACTGCGGCAAAACTTCAATTTACTATAAATAGTGATGATGGTGATGGAACTATAAATGTTCACAAAGGTAATACTGAGGATTGGACAGAACATAATCTAACATCAATTCCGGAAGCTGAAATTGAAATTGGTAGTATTATAAAACAATATAAAATTGGAGCTACTGAGGAAATTGAATTAGAAGCTGAACAATTAGAACCCAAATTATCAACTTTAATATTAGATCATGAAGATGGTAACGATTTGGCTTTTGCATCAAAAGAGCACCCGACTGTAGACGGCCCAAAATTAATTGTGACTTATGACGCACCAATAGATTCAGAACAAATTGTGGTTAGTGAAATACTCTCAACGGAAGAAGAGAATATTGTTGAAGAAGAAATTAATGAAGAAATCTCTACAGATGATAATGAGAGTCCTATTGCTATTGCAGATGGCAATCCTTCTACAGGTACTGCTCCTTTAAAGGTTACTTTCAAGGGAAGTAACTCTACAGACAACACAAAAATTGAAACCTACAAATGGATTTTTAATGACGGTACATCTTCAACTGATGTAAATCCCGAGCATACTTTTGAAAAAGCTGGTGAGTACGAAGTTGAATTGACTGTCACCGATAATGAAGGAAATTCCAATACAGATACAGTAACAATCACAGTGAATGATGAAGATAATGAAGCACCAAAGGCTGTTGCTTCTGCAACTCCTAATTCCGGCGTAGCTCCCTTGAAAGTGCAATTTAAAGGAAGTAATTCTACAGATGATAATGGTGTAAAAAGTTATGCATGGGACTTTAATGATGGTAAAAAAGCGACGAACGCGAATCCAGAGCATACTTTTGATGAAGTAGGTGACTATAAAGTATCACTTACAGTTACCGATGAAAATGGCCTTTCTAGTACTAAAACAGTTACCATAAAGGTATCCAAACCTGAGGAGAATGAAGCTCCAAAAGCAGTAGCGAGTGCAACACCAACTTCTGGCTTAGCCCCATTAGAAGTGCAATTTAAAGGAAGTAATTCTACAGATGATAATAAAATTACTAGTTTTAAATGGGACTTTAAAGATGGTTCAACAGCTACTAGTTCTAATCCATCACATACCTTTATAAAAGCTGGTGAATACAATGTATTATTAACCATTAAAGATGAAGAGGGGCTCTCAAGTAATAAAACAGTAACTATTAAAGTTTCTGAACCAGCTGAGAACGAAGCTCCTAATGCGGTAGCTTCAGCTACTCCAACTTCAGGTGATGCTCCGTTAGAAGTCCAATTTAAAGGAAGTAATTCTACGGATGACACTAAAATAACCAGTTATCATTGGGATTTTAAAGATGGTTCATCTTCTACAAGTTCCAATCCGTCGCATACATTTAACAATGCGGGTTCTTATAGTGTGAAACTTACCGTAAAAGATGCTGAAGGTTTAACTAGTACAAAAACCATTACTATTACCGCAAATGAAATTAGCAGTGGAGGAGATAATGGTGGCAGCAATGGTAATTATCCATCGCATGCAGTATTTGCATCAAATTATGGTTTTAAATCTGGTGATGCAACCTCAGCTTTTGAAGCAGCTTTAACTTCTGGTAAATCTTATGTAGTTATAGATAAACAAAGTAGTGATTGGGTAATTAGACCAACGCGAATTTTTGACTTATCAAATATGACGATCGTATTTGAATCTGGAGTAACATTAAGAGCTAAATCAGGCGCGTTTTCTGCATCAGATGCGGTATTATTTGAAATGTTTAGATCCAAAAATGTTACCATAGAAGGTAACGGAGCTATTTTTAGGATGAATAAATCGGAATATAATAGTGGTGAATCACGCCACGCACTTTCGATTCGACAAGGTGATAACGTAAAAGTAAATAATTTAACTCTACGGGATAGTGGTGGCGACGGTTTATACATTGCTGGTGGTAATAGTTTGAACTATTCAAAAAACATTACAATTAACAATGTATCCTGCTTAAATAACCGCAGAAATGGTATGAGTATTATAAGTGCTCGTAATGTATGGGTTAATAATTCAGATTTTTCCCAAAGTAACGGTACCAATCCTGAGACAGGTGTTGACCTTGAGCCTAATACAAATAATGAAGAATTGGTGAATATCAATTTTAATGGATGCAAATTCTCAAGCAATGACAGTGCTGGATTTCAAATTTCACCTCATAAACTTAATGGCTCTTCACCATCGATGAGTGTAAAAGTTAGTAATAGTAGTTTTAGTTATAATTCGAAATCCACCAATGGTAAACCAAATACCGAAATTTATTTAAATCCCGGAGACCAAACTAATCCAGTACAAGGAACAGTTACTTTTGAAAATGTTAAATTTAATGGTAGTCAGCATAGAGTACTATTTAGTAAGAAAAGATCTAATGAATACAAGGTAGTATTTAGAAATTGTTCTGCCTACGATGTTATCAAGAGTGGTGGTAATGCTCCAATAGAATTGCAGAGGCAATCAGGATCTAATACAGTAGGAAATTATGAGTTTAGTAATTTCTATTTGGAATATAATAAAAATGAGCCCTTTTTGGAAATTTTAGCACCTAGCTCTGGTTTTACTGTAAAAAACATTAGTGGTAGCTTTACAATAAAGGAACCTTATGATAATTCGATAAGATACACCAACGGCTATAATGCTTCTAAAAATGTGAATGTCAATATTAGCGCTAAACATATAAATTAAATAGAAATTATATCAATCTATTTTATTTAGTTTTAATATGACATTTTCATTTATTTTCGGGTCATATTTTATATATTCAAGCTGATTCAAATCCCCTTTATATGTTATATCTGCATAGATATCCTTTAGTGTAAGTGTACCCAATCTTGAACCTCGTACAGATATTAAGGGTACCTTATTTTGACTTGAAACATTTAGCTTTTTAAATATAAACCCGCCCAACGGTCCTTGATTCTTATAATAATCAGTAACCTCCAAATAAATTATTGGCATCGATTCATTTTGACTCATATTATTTGCTGTACAATCAACTAATTCAACGGAAAATGCATCAGCCCTCTTTCTACTATACAGTAGCCCCCATTTGGAATTTTGAATCATACAATCTTTAAATTTTACCGCACCTTTTACCGGACTAGATTTGTTCGCATCAATGACTAACTCAGCCGGTACTCTTGGATTATCAGCCGATTGATTATTGACTAACACACAATTATCAACAAATATTGAAATATCTTCAGATTTCGCTGTTAATTTATGAAGTGCAAGTTTAATTCCTGGGCCATAATTATTTATAAAACGAGAATTACTTATTTTAATATTATCAATAATATCTTCTGGCCTATTTGGTTCAATGTCTAAACCGGCACCAGGAAGTGTACCAATTGTTTCTGAAAAAATAGAATTATTTATTTGAATGTTTTTACCACTAATAATACTTAAGCCCTGACGTTTATTATTAAGAGATTTTATATTATCTATAATTATATCTTCACAGAAAATTCTAGACTTGCTTCCTGCAATATAAATTCCATCCCCCCCACTATCTCGTAGCGTTAAATCCTTTATTTTGAAATTCACACAACCGCGTAAGCTAATGACATGCCTCCACTCTCCTGTTGTATATTCCTCTTTATTCATACATATTTTAGCAGCGTTCCCAAAAATTTGAATGTTTTGGCTATCAACAAAACTAAAGAGCGCATCTGACGTTTTTAAAAACACAGAAGACTTTGCAAGTATTTCTACCCCCTCTTCAAAAACAATTACTTTATTTTTTAGTTTGTTAAACTTCATAGGCGGCAATATCCATGGGCTTCCTAACTTATCGACAATTATAGTATCATTAATTGATAATAAGGCTTCCCTAATATCACTTTCTGGATTACGGTTATTTAGAGATGATACTACGACAGATTGACTAAAAAGATTTGATGCTACTACAATAAAAAAAGCGAAAAATAAAAATCTGACTTTGTTCATTTTGTACTTATGTTTAAAAAAGGTTATACCAACTTATGCAAAGTTGGCGTTTATTTTAACTCAAAAATTAAAACTTACTAAAAATTAAAATAAAGATGTCTTTTGTCGAATGGTAAAATTCGTTAAACGGATAAAACAACATTTTATCGATGTTTTTTGTAGATAAGATTACTGTTCATCTATTAAATGATACACCTCACAACAAAACAAGATAAAGACTGTTTAAAGATTAAGTATAGAAATGCTAATCATTGTTAAAAATGTTAATAAAATGTGTAGTTCGTCGAATAATTGAACCGTTAAACGTCTACACCACGTATTTTCGCGTAAAAACAAAGTATCTGATACAATCATGATTTAACCTATGATTTTTTTTAATTACGAGCCCAAAATCGAGACCCAAATTTATAGTATTAAAATTAAGCCTACCTACTTATGAAATTTCAATTGTCAGGATTTAAAAGTCCATTAATTTCCGTACTATCCATAATTTTTCTCACTTCCTGTAATAAAGATTCTGATATACTTACAGATTATGTCGTATCTAACATTGAATCTGATTACGCATTATCGAATCTTTTAGTAAGTGATAATTATTTATTAACCAACAACAATGAACCTATTATTTTAGATGTACTTAACAACGATTTAATTAATAGTATAGACGAAGTGAAAATTATTGAAACTACGCAACCAGAAAATGGCATAGTAACAATAAATGAAAACAACACTTTAACCTACACGCCGAATGAAAATAATTCTGATTCTCAAATAGATGATACGAATGAAGAAGAAACTTTTAATTACACGGTAGAAGTTGAGGAAGATGGAATTGTAAAAAATGAAGAAGGAAAAGTGATTATTTCCGTTGATTACGATTATGGACAATTGAAAGCTTTCCCGACAGCCGAGGGTTTCGGAAAAAACACAACTGGTGGTCGCGGTGGACGAATCATTGAAGTTACCAATCTAAACGATAGTGGAAGTGGTAGTCTTAGAAATGCCTTAGAAGCTGAAGGCAAAAGGATTATTATCTTCAAGGTAGGAGGTACAATTGAATGTAAGTCTTATTTATCTATATTAAATGGTAATGGTAATGTAACCATAGCTGGACAAACAGCTCCAGGAGGTGGTATTACTATAAAGGGAGCTGAATTGCGTATACAGGCTTCAAATGTAATAGTTAGATATGTAAGAATTCGAGCAGGTAACGAAACGACGGGAACTAATGAAGATGGATTACGAATAATAGCATATAGTGGCACAAAAACTAGTGATGTAATAATTGATCATTGTAGTATTTCTTGGGGTAAAGACGAGAATGTTGAAATTGGCGGAATTAGCGATGGAAGTCGTGTTGAAAATGTAACTATTCAAAATAGTATAATTAGTGAAAATATTGGAAAACAGTACGGATTAATTCTATGGAATAGAGCGACCAATATATCAATAATTAAAAATTTGTTTGCACATAATAAAGAAAGAAATATTAGATCGTCAACTTGTACATCAACTTTTGAAATGATTAATAATGTCGTGTACGGATTTAGAGCGGGTACTCTAGCAACTTATGAAAATCAATTCGACATTATTGGAAACACTTATAAATCGAGTAATAGTCTTACACCTGAAAATATAATTGATGTTGTCGCTTCATTAAATAATTGCCCAAATGGGATTATTAACTATACAAAAGCATTTGTAAATGACAATATTTATAACGGTAATGACGCACCAATTGGATCGACATTAAAATCATATCTAAAGAATTCCCCAACAACTAGCTCAGGCTCTTCAGTTATGGATGTAAATGAAATTGAAGATTTTGTCTTAAATAAAGTAGGTACAAGTTTACCACTAAGAGATGCCGTAGACAATCGAATAATTAACGATGTTAAGACTGGTAGTGGTAATTTAATATCTAACGTTTCTAATGTTGGTGGTTATCCAAATATATCTAATGGAGAAGCGTATGAAGATGAAGATAAAGATGGAATAGACGATGCTTGGGAGCTTGCTGTTGGCTTGAACCCGACAAACTCTTCAGATGCTAAACTAGACCACAATAGCGATGGTTATTCTAACTTAGACGCTTTCTTGGAATATTTAACACAAAGTGAAAATTAAACTTTAATGCAATTTAATAGCTAAATTGAATGTTTACTTATATTGTAGGACTCTATACAATTTTTGGATGATAAACCTATAAATATATGAAAAGGACTATAAAAAAAGATTTATTCAGATATAATGGCCAAACTTCTATTAGAAAGGGATTGAAAATAGATGGATTTAAATATACTTACTATTTAAGAATGTCGTCTGCTTCTAAACGAATCTCTTTTAAAGGTGCTTATTATAGATTCATTTTAAAAAAATTGAGGTATAAGTATAGTATTCAAATTCCGATAAAAACAGATATCGGAGAAGGGTTATTTATTGGACATTTTGGTATGATTGTTATTAATGAAAGAGCTAAAATTGGTAAAAACTGTAACATTGCACATTCTGTAACTATTGGTCAAACAAATAGAGGAAAGCGCAAAGGTTGTCCGACAATTGGCAATAAAGTATGGATTGGTACCGGTTCAGTAATCGTAGGGAATATAAGTATTGGATCAAATGTTTTAATAGCTCCTAACACATATATAAATTCAAATATTCCTGATAATTCAATTGTTACAGGAAACCCATTTGTAGTAATACCACGAGAAAATGCAACAGAAGATTATATAAATTTCTTTATAGATTAAATAATCTTAACTTAAAATGCCATTAACATATGATTTCAATCTTTAAATCATTACAACCAATTAGACCTATTAACATTATAAGTCTTTTTGTTGGTATTTTTATGTTATCCCTTATCAGTTCGTGCTCAAGAGATTATGACGTCTTAGAAAATGCTATTCTCACTAATTCAAATAATGAACTGATAGTTTCTGAAACGGATCAATTAGAAATTAATATGTTTAAATTCTCACCAATAGATGATGCATATATTGATAATGGAAAGGTAATAAACGACACACTTATACGTATTGAACCTATAAATGGAAGAGGGTATTTAATGTTTGATTTAAGTAGGATAGATGGTCTTATAGAGAAGGCGTATATTGAATTAAAATTATCAAATAATATCGATGAGGCTGAAATTACAGTATCTAAGAGTAATGCTAACAATTGGACTGAAGAAACACTTACCTCTAGTAACGCACCGGAAATTGATACTATTTTGGGTAAAGTATATTGGAATGATAATTCCGAGCTCATAAAATCATTAAACATTACAGCCTCAAATTTACTCATAGGAAAAAATTCACTTATTCTTTCAACAGAAAAAGACAACACACAAGTTATTTCTTCTAAAGAACATAAAAATGAAATTGGTGCCTCCTTAATAGTATATTATCAAGGAGAACTGACAGATATAAAAGAAGAAGAAGTTGTAGAAGAAGAGGAAGAAGTTGTAGTAGAGGAAGAAGAAACTACCTCATCTGAAAATGAAATTGTTGAGAATGAAAATAATAATGGATACGATATAATTTTAATAGCTGGTCAATCCAATACCCATGGTGGGAGAGGGTATAATTCCATCTTGGATGCATCAGACGAGAGTATAAAACAATTAGGACGTAGTAACTCTGAAAATTATAATATTATAGATGGAGTAGAACCTTTAGATCATTACACTAAAAGTACTGGTAAAATAGGATTTGGACTAACATTTGCTAAATTATATAAGTCTCAACAAGATATTGCAAAAAAAATATTAATTATTCCTTGTGGTAAGAATAGCACCAGTTTTAAAGATAATAATTGGAACAAAGGTGATGAATTGTATGAAGATGCAGTTGAGCGGGTAAAATATATTATTAATAATTATCCAGGTAGTAGTTTAAAAACAATCTTATGGCATCAAGGTGAAAATGATGTTTATAATGATAACTACCAAAAAGATATTGATATATTTATAAATAATATTCGTCAAGATTTAAACTCACCAAGTGTTCCCTTTATTTTAGGAGGTATGGTTCCATATTGGGTAGAACAAGATCAAACAAGAATTGAACAACAACAAATAATTCAAAATACTCCTAATAGAATTTCAAATACCGGATATGCAGACCCTTCTTTACCTACCGTTATAAACAAAGCTGTCAATACTGATGATGAAATACATTTTGATGCAGAAGGACAAAGAGAAATGGGAAAAAGATATTTTGAAAATTATCTTCAAATAATAAATTGATTTTAAGTCTTACTTCTTTTTTTCAAAATTTCGAGAATTTTTTTCTATTATTTTAGATTTTACCTTGTATTAATTCTATAAAGCCTATACTTTGCTTGGAAATACTATAGTGAATTAAAACACTATTTTTAATTGATGTTCGTTTATAATTTGAAAATAGTGCTCACTAAATGTATTCACCTTTCATATCTTTAAATTTTGATAAATAAAATTAAATTAAAATACACTTGGAACTTATGAGAAAATTAAGTTCGGGTATAAAAAGTATCCTTGCGAAACCATTATTTGCCAATATGGTTTTAGTTGCTGGGATTACATTATTGGTTAAAGGTTTATCATTTTATAAAGAAACACTTGTAGTCTCAACCTTTGGTCTTTCTGAGCAATTGGATACATTTTTTATTGCTTTTTTAATTCCCAGCTTTGTGCAAAATGTTTTCGTTGGTGCTTTGAAACAACTTTTCATTCCTAATTATATCATTGAATTAAAAAAAGGCGAAAATACTGGGGAGTTTCAATCAATTAGCTTTTTAATAATTATAGCAATCGTACTTGGCCTATCTTTATTGAGTTTTATCTTTGTCAATTACTTTTTAGAATATGTCTTTCCAAATCATTCTGAAGCATATTACAATCTTATAAAAATTCAGTTTTACGTAATTTTACCTGCACTAATTTTTTGGAGTATGGGGTCAATAATTAGTGGCTTATTAGAAATTGGAAATAAATTTTTAATTAGTTCTATTAGTCCTATCTTTATGGCCTTATCTACAATATTTTGTCTGTTCTTTCTTAATGATTTCTTACAAGAAAGAGTCTTGGCTTTTGGCATACTCTTCGGATCAATAATTAGCTTCGTTTTCTTATTATATTTCACTTTAAAGAATAAATTATTATTATTAAAAAAACCAAAGATTAATAATAATATTAAAAATATGATTAATCAGTTACCTCCAAAAATCACCTCGGGGCTTCTTACGGGAATAAACCCATTCGTTGATCAATTTTTCGCTGCCCAATTAGTGGTAGGATCGATTGCATCAATCAATTATGGTGTAAAGGTTCCACAATTTGTTATTGGGATTTTAATGTTAGCCATAGGCAATGTTTTTTTACCACATTTCTCAAAACTAGTTGTAGAAGACATAAATAAAGCTTACCAACAATTATTTAAAATTTTAAAGCTGATATTTGTTAGTAGTGCAATCTTGGCTATAATAGTTTCCCTTTTATCAGAGAATATTATAAGTCTTCTTTTTGAAAGAAATGAATTTACTCATGACGATACCGTAATCGTTTCAAAAATTCAACAAATTGTTCTAGTATATGTTCCATTTTTTTTGTGCACAATGGTCATGGTTAATTTTTTGACTAGTATAAATAAAATTAGGTTTATGGCTTATGTTTCTTTATGGAACTTTATTGCAAATCTTATTTTAAATTACTTTTTAATTCAAAAATATGGCGTTTATGGCCTAGTATTAAGTACAACTGTTGTATATGTTATAAGTAGTTTAATCTACTTTAAATTCACTAAAAAACATTTTAATAATCTTAAATCTATTAAACTTTGACTATAAATTTTATTATTGGTGAATTAAGTGGAGGTGGTGCACAACGTGTTATGGTTATTTTAGCAAATGAATTTGCTAAGAAGGGCCATGATATATCTATAATTACATTAAATGAGATAGAAGGTGGAGATGCCTACAATTTAAACAAGTCTATAAAAAGAATTAGACTACATGGTGGTAATATTAAAAATCACAAATTAAGATGGTTATCAAATCTCATAAAACATTTTATGAAAACAAAGAATAGACCTGATGTAATTATTTCTTTTCTTTCATTAATAAATATGGTAGCCATAATTTCGGCTAAAATTTATAATATTAAAATAATTGCATCAGAACATAATAATCATTTACAAGCCACAGAACCTAAATTTTTAACTAATTTTACTTGGAAATATATTTATAGAAAAGCAACTCAGATTACTGTTTTAACCGCTTTTGATGTTGAATTTTATGAAAAATATAAGGCCAATGTAATGATAATGCCCAACCCTTGTACATTTACACCAAACAGGAATGCATTAATTGTTGAAAAATCAAATGTAATTTTAGCTGTCGGAAATTTAAACCGTTATCATCATAAAGGTTTTGATAATTTAATTCCTTTAATTGCTCCTCTTCTAAAAGGAAATCCAGACTGGAAGTTGAAAATTTTAGGAGGTGGTGATAAAGGAGAAGCTTATTTAAATGAACTTATTGTTAAAGAAGGTTTAACCAATCAAATAATTTTAGCCGGTTTTCAGTCAAATGTGAGTGAACATATGTTAGATGCATCTATCTTTATTTTACCATCGCGGTTTGAGGGATTACCAATGGTACTTTTGGAAGCAATGTCTCAAGGAATGGCATGTATATCATATGATTGTAAAACTGGACCTTCTGATATTATACATAATAGAATAAACGGAGTCCTGGTTGAGGATCAAAATTCAAAACAAATGCAAAAAGAATTGAAAATTCTTATTGAAAATCAAGAATTGAGAAAGACATTATCAAACAATGCTATTAATTCATTAGAAAGATTTTCTTTAGAAACCATATCTAATAAATGGAAGATATTACTCAATAATGTACATTCATGAGATTTATTGTTAATTTATTATTTTATTACCCATTAGTTGCCAACCTACTTAATGTCCAAGCATTTATTTCTAAATTTATTTCTCCAGCAATAGCACAACTTTTTGCGTACACCAATATGGCACTGCTTTTAGTTGGAATAGCTGTTTTAATTAAAAAATCTCAAAAATTCACACCTATTATAAAGTTATGGATAGCCTTTTATATTCTATATTACATGTTCGCTGTATTTGCTAATATAGGTTTAGGGACATCAATATCATTTTTAAACACACTCGTTTCAGTTGTATATTTCTTAGCTTTTGCCTTCTTATTAAGTGATTCAAAAGAAATTGTCATAACTTCGAAAGTACTAGCGGTATCCTTTTTTGCTAGTTGTATTCTTTTATTAGTATTAAAGTATTATAACTTCTCTCTTGACCATGATGGAGTATATGAGTACACCTTGGAACGGGCAGGTGGAGTTTATGGAGATGCTAATAACGCCTCCTTGGCTGCTGTTATGTCTTTTATATTTGTATATTATTGTTTGAAAGCTAACAGTAACTTAGAAAAGTTATTAAAGTTGTTTGCACTTGTAATCTCAGCATATGCAGTTTTTATAACTTTTTCAAAAACTGGCTTAGTTATTTTTTTATTAGTTTTAGGCCTTATATTTCATAAATTATTTGCTCCTAAAAAATTACTGCTTGCATTAATTTTTGTTCCCATATTAATTTATACTGCATTCAGCTGGGCAGAGTCCACAGATAGTTTATCTGAACCACAAAAAGAAAGAGTAAAAACAATTGCCAATATATTTACGCTAAATACTAAGGAAGTTGGATTGTCTGATCGAGATGTTTTATTTCAAAATATGATGTTGCATGTTTATGAAAGGCCAATTTTAGGAAATGGAATTGATTTTTCGAATTTAATACGAGGGCATAATACAATTTTTGGCGTTTGGGCAGATGCAGGAATACTAGTATTTTTACTGTTCCTTTATATCTTGATAGTATATTTCAAAAAGTCATTTGATTCAAAATATGAGATGCGATTTTTTGCACTTTCAATTCTAACCACTTTATTCATTTTCATGATGACTTTACAAACAGTTAGAAATCAAGGTTATTTAATGGTTGTATTCGTAATGCTTGGTTACCTTTTGTATCAAAAAAAGCCTTTTGTTAACAATAAATAATGATTGTACATTTTTTATAGTGAACTTCTTCAAAAGACAATTTATTTTAAATAATCTTTCAACAATATAATTGCAGTTCAACGGTTATTAATAACAATTATCGATATTTAATTTATAGAAAAGAAAGAATATTAAGGTTTGGTATTATTTATTAAGGGTAACATTAAATTAAATTTATAATTTACTAATGAAAGTTGATATTTTAATTAATAAAATGAGCGGTGGTGGTGCTGAACGGGTGGTTAGTATTATTTCTGATTATCTCGTAAATAAAGGTCACAACATTCGTATTATCACTTTTACAGGTAGTGATAGTTATGAACTCAACAAGGCTATTGAACGAGTTAAATTACATGAACATCCCCTATTCCACTCCGTAGTTTTTCATGGCTTTTTTAAATTAATATCATTTTACAAAAAAAAAGAAAATAGACCTGATATTATAAGTTCACATATAGATTTACTAGGATATATGACTATTCCCGTAGCCAAACTACTTGGAATAAAAATTATTGTTTCTGAACATATGAATCATAGTACAAGAAATGATCTCTCCAGAAAAATATTATGGAATTTGATATATCCATTTGCTAATGCAGTTACCGTTTTAACTGAATATGATATTGATTTTTTTAAAAGCAAAGGACTTAATGTAATCCTTATGCCTAACCCTTGTTCATTCGAGACTAGAAGTAATACAGATACTAGCGTAGACACCAAAAAAGAAATTATAACAATTGGAGATTTAAATAGATACCATCATAAAGGATTTGATAACCTTATAACTATTGCTGAAAAAGTATTGACTAAGAACCCGGAATGGACTTTGAAAATTGTTGGGGGTGGTGATACTGGAATTGCTCATTTGAAAAACCTTGCTAATAACACAACTGTTAAGGACCAAATAATATTTACTGGATTCAGAAAAGATATAAAAGAATTACTTATAGATAGTGAAATTTATGTCTTATCATCAAGGTTTGAAGGCTTGCCTATGACTTTATTAGAAGCAATGTCACAAGGTTCTTGCTGTATTGCGTTTAACTGTGTTTCAGGGCCTTCAGATGTGATTACCAATGAATTAAATGGCTTACTAATTGAAGATCAAAATTTAGAAGCAATGGCAAATGGTTTAAATCGATTAATTAACAACCCTGAATTACGACAAAAATTTAAGCAGAATGCACCTGAAGCATTAAATAAATTTTCTATAGAAAATGTCGGTAATAAATGGATTTCACTTTTTAATGAAATAGTGAAGAACGATTAGATATATATGATTATATATATTCCACTTAAATTGAAAGGTCAATAATTCTATAGAAATTAAATATACTTTATTTACGTTTCAATAATCTTAAGTAACTCCCTATTAATAATATTGACGTCAAACTTTACTTCCGCCAATTTTCTACTTTCAATAGACATCTTATTTATTACTTTTGGATTATCTAAAAATTTCTTTAAAGCTTTTACAAGATTCTCTTCGTCTTTTGGCGGGATTAAAAATCCGTTTACATTTTCAATTACCGTTTCTTTACAACCAGGAGTGTTCGTTGTAATTACTGGCAATCCTGTTGATAAAGCTTCTAAAATAGATCTAGGCACCCCTTCACGATAATATGTAGGAAGTACAAAAACGTCCATTTGCGATATTAATTCAGGCACATTATGTGTTACACCATGATATATTATTATTCCTTGTGTATTCAAATCATTTAATTCACTTTTAGATATTGCTGAACTATTGTTCCCAGGTACACCTCCTATAATGTGAAATTCTGCCTTAGGGTATGCGGATTTTAATTGTTTAGCGGCATTCATAAAGTATTGAAATCCCTTTTCTTTCAATAGTCTGCCAACAATAACAAATTTAACACCATCTTGATTACTTTTTGTCTTTGGCGTAAATGAAAAACGATCAAGATTAATTCCCGAACCATTTACTACATGTAATGATTGATTGTTAGTAACTATTTTATTATCAAGAAATAGTTGAAGATCATCTTTATTTTGAAAAACTATTGCTTTATTCTTTTTAAGTGCTCTTCTATATAGAATCTGCGTTATCAATTGCAATAATTGCGCCTTGAAAGTAACTTTACTAAAGGTAAACCCTAAACCTGTTATTAATGAAACGACAGGAATATTTATTTTTTTTGCAGCAAAAGAACCATAGATGACGGGTTTAATGGTGTAAGGGAATAGTAAATCAATTTTGTGTTTTTCAAGTATATTTTTAAGTTCGTCAATACTTCTATAATCTTTAAGTGGGTTAACCCCTGTTCTTTGTAAGTTAAAAGAAACAGGCGTGCCTCCTAAGTCCTTCACATCTTGTAGGCTAATTTCATCGAAATCAGGGCCTCCACAATACACCTCATAATTATTTGCAATAAAATGTTTAATAAGGTCGCCTCTAAAATTTTTTAGAGAATGTGAAGCGGAACATAAGAGTAGTATTTTTTTTGGCTGATTCATTCTTTGTATTAATGTTAACCTTTTTAGTTTCGAATCAATTAAGTAATATATGATTGACTAGGTATAATCCTATATATGTGAAACTCTATCTTTTAAAGATTATTTCAATATTCAGTTATAAATAAAGTATTTTATTTAAAGAATTATACAAAGCTATGATTAATGAAAGAACATTATATTATATGTAAGTAATTATACTTGCATGTACTTTTCAACTAATGTATGCGTTAATAAACGAATTTCATACCATAGATTCTAAATAATTAATATTTTTAATTATATTTTTTACTTCCCCTAGTTATTTAAAGAAGGCTTGTAAGTAGCAATTATGTTTAGCTGTTGCAAGCATTTCTGGTTATTTAAATGAATTTTAATAATAATAGAATTACATTAAAATATCATTTTTACTAAAAAAGCGAATACAATATGGCTAAAGCAATTTTTGCATGTTACAAAAAATCACAATTTATTGATTTTGAAAAATTTGGACTAATGGTGTCAAAAGAACTTGCACCGGACAACGCAGCAGTTTCAGATCCTTATATAAGTTATGATGATAAGACATTTACACTTATTTATAATCCTTCATCAACTTTAAAAACCGAAGGTCATAGTTTTCGACTTGGTTTGTGTAAAGACAAGGATGATTTATTTGTGCCAGGTACAGCGCTGCCAAAAGGTAGTTTTGCACTTTTTAGAGTAACGCCGGATGAAGTTGAAATTGCCACTGATTATGCCTCGTCAAGAACGATGTGGTATTATGAAGATGAAAATGTATTTATGGCTTCAACTTCGCAAAGGTTAATTATTTCTTTATTAGGTGATTTTCAATTTAATGAAAAAGCATGTGGTTGGTTTTTAAGTTCAGGAACTTTAGGGCCAGGTCATTCATGGGATAAGCGGCTTAAAATGGTTTTACCTAGAACTGCTATTAGTGTAGATAGAAAAGCTTGGAAGGTATCTTTAAAGCATAATGATAATTATAACTTTGAAGATGGAACTAGTAATATTAAAACTGCTGAAGAATATAAAATTCAGTTAGAGAATGATGTAACATCTGCAGTTGAAGAATTAAATATAGATCCTTCTGAATGGACATTAGCGCTATCAGGTGGGATGGACAGTAGAGGAATTCTTCATCATTTAAAAGATGAAAAATTAAAAGCCGTTACATGGGGTTTAAAAAAGTCAATGAATTATAGTGATAGTGATGCAACTATTGGTAAAAAGTTGGCGGCAATTTGTTCAATGGATCATCATTATGCTGAAATGGATTATCAAGAAGATAGTTTCCCAATTTTAATTGATAGATTTCTAAAAGCTAGTGAAGGTAGAATAGATCACTTAGCAGCTTATTTTGATGCTTTAAATCTATGGGGAGATTTATCTGCTTCAGGAAGAGGTGTAATTAGAGGTTATGATGCTTTCGGACGGAAGCCGCCTGTTACAAATGAATACCAAGTACGACGTACTTGTAATCTTTCCATATCTAATTTTGACGATGTAGAAGGTTTACCTCAGAAATATTACATTACAAGAGACGATATTCCTGAACGTCTACGTCAAAAAGAAGGTGAAAATTTAGGGGATTGGAGAGATAGGTTGTGGTTACAACATAGAACTCCGGTTACTACAGCTTCACTGGAAGATATTAAATTAGCTTATGTGGAGGTTATTAATCCATTATTGTCGGAACAAGTTGTTCGAACGGTGCAAAACTTGCCATTGGAATTACGAAATAACAAAAAAGTTTGGTTTAATATAGTTAATGAAACTTTTCCAGGAGTTCCCTTTGCAAATCGCGAAGCAGTTCAAGAAGTTCATCAAATACTTATGCTTGATGATGTTACAAAGTATATATGTAAAAGTTTAGAATCAATGAAAGAGAATGAAATCTTTCCTCCCGAATATATTGAATTTTTAGTCGAAAATTATACTAAAAATGAGACAAAGGAAGATTTAAGAAGAAGAGTAAGAAGACTAGTGAAGGCCTATTTACCTAAAAGTCTTGAAAATTTTGTTAGAGCTAATATTGGTATCGATCCAATGAGTGTTCATTGGTTGGCTACAAGATCGTTAATGGCAATTAAGATTAATGAAATGTATAATTCAAATGCTCGTGTATTGTCAAGTGTTGAAAATGTACAAAGTCTAGCTTAAAAGCTATTATAATACTATTTTTTTGAAAAATTATTGTTTAACACAACTATCATCAATTCACATTTTTATAATAATAAAATATTAAAGGTCAGCAAATAACTTATATAGAAATAAGTATTTGATTTATAAAAGAGTTTAAAGTCCGAACTTCCAAGTATTGCTTAAATAGAATTTTATTCTTATCGTTGTCCGCATTAAGTGCTTTGGTGATTGTATTTCTCAGCCCACCCACATCCTTAGGTGCACATGTATAAATGCCGGGTATCTCATCAATGCCTCCTGCACTTAAAGTTGAAACAACCGAATTATTTTGAGACATCATTTGCAATAACACATTAGGAAACCCTTCAATACGTGACGAAAGCACACAGGCTTTTGCTTCTTTAAAATAACTATAAACATTATTTACGTACCCAGGCATTATAACAGAATTTTCCATTCCTAAATCTTTTGCTTTTTTAGTCAACATCTCCCTATCGGCACCCTCACCTAAAATTACAAGGTGAAGCTCAGGGAAATCGATTCTAACCAATTTAAAAGCCTCTAATAATAAATCAAATCCTTTGGCAGGAGCAAGTCTACCTGCTGCAACAATAAAAGATTTTTTTTGTAGTTCTTCACTTAATTCTCCAGACTTTTTACATATATCATCAAAATTGAAAGGATTGGGAATAGTTTTTAAATTGAGCTTTTGACTAAGTTTAGGCAATGATTTTTCTAATTGTGCTTTCATATAGCGTGTCTGACAAATAACCATTGAAGACCCTTTATAGCCCAATTTATAAAAAAGGGAATAAAATTTTAATTTATAACCACTTAGTAAATCAAAAATAGAATTAGATTCTCTGAGGATAACTTTACCAGATTCAATTATCCCTAAGCGCTTAGAAAATCCTAACATACCATTTATAATCGTTTGAGATGAGAATGTATAATCGATGTGAATCTTATTAAACATTAAATAAAATGGAAGAATTAGCACTCCAACAACATATGAATTGAAAGGCAAATAAATTACATTCATTTTATTTTCTAAAGATGCCCAACCTAAACTTTCCTTGCGAGTCAAAATAATGACTGTGCAATCATTTTGTTTTTCATATAAATAGGTAGCTACACTTTTTACAATATGTTCAGAGCCTTGAACACTATCCGTTGGTAAAACAAAAAGCCATTTCTTAGAACCAGTACCCATTGGTGAGGATTATTAATTATATGAAAAAATTAAAACCGCTAAAGTAAATTTTATCTATGAGATATAGCTTAAAAACCAGTAATTAAATAATCTAAGAACAATATAAAGAGTGATTAATTACTTTTATAATTAAAGTTATATTGCAAATTGCAAATCATTACATTTTTTGGAACCAAATACAGAACATATAGAATTTAACTAATTATAATTCACAAAGTATTAAAGAATCAATGTATAAATTCTTAAGTGTTGATAAAATTGCTATTTTCAAATATTAATTCAATCCTAATTCAGTTAACTCAAGCATTTGCCCAAACTTGGCATCCCATTCTTTTGGAATGAATTTACCATTACCTGAATCAGAATGAAATGTTAATTCTCCGAAATATATTTTACTACGAACGACATATAAATCAACTCTGATATAAACAAATTTTTGGGCAATAGTCTCAGCAATCGAAATCATTTTTTCATATACAATCGGTTTTTCAGTTAAACCTCCATTTTTATATAACCATCTAACGGGCATTAAATTCCAATCTTTGTCATACAAATTTCTGGTATGATTGGTTTGGCGATCTGAATCAACTTGCGTAAATTTAAGCTTTCCATTGAAACAATGCATTTTAAAATCAGCGGGGATATCACCTTCCTCGGTAATTAGCAATCTTTCTCCTAAAATCATTGGTTTTATTGAGGCATATTGCCATTCTCCTTTGCCAAAAATTGAATAATTTAGATTTAATCTATTGGATAAAGAATTTCTCAATTTATCCCAATCAACCTTTGATTTATCCCAAACAAATTCACCTCCAGAACTATCATGATTAGTTTTTAAAATAAAAGGGAAATTTGGGAGTACTTCTGGCTGCACATCATTTAAGTTTTCAGAACTAAATACAAGTGGAATCAAATATTCTTCACCAATTACTTCTTTAATATAGTTCCTAACCGTATACTTATCAGCACATATTGGATGTAATGTAGTACGATTATTAATTTTTAACCATTGTATTTTCTCATTAAACGTAGTTGGATTTTTAAGGTTTAAGGAATATCCAAGCCTACGTTTAAATCTTTTCTTTAAACGAAATTTCTCAGGTAGGATTAAATTTCTAAATTTTAACATAGGATTTATTAAAGAACGAATCCAAGAATACTTTAAATAGGCATCTTTTAAAAAATTTCTCATATCAAAAGTCTTTAATTAGTATAATTTAACTGCTGTTTAAAATTTTGCGTAATTAACAATACTTCGTCTGTAAATTCTTTAAACAAAGGTCCTGTTACAGATTGAAAATCTATAGATTGACTAAATATATTGCTCTCTATTAAAATTGGGGTGTTAGAGGCATCAAGGGCTATATCCCAAGAAATCATTCTAAAGTATGGGACCTGTTGATGTAATTTGTTAACAGTTTCTATGACTTTTATATAATTAGGGATTTCAAAATTTTTGAGCACAGCACCACCTGGTGTAATTTTAATAGTCTTCTTCCAAGTGTCATATGCCCTCTCATCTAATGAGCCATTTTCATCTATAACACAATAATATCCGCCTTGCGAAACATTATCTATACTAACACCCTTACCTCCAAAACGAACTATGGAAAACAAAACATTCACACCAGAATTATTTAAATAAGTACAAATTCTAATAGTATTGAGAGAAGTCGGATTTAGACTTCTCATTTCTTCACTCTGATTTACAATCTCTTGTATAACAAATTCTTTATTATAAATATTTAATACTTTCTCAATCTTATTTTTTCTGATATTTATTAATTCAGAAGAACTAAAATCAAGTTTTTGAACATTCTTTCCACCGCTGGTATCTATTGTAGGTTTTATTATGATTGAATCGTATTGAGCAATTATTTCTACTGCTTGCTGTCGAGAAATTATTATATTGTTTTTTTGATAAAAACCATTAATATTTTTAATGATAGTATTTGGTTGGCTAACACCTTCAAATATTTTATCCAAAATATTCTTATCCTGTAGTTTAGAATAATCATATCTATTTAAGGCTACCTCTATATGTGAAAAAAACAAATCTTGGGGTATATAATTCTTTGAGTAATTGTTCTTATATCCACCATAGAATTGATGCCAAAAAAGCCTTATTCCTCCAAATCCATACGATTTAAAATAGTCTTTAATTTCTCTTTTATGTTCTTTTGAAAGCTTTGGCTGGGGATTTAATCGCAGTTCTTTTTTGATAAAAGCACCATGCTTAAGGTAGTTTGCTAGGATAACAAACTTATATTTTGTGCTATCAAACCAATTTTTAATTTTTCTAAATAATCTCCTCATTCTATATATAAATTAATACCAGTTAATACTAGTTAATTCTATATGTTGGAGGAAAACATATAATTTATTAATAACTAAAAATGTTTAAGGTTAACACAAACAATTTTAATTATCAATTTTAAGTTAAATCGCATTAATAAATACGAATTTGGTTAATTACAGTATATAAAATTAATAATAATGTTATAAACTAATTATCAAAAAACGTCTAAATCGCTATTATTATTGTTCAAATGCCTGGTCATTAATACTTCTACCTTACTGAATGCAATTATCAAACTATTAAAATAAAATCCAAAATATTATTGTCTGCTATGCTATCTGAGTATCAATCTTTCACCTAAAATTTGATAGTTGTTTTCTAAAAAATAATTCTGATACATAAATTCCACGATATTTAAATAAGCACTTCATCCACCATTTCCTACAATTATTCCAATATATTTTAAGGTTGCCATCTTAAACACGATATTTGCGGTCTCAAATCTACATTCAAATAGTTCTAGCCAATTGGCTATTTAAAATATCAAATTAACCCCCTTAAGTAAAATAAATGGAAAAGGTTGCACTAATAACGGGCGTAACGGGTCAAGATGGAGCTTATTTAAGCGAATTTTTATTAAAAAAAGGCTACCAAGTTCATGGTCTAAAAAGAAGATCTTCTTTATTCAATACGGATCGTATTGATCATTTGTATCAAGATCCTCACATAGAAAATCGAAATTTCATATTACACTACGGTGATATGACCGATAGTACCAATCTAATACGCTTAATTAAGGAAATTCAACCTGATGAAATATATAACCTGGCAGCAATGAGCCACGTGCATGTTTCATTCGAAATTCCCGAGTATACAGGAAATGCCGATGGTTTGGGTACTCTTAGGATTTTAGATGCAGTACGTTTATTAGGACTTACCGCGAAAACAAGAATATACCAAGCTTCAACATCAGAACTCTATGGTAAGGTACAGGAGGTTCCACAAAGTGAAACTACCCCCTTCTACCCTAGAAGTCCTTACGCTGTAGCTAAAATGTATGCATATTGGATTACTGTAAATTACCGCGAAGCATACAACATGTACGCATGTAATGGTATTCTTTTTAATCATGAATCACCAATTCGAGGCGAAACTTTTGTCACTCGTAAAATTACAAGAGCTACATCACGAATTGCACTTGGCCTTCAAGATAAATTTTACTTGGGAAATTTAGATGCACAAAGAGACTGGGGTCATGCAAAAGATTACGTTCGCATGATGTGGATGATATTACAAGCTGACGAGGCCGAAGATTGGGTAATTGCTACTGGAAAAACAACACCGGTTCGCGATTTCGTAAGAATGAGTTTTGACGAAGTAGGAATTGAATTAGAATTCAAAGGTGAAGGCGTTGATGAAAAAGCATTTGTAAAGGCTTGTAACAATCCAGAATTTCAAATAGAAATAGGAAAGGAAATTTTGGCCGTAGATCCAGCATATTTCAGACCAACCGAAGTTGAACTACTAATTGGTGACGCTTCAAAGGCAAACAACAAATTAGGATGGACACCAGAATATGAATTGAAAGACCTCGTCAGTGATATGATGGAAAGTGATATTAAACTGATGAAAAAAGACAGATACCTGCAACAAGGCGGTTACCGTACTTTAAATTACTTTGAATAGGAATGAATAAGGATTCTAAAATTTATATTGCGGGACACCGAGGGTTAGTAGGTAGTGCAATACTAAAAAACCTTAAGTCAAAGGGCTATTCTAACTTTATTACAAGAACGCATTCAGAGTTAGATTTAACAAATTCCGAGCAAGTTCGACTTTTCTTTAAAGAAGAACAGCCGGAATATGTTCTTTTGGCTGCAGCTAAAGTTGGTGGTATAGTTGCAAATAACACCTATAGAGCCGATTTTCTATATGATAACTTAATGATTCAAAACAATGTAATTCATCAAAGTTTTGTACACAATGTAAAAAAGCTACTTTTTCTAGGTAGCACCTGTATCTACCCAAAAAATTGTCCGCAACCGATGAAAGAAGATTACCTTCTTACAGATGTTCTGGAGTATACCAATGAACCGTATGCGATAGCAAAAATAGCTGGGATTAAAATGTGTGAGAGTTACAACTTACAATACAATACCAATTATATTTCGGTAATGCCCACTAATTTATATGGACCTAATGATAATTTTGATTTAGAAAAATCACACGTTCTTCCTGCACTAATACGAAAAGTTCATTTGGGTAAGGCCTTAGAAATTGATGATTGGAATGGTATTTCCGAAGACTTAAATAAAATGCCAATTGAAGGTATTTCTGGGAGTAGTTCGAAGAAGGATATACTTAACATACTGTCAAAATACGGAATTAACATTGCTGATGATGGCACGGTTACCGTTGAAATATGGGGTACAGGTAAACCAATGCGCGAGTTTTTATGGTCAGAAGATATGGCGGATGCATGTGTTTTCTTAATGGAAAACATTGATTTTAAAGATACTATCACCAATAAAACAAATGAAGTTAGAAATACACATTTAAATATTGGGACAGGTTCAGATATTTCAATTGCCGATTTAGCCGGAAATATAAAGTCTGTAATTGGGTTTAACGGAAATTTTATTTTCAATTCAGACAAGCCAGATGGTACTATGAAAAAATTGACGGATGTTAGTAAACTCAACAAATTAGGTTGGAAACATAAAATCAATTTACAAGAAGGTATTGCAACCGTATACGAATGGTATAAAAAACGAGTTTAATTTAAACTTGTAATACTAAATCATTAAAATGTATAAAGCGTTTTTTAAAAGATTACTTGATTTCTTTACTGCACTCTCCATTTTAATAATAGCGAGTCCGGTATTTATTTTAGCCTTTCTATTATTGACTATTGCCAATAAAGGCAAAGCATTTTTTGTTCAAGCTAGACCTGGCAAAAATGAAAAGGTCTTCAAAATAATCAAGTTTAAAACCATGACGGATGAAAAAGATGCGAATGGAGAGCTTTTAAGTGATGCTGAAAGACTTACAAGAGTAGGTAGTATCATAAGAAAAACTTCTTTGGACGAAATACCTCAGTTATTAAATGTATTAAAAGGGGATATGAGCTTAATTGGCCCGAGACCTTTACTTGTTCAGTATTTACCACTTTATAACGAAAAACAAAAAAGAAGGCATTTAGTTCGACCTGGAATTACAGGTTGGGCTCAAGTAAATGGTAGAAATGCCATTTCATGGGAAAAAAAGTTCGATTTAGACGTGTGGTACGTTGATAATTGTTCTTTTATTCTCGACATTAAAATTCTCTGGCTCACAGTTATGAAAGTCATCAAAAGTGATGATATTTCTTCGGCAACTAGTGCAACCATGGAGGCCTTTGAAGGAAATTAATTTAAACCTATATAAAGTTTCAAATATATTAAATTGATTTCCGTTACAATGAGAAGATTTTACCACAACCAATTGTTATCCGCATGAAACTCAGTTTTGTCATACCATGTTACAACATGGAAAAGTATTTACCTGAATGTTTAGATAGTCTTTTAGACCAAAATCTGAATACAGATGAATTTGAGGTAATTGTAGTTAATGATGAGTCTAAAGATAATACCTTAAACATAGCCAACGACTATGCTAATAAGCACCCTTGTATCAAAGTGTTGGACAAAAAAAACGGCGGTGTTGGTGCTGCAAGAAACTCTGGATTAGATCAAGCTATCGGAAAATACATATTCTTTCTTGATCCTGATGATTTTTTAGCGCAAAATGTTGTAGGTAAATTATTGGCTGTTATTGAAGCAAATGACCTTGATATACTTACATTTCATAGTCACGATTTTAAATTCGATGGACCAAAAACCTCCAGAAATTTAAATGATATTGATGCTAATGAATTGAATATTACTGATGGTATTACCTATATAGCTGAACGTAAATTTAAAAATGAAATTTGGTGGTTTTTAACAAATCGAGAATTTTTAATTGAAAGTGGCATACGTTTTATTGAAGGTAGATGGATGGAGGATGCTATTCTGGCAGCAGAACTTTTCTGTAAAGCAAAGAAAATGGCGCATTTCGATTTAGATGTGCACCGATATAGAATATTACCAAACTCAGCAATGCGTAATAAAAGTCGAGAACATTACAACAAAGTAATTTTCGACAATGCCAATGCTGCACACGTTTATAACGACCTTATAAAGACAATCCCTACAAGTCACGAAGAATCGAAACAGTGTATAAATAGACTTAGAACACGACAACAGTCTTTCGTTTTTTTCCTAATGGTCCGCTTAATGAAATCGGATATTTCTATTGATAAGATTCCGGAAATGTTAGTTGATTTTGAAAAAATAAATGCTTATCCTTTAGATAATTTCATTGGTGAAGATTATCACGGCTTAGAATATTCGTTTATGGTGTGGATATTTAATCATAAAAGTGCAATTAAACCGTTTATAAAAGTGTTTAGACCCCTTTATAGAATTATTAAATGAATATTTTAATTACTTCTGCCGGTAGGCGTGTTTCCTTATTAAGAGCTTTTCAAAAAGAGCTTAAAAAAATAAACCCCAAAAGTCAAGTATTTGCTTCAGATATGAATCCTAGTTTATCTGCAGCTTGTCAAACAGCTGATGCATATTTTGAAGTGCCACGCTTAAGCGACCCTACTTACATTGATGTATTAATTGATTTATGTAAGAAAAATGGAATTGGACTAATTATTCCAACTATTGATACGGAACTAGCCATTTTAGCAAAGAATAAAGAATTACTTGCCGCAAATAACATTCAGGCCGTAATTGCTTCAACTGATTTTATTGGTAAATGCAGAGATAAACGTGTAATTCACGATTTTTTTGAATCGAAAGGAATTGCAATTGCCAAAGAATATTCAAAAGATAATTTTGAATTGCCAATGTTTATTAAACCCTCAGATGGAAGCAGAAGTGTAGACACTTATTTAATTCGTTCTAAAGAAGAACTTACAGATTATCATTTTCAAAATGATAAACTTATGTTTTTAGAATATATCGATCATGATAAATTTGATGAGTTTACCTGCGATTTGTATTACGACAAAAAAGGTGACTTAAAATGCGTTGTCCCTAGAAAAAGAATTGTCGTACGCGACGGTGAAGTTAACACAGGCGTAACTGCTAGAAATGAGTTAGTAGATTACATTAAAGAACATCTTAGTACAATAGAAGGTGCAACAGGTTGCTTAACAGCTCAATTTTTTAAGCATCATACAGAACCTAAAATTTATGGGATTGAAATAAACCCAAGATTTGGTGGCGGTTACCCCCTATCCTACCTAGCTGGAGCAAATTATCCGAAATGGATTTTGGAAGAATATGTGTCCGATAAAGAAATTGAGGCCGATTTTGATTGTTGGGAAGATGATTTACTAATGATACGTTATGATGATGAAATTTTAGTACATGGCTATAAAGGTTGATGAAAACACGGTAATTGTCTTTGATTTAGACGATACGCTATATAATGAAATAGACTACCTTAAATCTGCATATTTAGCAATCGCTAAAAAGCTTGATTCTGACAATTGGCGAGAATTGTATGTTCGTATGTTTTCATTATATAGAAATAAAGAAAACGTATTTAATTTCCTTACCGAAAATTACGAGGTTTCCAAAGAACAACTTATCAATTGGTATAGAAACCACTACCCAAACATTAAATTATTTTCTGGTATTCTAAATTTTATGAATGCAATTAAAAAAAATAATGGTAAAATAGGCATTATTACCGATGGACGAGAAACTACTCAAAAATCAAAAATTGATGCGCTTGGAATAACTGAATTTATTGATGTCACTGTAATTTCCGAAGCAATTGGTAGTGAAAAACCCGCGCAGCAGAATTTCAAACGTGTCGAGAATGAATTTCCCAATTGTACGTATTACTATATCGCAGATAACCTTAAAAAAGACTTTGTTAGCCCAATTAAACTTGGTTGGCATTCAATTGGACTAGTAGATACTGGTCTAAATATTCATTATAATGCTGCTAATTTTATGGTTAATGAACATAAGCCAGAACAATTTATTTTTGATTTTAATGAAATAAATGTTGTCTAACTAGAACGACAGTATTATAATTCTATTTGGAAATCGCATTCGTTTCTGAGGAAAATCAGGAATATAGAATTAAAACTTACTTACCATAAAATCTGACCTCCTATTTACCAAATGCTCTTTTTCAGAACAATGTACTTCATCATCACAATTATTTAATAATT
>NZ_JBDVFA010000006.1:0-40631 GCF_039941195.1 Aurantibacter sp. | reverse complement strand
AAAATAGGAATTATCCCAAGAACTGCTGGCACCTCTCTTGCAGGCCAATGTGTGGGCGAGGGTTTGGTAGTTGATGTTTCTAAACATTTTACCAAAATTCTGAATCTTGATATCGAAAACAAAACTGTTACTGTTCAGCCTGGTGTAATTCGTGATGAACTAAATCAGTATTTGGAACCTTATGGTTTGTTTTTTGGTCCAAATACTTCTACATCTAATAGGTGTATGATTGGGGGAATGGTTGGTAATAATTCATCAGGTACCACTTCAATTCAATATGGCGTAACTAGAGATGTGGTGTTGTCATTAAAAACAATACTTGCTGATGGTAATGAAGTTGAGTTTTCAGCACTAACAAAACAAGAATTTACTCAAAAGAGCGAACTGAATACATTTGAAGGTTCACTTTACAAAAATCTTTATAAAGAGCTTTCTGTTAGTAGTATAAGGGAAGAAATTGCAACCGAGTTCCCGAAAGCATCAATACATAGAAGAAATACCGGATATGCGGTAGATGAATTGCTTAAAAATGATGTTTTTGGTGATGTGAATGAGCAATTCAATTTCTGTAAATTGCTTTCAGGAAGTGAAGGAACTCTCGCTTTTACTACTGAAATAACACTGAATTTATGCGAATTGCCACCCGAGCTTTCGGCAATGGTAGTAACACAATATCATACCCTCGAAGATACTTTATCTGATGTAGTTCCTGTAATGGAGCATGGTCTGCACACTTGTGAAATGATGGATAAAGTAATTCTTGATTGTACCAAAAACAATAGAGAACAAATAAAAAACCGCTTTTTTGTTGAAGGTGACCCTGCCGGTGTATTAATGTTGGAGTTAAAAGCGGATACTGAAATTGATTTGGAAAAGCAAGTGAACGATTTAATTGCGACCATTAAAACTTCGGGACTAAGTTATTCAATTACAGTTTTAAAAGGAGGTCAGGTAAAGCAAGCCATGGAGCTTCGTAAAGCAGGACTAGGTTTGTTAGGCAATATGGTCGGTGATCGGAAAGCTGTTGCTTGTATTGAGGATACTGCCGTGGCAATTGAAGATTTAAAAGAGTTTATTGCTGAGTTTACATTGATTATGAAAAAACATAATCAATCAGCTGTTTATTATGCCCATGCCGGCGCGGGAGAATTACACTTACGTCCAATTCTAAACCTTAAGAAATCGGATGATGTAAAACTATTTAGAGAAATTACAACAGATGTTGCTGTGCTCACCAAAAAATATAAAGGTTCTTTTAGTGGTGAACATGGTGATGGTATTGTAAGAGCGGAGTTTATACCGCTTATGATTGGACAAAGTAATTATGAATTGTTGAGACGCATAAAATCTTATTTTGACCCGGAGAACATATTTAATCCAGGTAAAATAGTGGATGCCTATCCAATGGATAAGTTCTTGCGTTATGATATTGATAGAGTGGAGCCCAAGGTAGAAACTTTAATGGATTTTTCAGACAGTCAAGGTATACTTCGTGCTGCTGAAAAATGTAATGGAAGCGGTGATTGTAGAAAAACTGAAAAGATGGCCGGTGCCATGTGCCCGAGTTATCATGCCACGCGAGATGAAAAAAACACAACAAGAGGGAGGGCAAATACGCTAAGAGAGTTTTTGACAACTTCAGAAAAGCCAAATAAATTTAACCATCATGAATTAAAGGAGGTTTTTGACCTTTGTTTAAGTTGTAAAGCATGTGCTAGTGAGTGTCCAAGTAATGTAGATATCGCTGCCTTAAAAGCAGAGTTTCAATATCAATATCAAGAAAAGAATGGGTATTCGTTTCGATCAAAATTATTTGCTCACAACACACGCTTTAATAAAATGGGAAGTAAGCTTTCGGGGCTAACTAACTTGCTTTTTTCTTCTAGTTTAACCGGCGGATTGATTAAAAAGTTGTCTAATGTAGCAAGTGAGCGGAGTTTGCCTAAGGTCTATAGTTTTAATTTCAATAAACACCTTCAAAATTCTGAATTAGAAATAGATAAACCTATTAGAAAAGTAATTTTATATATTGATGAATTCACGGAATACCTAGATATTGAGCAAGGTAAAGATGCTATTGATGTTTTGGTTAAGTTAGGTTATGAAGTTGAACTTTTTTATGGGGAAAGTGGAAGGACATTTCTTTCTAAAGGCTTTTTGAAGCAAGCTAAAAAATTGGCAAATAATAATGTGCAAACATTAAAACCTTATATAAAAGATAAGTTGCCAATTGTAGGATTAGAACCTTCAGGAATTTTGACGTTTAGAGATGAGTATAAAAGATTGGTCGATGATTTAGAATCGGTTAATGCTTTAGCAGAACAATGTTTTTTAATTGAAGAATTTTTGGCTGATGAAATTGCACAAGGTGTTATTAAACCAAGTCAGTTTACTAAAGAGCACAAGACTGTAAAAATTCATAATCATTGTCATCAAAAAGCATTGAGCAATCAAAAAGTGACTTTCGATATGTTAAACCTGCCAGAAAATTATACCGTTTCTATTATTAGTTCTGGTTGTTGTGGTATGGCTGGTTCATTTGGTTATGAGACAGAGCATTATGAAACTAGTATGAAAGTAGGGGAGTTGAAGTTGTTTCCAGCTATTCGTAAATCTGAAGAAAATGTGATTATTGCAGCCAATGGTACTAGCTGTAGACATCAGATTTACGATGGAACTAAACGAAAGGCTTTGCACCCGATTACAATTTTTAAAAATGCTTTAATCGATTGATTTTATTATCTCTTCATTAAGATTTACCTTTGTAAATTAAATAAATATTTTAACTAATGGCAGGCAACTCTTTCGGTTCACTTTTTAGACTTACAACATTTGGAGAATCACACGGTAGAGCCATTGGTGGTGTTTTAGATGGTTGTCCTGCAGGACTAACTTTGGATTTGGATGCGATTCAAAAAGATTTAGATCGTAGAAAACCTGGGCAATCTGCAATAGTTACACAACGAAAAGAACCAGATACGGTAGAATTTTACTCTGGTATCTTTGAAGGTAAAACAACCGGTACACCAATCGGATTTGCAATTCATAATACGAATCAGAAATCACATGACTATTCGCATATTAAAGATTCTTACAGGCCGTCACATGCCGATTATGTTTATGATCAGAAATACGGGTTTAGAGATTATCGTGGTGGAGGAAGAAGTTCGGCTAGAGAGACCGCAAGTAGAGTAGTAGCAGGGGCTATTGCAAAACAAGTGCTATCTGGTATCAAAATTAATGCTTTTGTATCTCAAGTAGGAGAATTAAAGTTAGATAAGAATTATAAAGAATTAGATTTTACTCTTATAGAATCTAATCCTGTACGTTGTCCAGATCCCACAGCAGCGGCTAAAATGGAAGAATATATCAAAGGGATTAAAAAAGAAGGCGATACTATTGGTGGTGTAATTACTTGTGTTGCTCAAGATGTGCCAATTGGATTGGGAGAACCAGTTTTTGATAAACTTCATGCTGAATTAGGGAAAGCAATGTTGTCGATTAATGCCGTAAAAGGATTTGAATTCGGTAGCGGTTTTGCAGGAGTTACCATGAAGGGTAGTGCACATAATGATCAATTTAACACTGATGGCACAACAAAAACTAATTATAGTGGTGGCGTGCAAGGTGGAATAAGTAATGGGATGGATATTTATTTTAGTGTTGCATTTAAACCTGTTGCTACTGTTTTACAGGCCTATGACACTATTGATAAAGATGGCAATCCTGTAAAAACCAAAGGAAAAGGAAGACATGACCCTTGTGTGGTGCCACGTGCAGTACCTATTATAGAAGCAATGACCGCTTTAGTTTTGGCTGATTTCACCCTTCTAAATAGAACGATAAAGTTATAGGGTTTCGCCTTGCGCATTTTCGCATCAAATTGGTATCTTACAAGCCTAAACCAATAATATATGCGAAAACTAGAATTACACTGGAAAATTTTAATAGGCATGGTTTTGGGTTTAGTTTTTGGCTTTGCCATGACTTTTCCTGAATGGGGACCAGAATTTGTAGCGAATTGGATAAAACCCCTCGGAACTATATTCATTAAACTACTTAAACTTATTGCCGTTCCATTAATTCTAGCATCTCTAATAAAAGGTATTTCCGATTTAAAGGATATTTCGAAATTTAGGAATATAGGTTTGCGTACTATTGGAATCTATATGGGTACGACGACTGTTGCCATTATACTGGGGCTATTACTTGTAAATATTATAGAACCGGGTAATGGTATTTCTGAAGAAACCATTGACAAGTTGACTTCTACCTATGCTAATGATAAAGGAGTAACTGCAAAATTAGAAGAGGCAACTAGGCAAAAAGAGAGTGGGCCTTTGAAGTTTTTGGAAGATATGGTCCCTGATAATGCTGTAAGCGCATTGGGTAATAACCAGTTGATGCTGCAAGTCATCTTTTTTACGATTTTCATGGGGATTTCTATGTTGTTAATTGGGGAGAAAAAGGCAGAACCATTAAAACAATTCTTTGATTCTTTAAATGATGTCGTTTTAAAAATGGTTGACTTAATTATGCTAACTGCTCCATATGCTGTATTTGCATTATTGGCTAATGTAGTGGTTTCTTCAAGTGACCCAGAAATATTATTAGCGCTTTTAAAATATGCCGGTGTTGTTACTCTAGGACTATTATTAATGATTGTATTCTATGCTACTTTGGTAGCGGTTTTTGCTAAGAAAAATCCTTTTTGGTTTTTAAAACAACTTAGTCCTGCTCAGCTATTGGCCTTTTCGACAAGTTCTAGTGCAGCTACTTTACCCGTTACTATGGAGCGTGTTGAAGAACATGTTGGTGTGGATAAGGAGGTCTCCAGTTTTGTTTTACCAGTAGGCGCTACGGTAAATATGGATGGAACTAGCCTTTATCAAGGAGTTGCCGCTGTATTTATAGCTCAAGCACTAAGTTTTGACCTTCCACTAGGTGCACAATTAACAATTGTGCTTACGGCTCTTTTGGCTTCAATTGGTACCGCTGCAGTGCCAGGAGCGGGAATGGTAATGTTAGTAATTGTTTTGGAATCAGTTGGTTTTCCGCCAGATAAATATGCCATTGGTTTAGCACTTATATTTGCAGTGGATAGACCATTAGATATGCTTAGAACCGTAGTAAACATTACAGGTGATGCTACTGTAGCTACCATTGTTGCAAAATCGGTAGATAAGTTGCATGATCCAAAACCTCAAAATTGGGATGATAATTACGATGCTGTAAAATAATTACGTTGTTGTAATTTTCCTGTAATTGCCGTAATTTTTGGTTTGCCATTTTTAAATCTTTTAATTGATGGGACAATCCATATGATAGTTGAGCCTGAAATAACCAATAAGCATGCAGCTATTTTTGAAATAGATGCCAACCTTGACCGCTTAGTAAACAGAATAGAATTACTAACACATGTCAATCCACAAAATATTGAAAAGGCAAAAGCTGGTTTTTTTGCATCAAAGTATACTATTGACCCTCAGTTTAGATATTCTAAGTTAAAATTTGAACCCTATAAATTGCATCGTTTATTCTTTTCGCAGCGTTTAGAAAGAATAGAAGACGACGAGATAAGAAAATTATACCAGGATACTATTTATTATTATTCTAACATGATTCAGTGTATAGAATCTATTGGTGATAAAGGCAAGTTTCATTATAATTCGCTTAGAATTTATGGAACACCAAAAGAGAAAGATGTTAATAATGCTAAGTTTATCTTGCATTTTAAAAATGAACCTCCTACTGTAGATGTAGAAAAAGTGTATAACGCTGAACAAGCAAAAATATACTTTGAAGATTTTGCTAAACAATACCATTTTCCATTAAATATTAAATTCTCAACAAGTATTGCTGCCGATGCTATGGTAAGTAATGCTAAGCAAAGTTTATTTCTTAAAAAAAATGCTAAGTTTAGTAAAAACCAATTACAGACTTTAGCAAATCATGAAATAGGGGTGCATTTAGTAACCACATATAATGGTTTGTTGCAACCTTTAAAAATATTCTCAAACGGATTACCAAATAATGTTGAAACGCAAGAGGGCTTAGCAGTCTTTAGTGAATACATGTGTGGAGCGCTAACATTGAAAAGACTTAAACTATTGTCATATAGGGTTTTAGCATCTGATAGTTTAATAAAAGGTTATAACTTTTCTGATACATTTGATTTAATTCATGGACAGTACAAACTGAATAGAGATGATGCCTTCACTATTACCATGAGAGCGCATAGGGGTGGCGGATTTACAAAAGATCGACTTTACTTGAGCGGACTTGCCAAAATATTTGGTAGGTATAAAAATAATGTTTCCATGGATAATCTTTTAACTGGTAAGGTTTCAATGGACTATGAAAATACGATTGAAACATTATATAATTTGGGATTGGCTAACAGGATAACACATAATAATCATGCGTATGCAACTTGTTTAAATACCAACAGCAATTTAGACTTTATACTTAAAAACCTGAAATAATGAATTGGGGCCTAATAATCAGTATTGTTATAGGTCTATTTATCCTGTTAAATATTGTAGCTTACTTTTTACAAGAACGACTCATTTTTAAGCCTGAAAAGTTACCTGAAGATTTTGAGTTTCAATATACAAATCAGGTTTTTGATGAATATAATATTGAAGTTGACGATGGCGTAAACCTCAACGGCGTTCATTTTAAAGTGCGAGAACCAAAGGGAATTGTGCTATACTTGAAAGGAAACTCTAGAAGTTTAAAAGGGTGGGGGAAGTTCGCTATCGATTTTACGCGGCATGGTTTTGATGTGTTAATGATAGATTATCGCGGTTTTGGTAAGAGTACAGGTATGCGAACCGAAGAAGGCATCAAAAAGGATCTTCAATATGCCTATGATGAATTAAAAAAACAGGTTGAAGAAAAGTATATTGTTCTGTATGGTCGATCTCTTGGGTCAGGCTTTGCCGCAAAACTTGCCTCCACAAATAACCCCCGCATGTTGATATTAGACGCACCCTATTACAGTATGCGCCATATTGCTAAAAAGTACATGCCCATAATGCCCATGTCGCTTTTATTGCGTTTTCCTATTAAAACATATCGGTGGATTGAATATGTGAAATGTCCCATAAAAATTATTCATGGTACAAATGACAAGTTAATTCCATTTAAGACTAGTATTAAGTTGTCTAAAATAAATGCAAAACGTACTCGTTTGTACACTATTATTGATGGCGGGCACAACAACTTACATACCTATCCGCAGTATCATCGATTTTTGGAAGAAATTTTACATTCTAAACTTCCAAAGAAAATAGACACAAGCACGAGTAGTCTTAGTTTCAAACGAAAAAAGCGCTAAGATGAAACTATTAGGACGTATTGTTAAATCATTCGTAATACTTATTATATTGATTGTAGGAATACTTTATTTTTTTCAGGAGAAGCTAATATTTAATAGTAGCGTGATAGCCCATGACTATCAATATCAGTTTGCTACAAAGTATGAAGAGCTGTTTTTAAAAGCAAAAGATGGTGCTGTTCTAAACGGTATCCATTTTAAGCAAGACAACCCCAATGGTATTATTCTGTATTGTCACGGTAATACAGGTGGCGTTGATGTTTGGGGTAAATGGGGTGAAGAACTTTCAAATAGATACGGTTATGATGTAATAGTTTGGGACTATAGAGGTTTTGGAAAGAGTACCGGTAAAAGAAGGCAAACGCGAATGCTTGATGATGGTTTTTTGTTTTATGAATATTGTCGAAGTTTTTTTAGCGACACTGAAATAGTGACCTACGGTCGGTCATTAGGTGGTTTTTTCGCAACCCATATGGTGAAAAAATATGATGCTGGACGCCTAGTACTAGAATCTACACCTATGAGCTTATTAAAAATAGCGCAGCAAGAGTATCCTTTTCTTCCTTCAAAGTATTTATTGAAATATCGATTTCAGAATAATCAAAATATCAAGAAAATAACAGTTCCTACTTTTATTATCCATGGAACTTCAGATGGTTTGATTCCATATGAAAATGGTGAAAGCCTTATTAAACTATCAAATGCTAATACTAAGAAATTGTTTACTGTAGTTGGTGGTGATCATAATAACCTAAGTGATTTTGAACAGGTATATTTTGAAGCGTTGGACTCGATTTTTCGACTTAAATAAAAACCCCACAAACAAATAAGCTTGTGGAGTTTTATATAATTAAATTGAAATCCGTTTGTGTTTGGGATATTTTACCTGAAAAGAAAAACTTTCGGACTTTGTTTCTTTTGAGTCTATTTTTAGATTCCACGTCAATAACCCGTTCTTAGTTTCGTATATTGCCGAATGTGTTTCTATATCGCTTATCTTAATATCTTTATTTTGAGAAATTGGAATTCGATCTACAAGTTTTAAATCTATTGCAACTGATTTGTTATTTTTCACTTCTAAATTATAATTTCTATCCAATATTCGATTACTTCCTGTAAAATTCTTGCTTTTGAAATTTCTATTTTGCTTTCTCGTAACCGTAATGTTTTGGTCGATGCCCAAAGAAATGGTCATTTCTTTTTTTGTAGTATAAGGATCAATTGTCGTTTTACCTGCGTAAGTTCCTTTGAAATATACACTTGCTTCCCCCGGTAATAAATTCAATTGTTCCCATTCTTTAAAAGTAGTGGTAAGAAATACGTTCTCGTTTACGATAGGTGCCACAAAGTATTCATATTTAGCGTCTAATTTAAATGTGTTGATTTCAATTGCTGTAATATCCCCGTCAGAGATAATGGAATATGGCTTCTCAATGATAAATTTTGTATTCGTTACATCATCATGAGTTGTACTTTTCTTGGTGGTTATAACAATGATACCATCAGATCCTCGATTTCCATACATTGAAGTTGCGCTAGCCCCTTTCAAAACTTCTACAGACTGAATTTCATCCATATCTAAATCACCCTCCTTAAAACCTTCAACGATAAGCCCATCTATAACATATAATGGAGCAGGAGGAGCAATACTTCTAGAGTTACCTCGAATAGAAGATATTCCTCTTATAGCTACTCCTGCAGTCTTTCCTGCTAGTGTTTGTTCAACGCCAACCGTGCTTACTGCACCCGTTACGCTCCTTTTAGATGAAGTGCCATATCCAACTACAACAACCTCTTCTAATTGCGATGCGTCTTCATCTAATCGAATATTCATTACGGAAGAATACACTGGAAGCTCTGTAGTGTTATAACCTATATAGGATATAGTCAGCTCTTGCCCATTTTGAACTTCAATTGAAAAATGACCATCAAAATCGGTGGTAGTTCCATTTGTTGTACCCTTTACAACGATGTTTGCCCCTGGTAAAGGAATGCCTGCATTGTCAACCACGGTCCCCGTGACTTGTTTCACAGATGGGTTATATACATAGCGACTTTTCTTAACGGCAGAAACATTTGTATTTTGATATCCATTGGTGAAATTAAGATATTTGGTTCCTAAATTAGGTTTTGTAACATTTACATTAGGATTTCCTGTTGACAAAACAACCTTAACATTATTCCAATCATTACCAGTCTTTTGATATACATGTGCTTTATAGCTGAGTGATAATGGTGTGTTTATATCTTTAGATTTGATGTCATAATTTGGAATCCACCCCGCATCTTGAACTTGATATGATATTTCTAATTTGAGATTACTTGCAATTGGAGCATCAAACTTAATTTTAAGTTCTCCTTGTTCTACTTCAGGCGTGTTATTGAATTCTGCCATTTGCTTTTGTAAAGTGCGCGTTTCATCATTTAAATGATTGATTTTAAGATTCGCATAAAAAATATCATTCTTTATAGCCGTAATACGTTTGCGATAGTAAGTGCTGATTTCTTTAACTTTTTCTAGACTTAACGACTGTGTTCTTGCACTTACCGTGCGATTGGTATAAATAACTTGTTCTTCTTCTTCGAGCCCTGAAACCGTATTCTTTAGTATTGCAATCTCTGCAGCTATAACATCTAATCTCGACTGTAATGGCAGTGAAGTTGATTTGTCTAATATCACCGGCATAAAGTTTATATCATAAGACATTGATAAAATTGAAACAGATTGTAGTCCTGAAATTTGAATACTGCTCTCATCGATTTTGGATGAAAGACCGGTTAAAGTAATTTCTGTTGCTCCAGAGGGAAGATTACAATTTGCTGTTCTCGTGATATTGGCTCCACTTAAATAAACGGTAACCTCCTTAATTTTGGATGGGATTTCTACATCGTTACCATATGTTAAGAATGGAGATAGTACAAGGAATAAGATTAGATTTTTCATGTTGATTGCTGTTTAAAGTTTCGATAAACTTAAAGGCAACATTGTAATCTCACAATACAAAATAGGGGAGAAGTATAGAACAGTGAGTGAAGTATGGTTTTGACTGAGTTAATCCAAAAACTTAGCCTTCAATTCAGGGGTTGGTATCATACACTGTTCCTTTTTACCGTACCATTTGTAGCGATTACGCGCAATAAAATCGTATACGATATCACGTAAACCACTGGAAATCAAATTCAATAGCTTTGAAATTGTTCGGTATCCTTTTAAATGTCGTCCAATTTGTAAAGCGGCATCAGATTTTACATAATAGGCAATGCCTGGTTCAATTAAAATGATAGAATCAATGGTTTCAGTATCGATATTGCGTTCTGAAATCAACTTTTTACCGACATCACTTTGCAATGCCGCGAAGCGAAAAACATCCTCAGTATCACTTTTTATGATACGCTGAATAGTGCTATTACAAAGATTGCAAACCCCATCAAAAAGGACTATTTTTTTTTCTTTATCCACAGTACAAAGATACAATAGCCAAAATAGGGATTGAAAACTTTACAAGTTATTTAAGAATGTAGTTAGATCTATCTCTTTGTCGATACCTAATTTCTTTTTTAAGCGATATTTCGATTTTAGGATACTGTCGGGTAGAACATTCATCGTGGCTGCAATTTCCTTAGTGGTTAAATTCATTCGTAAAAATGCAGCCAAACGTATTTCCTTTTCAGATATATCGGCCGATAGGGTCTTTAGTTTTTGATCAAAGTCGTTGTGCACCTCCGAGAAATAGGTTTTAAAGACCTCCCAGTCTTTGTCTGAAGCATTTTCTTTTTTTAATAGCATTACAATGCGTCGGAATTCTGTTTTAAACTTGTCTGGTGAGTTTTCTACGTTTTCCAGATGTTGAGTGAGCTCTTGAATAAAGGTGTTTTTCTGTACCAAGTGCAGTGTTTGACTGGTCAGTTCTTTTTTCTTGTGTGCTATTTCTTGTTTGTAGATTTCTTCTTGTTTTTCACGTTCGCTACGGTTTTTTTTGATTCGCTGGCGATACCCAAAAACTGAAAGTCCGAATAGGGCTAAGGCAGAGGCCATACCTCCGGCATAGAGTCCCTTGGTCAACGTATCGTTCTTGGCCTTTTCATTTAGGGTGTTTATTTCTTCCTGTTGTAGGGCTATGGCCGCTTCTTTTCTTTCGGTATCATAAAGTATCTGTAACTTATTTATCTGTGTTGTCTTGGCAATGGTAAACAGGCTGTCTTTAATGACTCTAGATCTTTTGAAGTCTTTTATCGCTTCTTCTTGGTTTCCTGCCTTTTCATGTAATAGTCCCCGATAATAAAGGGATTCTTGTAGTTCGTTGCCCACTTTAATGGAGTCGGCAAGCCTAATGGATGTGTTAAAATGCTTGAATGCAGTATTAAAATCATTGGTCAATGTGTAGGTGTAGCCCAAGTTGGACAGGTAGCTTACCTTGTTGATTTGAGATACATCGGCTCCTTCTATGGATAAGGCTTTTTTCAGAAATGATATCGTCTGACGATATTCTCCTTTCTCCTTATGAATTAATCCTATAGCTCCATAAGCTCTTTGTTGAATGATAGGGAAGTCATATTTTTCACCCAATTCCAATGCTTGATGATAATTTTGGATGGCCAGTGCAAATTCTTTTTTGGCTTCATGTGCGTTCCCAATATCAATGTAGGTATTGGCTTGATACAGGTGGTCGTCCGTTTGTTGATATACTTCCATCGCTTTCTCAAAATACCGCATGGCCTGCCCATAGTTTTCCTGAATATGATGTAGGGTGCCAATGTTGACGAAAGTATCAGCCTTATGATAGGTCTTAATGGCAATAGTATCCATAGTTTTCAGTGCGGCCTGGTACATTTCCATTGCCTTGGGGTAATTGCCCATATCAAAATAGTTCTTTCCAATAATGTTCTGGTCTGAGCCATAGCGCAAATAGTCTTCCCATTCATAATGAAGTACGGCTGAAGAATCCATTAACCGAATGGCCTCATGATAATTACCGATATGCGACTCATAAATGGACAAATTTTTATAGACAGTGGCCAAAAAAGAATCATCGTTGTCTTTCTTTGAGCGTTTTAGGGTTTTTCTGTAATAGGTTGCTCCCAGTTCCATTTGGCCTAATGTGGAATAGTAATGACCAAGGCAAAATTCGGCTCTTAAGATACCATGTTTATAGTTTGAATCTTTAGAAATTTGTAGCATTTGGTCTATATAGCCCTTTGCTATTTTGGGTTCTGTATAAATATAGATATCTATTAAATCATCAAGCGCATACATTTTTACTTTGATAGAATCATTGGTGCTATAGATATGCAATAGGCTATCTACTTCTTTTTGGTTTTGTGCTAAGGATGTATTAAAGTAGGTTAGTAGGCCGAGCAATAGATATAGAATCTTTGTTTTTATCATTTATTTATTCTTTTCATTCCAAATTAGCATATTAAATGCGTAAAACCACCCTTCTCTATACTTTGTCCATACATAAAACATTTATTAAGATATTTCACAAACACATAAATAGCTTTATTTCAGTTGTTTATAATAATTTTTCATGATTTTGAAATATGCCTGTCTATAGGCTTAAATGTACAAAATTCGTAGAGTCGTCCATACTTTGTCCATGCCTAAAATTAGGTTCCGCCTGTATTCTAGGCTAGGTTTGAGGTGTTGAATCCTAAAAACCTTTTACAATGAAAACAAGACCAATCAAATTGAGACAAACGTGTGCAGCCATTCTTTTTACATTCCTGTTAGGATGTAGTAAAGACGGTGGTGACAATAATGATCCAGAGCCAACTTCAGAAGTAGAGTTTTCTCAAATTGTTGCCTCTGCTGGAGAATTGGAAGAACCGACCACCTCAGAAGAAATCGTAGATGAAACAGAAACGAGTGAAGTAATTGATGGTGAAGTTTGGAACTGCACTACAAAAACTTATGACGCCCTTAAGGGCGGAGGTACTGGGAGAGATGGTTTTCCGTTGTTCAACCCCAACGCTTCCGTGATTTACCCGGGCAGTTTACTTCAAGGTAAATCGTTAAAAAAGGCAACTCCCGATGTTATTGCCGTCAAAAGGGCGGGGGGTGCCGTTTCATACAACTTGATCAATGGTAATCTTTTGTCAGGTTTTGAAGTAGATGAAGTTTCTAAACTTTCCATTCAAAATGCTATGAATAACATCATTGCCAACTCACCACAAGATTTACCGGCCAATTTTACTTTTAGTTACAGTCAAGTACAAAGTCGCGAATCTCTGGCCCTGAGTATGGGCATTGATTTTGAAAATGCATTTGCCGATGTGAGTGCCGACTTTGATTTTAGTACCGAGAAGGAGTACAATCGAATTCTGGTAAAACTCACTCAGAATTTTTACACCATGTCATTTGAAATACCAACGAGTTTAGACGAACTTTTTTCATCTTCGGTAACCCCAGAAGATTTGGCTAAATATGTTCAACCTGGCAACCCAGCCACTTATATTAGCGATGTTTCATATGGTCGAATTTATTACATGTTAGTAGAGTCTACTTCTTCTTATACTGAAATGAACGCGGCAGTAGAGGCTGAATTTCAATCTGTGGCCAACAAGGCTGAAGTAGATATCGACGCCAGTTATTTAAGTGAGCTGAGCGAAATCAAGATTAAGGTAATGGCCTTTGGGGGCGAATCGAGTTCGACCATAAAAACTATTGGGAGCAACCTTTCTGAATTGGTCAATCTATTGGCGGAAAGCAGTACGATTTCCACGGGATTGCCTTTGAGTTATGTGGTTCGTAGTGTAAACACCAATCAGATCGTTGGGGTACAACTTGCCACTCAATATGACGTAACAGAATGTACACCCGTTAGCGGAACTGGCGGGGAACCTATTCACACAGCGCATTGGAAAGGAAAAGTAATCTCAGAAATGGGTCCAGTAGGAGCGGCCTATTGCGTTCAGGGTACCGAGTTTGTACTGATCAGTACGGATGGAAAACAATTCATGCGAAGTGCGAATGCCCAATTGGACGGACCCTACCCGATAGAAGAACTTTATGAAGGTGAATATCCATTCGGGGATGATGGCATTGGTGCTGCTTGCAACACTTCATTGGGTAGTTCAACCGGTAATACGATTATGCTCATGTCTCAAAACGGTCTATTTTACAATTATGTCCTGGATGGAGAGAACTGGAGAAGTAGTCTCAACGATATAGAAAACCTCGCTGCAGGTGAGAACCCATTCGCAGTCAACGGAATTGGGGCCATGCTATTCAGAAGCTACAACGGCGGTCCAGCGGATCGCTGGATGATTAATCGCGATGGCACCAAATATTCTAAATATTCAAATAACCCCAATCAATTCGACGGGGTGAATGATATCTCTGATTGGGGAAATGGCACCATACCCTTTGATGCGGTAGGCGCGGGTATTGGTTTCTATCTTGGGAATAATCGTCAATATTTACTCTTTAATAAGGCCGGTACGCAATATGTCATTTCAAATGCGGAATTGAACTGGGGCTTTATTGGTCCATTTGACCTCTAAATAATTGTGGCCTTTAAAAATTAAGGCAGCCGGCACCTAAAGTTGCGATTCAACAACTTGGTGTCGGCTGTTATTTTTGAAAAATCATATACGTTTTTTGTTAATTTGTTGACAATCAATTTTACTACAATTTGAAATTATCTATATACTTGATTATTTCGCACGTTCCACTAATTCCAATTGATCTACACTAACATTGGTTGTAAAAATTCCGTAATTTACAACTGCTTTGTTTTTTTCAAGCTTATCTATAGTTCCAGTTGCCTTACCATCTTGCATTCTGACTTTATCACCAAGTTTTAAAACTGGTTTGGGTTTATTTTGTTCTTTTTTAACTGCTTTTTTCTTTTCAACCTTCTTTTTCTCACGAATTACTTTTACTTCTTTTTGTACTTCCTGCGCTACTTTAGCCTTTTTTACACGTTCAACTTTGGCTTCTTTTGCTGTTTTCTTCTTACGCTTACTGTTTTCCGTTTCAACAATTCGTATTAATTCAGACACCAAAGATCTTTTCTTATTATCCCTAAAATAGCGATCAGCTGCCTTGTTTACTTTGTTTCCCAATTGAATCATGCGCTGATCATGATCATATAACTCTTGATAATTCTCAAGTTTCGATTTTATTTTTGCATTCAATTTTTCCAAACGAGCAGATTCTTCCCTTGCTTTTAATTCTTCTTCATGTAATCTAGAGCCTGTTTTAGCCATTTTGCTGCGTTCTTTCTGTAATTTGGCTATCGTGGCATCAAAACGCACCTTACCGCGCTCTATCTTCTTCTTTGCTTTATTAATTAGCGAGTAGGGGATGCCGTTCTTTTGTGCAACCTCAAAAGTAAATGAACTTCCTGCCTCACCTAATACTAATTGAAAGGTTGGTTCTAGGGTTTTTCCATCAAATACCATGTTAGCATTTGTTGTGTGTGGCAATTCATCTGCTAATGCCTTAAGATTGGCGTAATGCGTAGTAATTACTCCATAAGCACCGCGTTCATAAAAAACTTCTAAAAAAGCCTCGGCTAACGCTCCACCGAGTTCAGGATCACTCCCAGTACCAAATTCATCAATTAAGAATAATGTCTCACTGTTGCACTTGCGTAGAAAATTATTCATGTTTTTCAAGCGATAGCTATAGGTGCTTAAATGATTCTCTATAGATTGATTATCTCCAATATCAGTTAATATTTTATCGAATAGACAAACCGTACTTCTTTCATGAACAGGAATAAGTAGTCCTGATTGAAGCATCACTTGCAGCAAACCAATGGTTTTTAATGTAATACTTTTACCACCCGCGTTTGGACCCGAAATTACAATAATGCGGTTTTCAGGATGTAGTTCTATAGTTTGCGGAAACGTTTTTTCGTCTTGTAATTTATTGCTTAAGTAGAGTAGTGGATGATAGGCATCCCTTAAAAATAAACGTTTATCTGTGTTTAACTTTGGTAACACCGCATTAGTCTCGGATGCATACTTAGCTTTTGCAGCAGTAACATCTACCTTTGCCAAAAAATATTGATATTCGTTTAGTAAGTCTCGATACGGACGTATAAAACTAGTGAGTTCGCTTAGTATACGCTGAATTTCTTCAGTTTCATCGTATTCCAGATTATTTAATTCACGACTTAATTTTAAAGTTGCTTCAGGTTCTATGTAAACTATACTCCCGGTTTTGGATGAACCCATTACGGCTCCTTTAACTTTTCTGCGATACATGGCTTTTACTGCTAAAACCCTCCGATTTTCAACTACGGACTCTCTAATGTCATCTAAATAATCAGAGCCATGATATAAATTTAGGGCTGACGCAAAGCTTTGCCCAATTTTACCCTTTACCACATTTATTTCTTTCCTAATCTGAAATAAATTATCGGAAGCCTTGTCTTTAACTTCACCAAAACGGTCGATAATGCTATTAATTTGAGCAGGAATCTCCTTGTTGGCCTCTATTTCGTCTGATAAATTAAAAAGCAATGGATAATATTCTTTAAACTTTTTGAAGAATTTTTTATGAGTAATAATGGTATTGCAAATACTTCCAATTTTTCGAAAACCATCTATTTCTAGAGTTTTATTCTCTATTCTTAACAACTTTACTTCATTATCTATTCGGTCAAAACCGTGATTAGGAATGCGGTTTTCACTAACAAAAGAGGAATGATACTCCGCAGTTTCACCTAAAAGCATTGTTATTTTGTCAAAATCTGATAGTGGCAGAATTTGCGCACAAAGCTCTTTTCCTAATTCTGTTGTACAGCGCGCCGAAACTTGCGTTAAAACAGTAGGTAACTCTAAATCTTCAAGTACTTTGCTAATATTTTTGTCCATCATCCTTTATAAACGGTGGCAAAGGTAGGTAATCGTAATAAAATAGGGTGATAGTATAGTATTTGCATTATTTTACGTATGCTTCAATTGGTATTTGAATATTAAATGAACTTCCGTCTTGACGGGGATTTATGTTTACAATTGAACCTGCGGCATAGAGTACCTGTGGATTGCCGTTAGCGTCAATTAATAATTGTGGTCGTTCTAATCGATTTAGTTTTATGATATCACCATTAATCAATGTGACTTCCTTTTTCATAAAAAATGGGTTTGTAGGCTTTGTCCATTGTAAACCATCTAAAGATTCTAATAGGGCTAACCCGGGTTCTGAACCAGTAATTTTTCCTGAGAAATCTTTAAAGACCGCATAAAATCGATTTAGAGTGTTATGATACCAAACATAGGGGTCTTCGGCTGATGCTAATCTACCATCCTCCATTTTGAAATCAAAAATTATGTCATCTTTAGGTACAAATGGCCCTGATGGGTTGTCAGAAATTGCTACACCATGAACGCCTCGCCAATTAGGGTCGTATAGATTGCCTTTAAAGTACATAAGGTATTTTCCATCGACAGGTCTGCGAACAATCGAAGGATTAACAACAATTATATTATCAGGTTTCGGTGATGTGCCTGGTGGTGATGGCGCAATAATATTATTTGGTTTCACTCTAGTTCTTGGTGCCAATAATGGTTCTTTTGGTCTTGTGAAATTTTCGGCTACCAAATCTTCAAAACTATTGAATTCAATGACTCCAATGCGCAGCATTTGTTGTACACGGTTTCTTTTATTAATCCCCTTACCGTCTGAGTTTTCTTGTTGTATACCTGGGTCCTTAGAGCCAACATAATAAAGATAATAGGTATTTCCAAACTGTTTTATATGCGGATTCGTAACCATCTGAGCATCCCAAACAGCAGCATTACCATCTGATTTGGCACCTTTTAATACAATTTTCTGGAAAACAAAGTCACGGTCTGGTTTATCTGAAATTGCATAGGCTATTTCAGAGTGCAATACCCACGAATCACTAAATTTAGGAATGCTATCGCCGCAATGCCATGTATTGTACAACATGTGGTACTTATTGTCTGACCCTTTTACAACACTACCACCCCAAATAAACCGGTTTGGGTCATTCAAAACAGACGAACCTTCTAAAATAGAATTGTTTACTACAGCATTGACGGGCTTCGCTTTTGTATGTAATTCCATTTTTTGAAATTGTGCTTTAAGCGTAAGGAAAGGGGTAGTCATTATTAATAGAAATATGTAATAAGCTATAGATGGGTATTTTTGCATTGTGAGCTGTTCTTTAATAAAGTTTGATGCACTAAAATATCAAATTAATAAGCGAAACGATATATTTTGCCTGCTGTATACAAGAAATTAAAATTTGTTGTATGAAAATGAAGTAATTAGGCTTCATTTTAGATTTGCTTTTAGCTAGTTTTGTTTTTTGTAATCGAAAACTTTTATGTTTCAACAATTAAATCAAAGCTGGAAAGAGCACTTAGAAAAAGAAATTAAAAAACCCTATTTCACAGAACTTCAGTCTTTTGTAATTACTGAATATGAAACAAAAACATGCTATCCTCCAGTAAAAGATATCTTTGCGGCATTTAACTATTTTTTATTTAATGAAACTAAAGTAGTTATCCTAGGGCAAGATCCGTATCACGGCCCTAATCAGGCAAACGGACTTTGTTTTTCGGTAAACGATGGCATAAAATACCCACCTTCTTTACAAAATATTTTTAAAGAACTTCATAATGATACTGGTGCTGAATATCCTAAAAGTGGAAATTTAGAACAATGGGCTAAGCAAGGGGTTTTATTGTTAAATGCTACGCTAACCGTTCGTGCTCATACAGCAGGAAGTCATCAAAATAAAGGCTGGGAAACCTTTACAGATTCGGTTATTAAAACTATTTCAGATAAAAAAGAGGATGTGGTTTTTTTACTTTGGGGGGGATATGCCAAGAAAAAAATTAAATTAATTGACTCATCAAAGCATCATGTGCTTACTTCGGGACATCCATCGCCTTTAAGTGCGAATAGGGGGTATTGGTTTGGAAATCGTCATTTTAGTTCGGTAAATGAAATATTACGAAATACTAAACAAAAACCAGTAAAATGGTAATAAAATGTATGATTATCAGTATATTACATTAAATAAATGAAGTAAATAGCATTATATTCAGAAAATATAGGTTTGAAAATTCTTTATTTAATAAATAGGGCACAAATTATTTAAATGTTCGATAATTCTTACAGTTTTTTGCGTTTAAAATTAATTTTACCCATAAATTTGTACAGAAAATTACTACTTTTAAGAAAACCAAACGACGTATGATTTCAAAAGCTGTAAAAACCGTGTTACTAGTTGATGATGATTCTATTAGCAATCTTCTGAATACTGTATTCATAAATAAGCTGAATCTAAATGCTGATATAATTGCCACTGAAAATGGTAAACAAGGTATGGATGTTATTTTAAATAAGGAGAATCCACTACAAACACCATGTTTGCTTTTATTGGATATTAATATGCCGACTATGGATGGTTGGCAATTTCTTGAACAGTATGAGAAATCAGTAAGTCAGGAGTTAAAAGATGATATCGCAATTGTAATGCTAACTATTAGCGAAGAGCAAAGTGATGAAGTAAAGGCGAAACAAAATCCGCATGTAAAGGAATTTGTTCGAAAACCATTATCAGAAAAATCTGTAACTAAATTGGTAACTACTCATTTTAAGGCCGATGCAAATGCCAGTGTTTAATGCAATGCTTTATGGTGGGGCAATCGTTCGTTAATTAAATTTAGTTCGAGAAGTGTATCTATAACTTTTTCATAAGTATTTAGGTTAATTTGGTTTTGACTCCATTTTGTAATGGAAAGCCATTTTTTAATATCTTCCAATTGTTGTTCGTATCGATTTGAAAGTGTTCGGTCAATACTTGGTATTTGCTTAAATTCTGTGGTATAATCATTAATTACCTCTAGAATATGCTTTAATACACTATCGTTCTTTTCAATAAAATTGGTTGTGGCCGCTATTACAAAACATGGCCAGGGGGTAGGACAATCCCCTAATCTTCTAAAAAGCCCTGCATCTACTATGGGTTTAGTCGTAAAATGTTCCCACATAAAATAATCAGCATCGCCATTAGCTAGCCCTTTTTTAGCTCCCTCGAGGTTATTTATGATTTCAAATTGTAAGTTCTCCGTATTCCAACCTTCATTTTGGGCATTAACATAGGCCATAAGATGACTTCCGCTTCCAAACCTACTTATTGCTGCTTTTGCGTTAGCAAGCTCTGAAATCGTCTTAAAATGACTGTCGGCCGCTACATGAATGCCCCATAATAGCGGAGATGCAATATATTCCTGGATTATTTTAGACTTATTTCCTTCAGAAATGCTTTTTATCAAACCTTCAGTTAAAATAATAGCTAAGTCTGTTTCTTCGTCCGCTAACATCTGACACATTCTACCAGTGCCCTCGGGAATGTCTGTCCATTGTAAATCGATTCCACGCTCTTCAAACGCTCCTTCCTCAATTGCCATATGCCAAGGCAAATTAAAATGTTCTGGAACTCCTATTATTCGAACTGTTTTCATCGAGAAATTTTATCTAATGTATATTCAATTAAATCATCTACCACCGCATAAGGTCGTTTTGAAAATTCACCAGTAGCTCTATTTGCTAAAATAGCATTTAATGATATTGCTCGATGACCCAATAATTTCGATAACCCATAAATGCCCGCCGTTTCCATTTCTAAATTGGTGAATTGCCAATTATCAAATGAAAATTTCATTATTTGCTCAAACAAATTGGCTCCTTGCGTTTTTAATCGTAATTCTCTGAATTGAGGTCCGTAAAATCCTGAAGCTGTTATTGTTACTCCTAATCGTATACGATTTGATGTAAGTAGTGTTACCAATGATTCATCGCTTTTTACCGCGTAGGGGGTAGGTTTTTCAGAAGACCAAGCTACTTGTTGTTGAAATTCTTGTTCAAATTCAAAATTTCGTATGGCTACATTTTCATAATTGCTTAAAAGCGCATCTAGACCTAATGCATATTCACTAATTAAAAAAGAATCCAATTCAATTTCTGGTTGAATAGCACCAGAGGTGCCAATTCTAATTATGTTTAATTTTTTGATATTATTGTGGAGCGTCCGTGTTTCTAAATTGATGTTTGCAAGTGCATCCAATTCATTTAAAACAATATCAATATTATCGGTTCCAATTCCAGTAGAAATTACTGTAAGTCGTTTTCCGTTTTTTACACCGGTATGGGTTATGAACTCTCGTTTCCCTTTTTTTAATTCGATGGCGTCAAATTTCGAAGAAACGTGACTCACGCGTTCAGGGTCACCTACTGTAATTATTGTATCTGCTATATCTTGTGGTAATAAGTTGAGGTGATAAATACTATTGTCCGCATTTAAAATAAGCTCAGAGGGTCCGAAAGACATTTTAGAGTTTTAGAATCTTATCAGAATCCGTATTGTAAAGAAAATTATATTTTAAAGCACCACCCAAATACACATCATTGTCTTGTATGCAAGAATAATAACTGGTTTGTTTATCTAGAATATCTTTGCCTTTTTTTGTAAGTTTAACTGGATTAAAAGAAGAAAAGAGGGGTTTCAGTCTATTAAAAGCTCTTTCGTATTGCGAGTCTCCAAAACCTAATCCATCCTGATTTTGAATAACGGTCTGTAGAAATGCACTTTTGGATTTAGGCTTTTTATCCAGAGCAAGTTGTAAAATGTTATTTTCCATCTTGTTTAAACCGTTTTTAATACTAGGGAAGCGGAATAAATGGTTCTTTACTGCTTCGGATAAATAACTGAACTGGTAATTTTCAAAATCACTAAGATTTTCTAATCGAATAGGATTATCACTACAATATAATTGCCATACATAATCAGCATATTCGATATCGTCTTGTGTTAAAGTAATGCGATTTTCATATAGATTTAATAGTTGTTCATCATTTAAATCACAAAGCGCATACATTTTATCTGTTTGGTCTTCTTTACCACTACAAACCAACGTTATTTCAGCATATTTACGATGTGCTTTAAGCCAACTAATTACGGCAAGCATGTTTATTTGACAGAAAAGGTCATATTCGAACCACAATACAATTTTATCTTCTTGCTTATGATTACACAAAGAACGATACTCTTTTAATGTTTTTTCAATAAACCAAGATTTCGATACTTTGTAATTTTTGTTAAGAAACTCAAATCTTGTCTTCCAAAAATTTTCACTGCCTACATTGGTAAGCGTTTTACCTTCACATAGCATCTCGCGCCAGGTAATAATATCACCTTTTAACTTCAGTGTTTTCAACTTTTCAGTAAAACTGTCTCCATTAGTGATATGTAGTAGGGAGCTCATATTTTCGTGTGTGGTTATAGATTAGTAAATAAAAATACCAAATAATTTCAATCTTCAAAATTAAATTAACAGAAAAAACAATTTCATTTTTTACGAATTATAATCAATGAAATCAATAAATAGTTATCCGCCAACTCGTTTTACTTTAAATCCTTTTTGCTTTAGTATTTCCATGATTTTGTCTCTGAAATCGCCTTGAATGATAATACTTTCTCCTTTAATACCACCACCTACACTTAAAGCCTTCTTTAATTCTTTGGCAAGTTGCTTAAAGTCTTTGTCGGCACCATTATAGCCTTCTAGTATCGTTATAGGCTTGCCTTTTCGTTTTTCATACTTGCAAATAATTGGTTCATCTTGAAGCCAAACAGTACTTTTAACGATTTCCTTAGGCTGTTCTTTCTCTACATGATCTGGAAATAAGTTCTTAAGCTGATCTTTTAAATCCATGTAAATTATTCAGTATTAAATTCATTCAAAAAGGGGATGGCAATGTATTAAAAACTTTGCTTATTTGTTTGTTTTTTTATGATTTCACATTAATTCTAAAAGATGTTGTAGCCTAAAACTAGATTAACAGCCTTATAATCAGTAGACCAAAAAGTATAATTGTCTAAAATATTTCTTGAAAAAGTATACCTAAACTCCATCTGTAATTTACTATTCAATGCATATCCAAGTCCAGCCACAAAGTTCTCATTTGAACTCATTTCTAAATCGTCTATATTACCCAAGATAATTTCAGAGCTTGTATGAAAATCGTGTGAAAAAGATAAATCGATAAAAATTCTTGATTTTGCATTTAAAAACATGGAATATCGTACACCAATGGGTAATTCAATTGAACTATAACTTACATTGGCGTCGTATTTTTCGTTCTCAATAAACTCCTCGTATATCTCTACTTCCCGTTCGGACTCATAAGTTTGGTAGGTTGGCTCAATAAATAAGGACCACTTGTTTTTATTATAAGGCAATACAAATTCAAATTCAGTCCCAAACCTTATACCTATTGCGTTAGGAAATTCAAAGGTGTATTTGGGATTTATACTATTTGCGACACTAAATGTGTTATATGTGAATGCCGGACGCAACCAAAAGTTAAAATCGATTTTACGAGGCTTAGATTCATTCATCACATAATCGTTATCTATACACTTATTGAATTCGTCAAATATCTTTTTTAAACTTTTGGTTGTGTAGTCTAACCTATTAACTTCTATAGGTTTTATGGCATCACATTTTAAAGTATTAAATATTTGCTGACGATAATGTTTGTTAATTTTAATCTTATTTAATTCAGTTAAGTACTTTTTATAAACCAATTGATAAATTTCCCCTTTATTTTGGCTATAAAAGAATCTTCGTAAGCTATTCTGGTTATAACTATACAAGTTGGCGGCACCTTCTGTTATTACCTTTAAAAAAAGTCTTTCGGTATTAAAATTTGGTTGTTTTTTATGGTCTAAATTTTTTGTAATACTCGAAGAGCGGTCTATAGATACGGAAGCTCCAATGTATTTAGCACCATTTAAAACTCCAAATTCTAGTACTTCTGTTGCGTCCGCACGACGCACTTCATAATCAATCTTTAATTTGTAATTGAAATAGTTTGGGCTTTCTTTCCAATCAACGTTACGAATTAAACAAGTAACTCTTTCACCAGAACTATTTATGAAATAGCCTTTTTCATATTCAATTTGAGCGGCAACACTACTTAAACATAATAGCATTAATAAGGATGTAATAATTTTTATCATTTTCTAGACTATAATTAAATCTTATTGATAAACGAATCAATTTAAAAAATAGTCTATTAGCTCTACGTAGACTAAAAATAATAAATGCCCTAAATGCTGTGTTTTATTAGTCTAGTGTAGTATTACTGCTCCACCAATCTTCGTTGGGCTCAAAATCTTCAGACAATACATCTAAGCGTTTTTTCTCTAATTGTGGCCACAATTCATTAATAATGCTTTCATGCCTTTTTCTATTTAAAGCCGGGTCATATTCCAAATCTTTTAAAGCCATATTAGCATTTACAGTTTTCAACCACGTTAAAAGATTATTACTTAAATTCTCTTTTGTTGATTTATTTTGTTCTGAAACATCATTTTGCTCCTCTGGGTCTTTTTCTAAATTATATAGTTCTTCATGACCATCTTCCCAATAATGTATGAGCTTCCATTGGCCTAAACGAATGATTGAAGATGGGTCACCTCCTTGATTTCCGTAGTGTGGGTAGTGCCAATACAACGGTCTCTCAGATAATACAATTTCTTCAAGTAATGGTTTAAGACTTACCCCGTCAACATGTTGATTAGGAATAACTTCTAATTCAGTTAAATCTAATATAGTTGGATATAAATCAGCCCCGGTAACAGGATAGTCAATAGTTTTCGGTGTCTTAGTTAATGTTGGAGCTTTAATAAAATAGGGCTCTCGTATGCCACCTTCCCACTGGTATCCTTTGCCACCTCTCAGCGGAAGATTGGCCGTTGAAAATGAATCTCCAGAGGCAACGCCACCATTGTCGGAGGTGAAAACTACAATAGTGTTTTTGTCCAGCCCTAGACTATCTAAAGTTTTTAAAACTACCCCAACTGCATCATCCATTTGTTCAACCAACCCCGCATAAACTGGATTGTCTTGAACTTGGCGTATTGGAAGTTTACGTTCCATAATATACCCTGAATCTGATATTCCAGCTTCAACTGCTTTGGATTGATATTTGTTCCATTTGGATTGGGTAGTTTGTATAGGACCATGAACCGCATAAAACGATAGCATTGCAAAAAACGTTGTATCCTTATTTTTCTCAATAAAACTTGCTGTTTCTTTGGCAAGACGCATTGATAAGTTTTCGCCGTCTTTTTCATTTTTCAGACTTGGATTTACCCATGGAGAAAAATAACCTCCAATTGGACTCCCTTTATCCCAACCGCCTACATTAATATCGAAACCGTGATCTTCTGGGTAAGATCCTTCACCGCCTAAGTGCCATTTTCCGGCAAAGAAGGTTTTGTAGCCTCCAGCTTTCATTGCTTCAGCCAACGAAATGTCTTCCTTTGGAAGCTCATGCGTATAATTAGCAGGCAGCATTTGATCATATCGATTATGTTCGCGCCATGCTTCACCTGATTTTGCACCAATCCAATCGGTAACCTTATGTCGTGCTGTAAACTTACCCGTCATTATAGTTGCTCTTGAAGGACTACACACTCTACTGCCAGCATAACCTTGTGTAAATACAACCCCTTCTTTTGCAATTCGATCAACGTTTGGAGTTTCATAATATGAACTCCCGGTAGAACTTAAATCATGTAGACCAAGGTCGTCAACTAAAATAAAAAGTACATTCGGTTTTATTTTTTCTGGAGTAACTGGTTTTTTTTTGCATGAAGCCGTTACAATAAGGAGTGCAAGTAAAATAGAATGGTGTCGCATTATTCTTTAATTAGTCCGAGTTCTATTAAACGTTCATGTAAAAATTCGCCTGCTGTGGTGTCCTCAAATTGCTTTGGATTTTTTTCGTCGATACAGTTTTCTAAGCAATTCAATGGCATTTCACTAATTGGATGCATAAAAAATGGAATCGAATATCTTGATTTTCCCCAGCTCTCTTTCGGTGGATTGACAACTTTATGAATCGTAGATTTTAATCGATTATTTGTGTGACGAGATAGCATATCACCAACATTAATCATCAATTGGTCTGGTCGTGCAATCGCATCTACCCATTCATCATTGTGATTTTTTACTTGTAATCCTCTGCCATGAGCACCCATTAACAATGTTATTAAATTAATGTCTCCATGTGCTGCTGCCCGTTCTGCATTTTTGGGTTCAGCAGTAATCGGAGGATAATGTATTGGTCTAAGGATTGAATTTCCATTCTTTATATATGCGTCGAAATACGTTTCCTCAAGATTTAAATGTAGTGCTAGTGCTCGTAAAACATATTTAGCTGTTTTTTCGAGCATTTTATATGTCTCTTTGCCCACTTCATTAAAAGCAGGTAATTCACTAACAATTACATTTTTATGGTATTCTTCTTCTAATTTCGGATTGTCTTCAACATATTGTCCGAAATGCCAAAACTCTTTTAAATCTCCTTCCTTTCTCCCTTTTGCATGCTCTTTTCCAAAAGATGTATATCCCCTTTGACCACCTATACCTTCTATTTCATAGCTGTCTTTTACGTTTTGAGGTAATTCGAAAAACTTTTTAATTTCCGCGTAAAGGTTTTCAACTAATTCTTCAGATAGAAAATGTCCGCTTAATGCTACGAAACCAATATCTTCAAAGGCAGAACTGATTTCATTAATAAATTTTTGTTTTCTATTGTCATCTCCCGATAGGAAATCCTGTAAGTCTACACTTGGTATTGCGCTCATGAAAATACTTTTTTAGTGGAATCAAAGTTAATAAATAAAGGTTCAATTTGCTATCGAGCTTGAATTCTAATAATCAAACTCGGTTTTGCTATTTTTACTTAAATAATGTTGGTTTTTTATAAGGTTCAAATGGAATTCAATTCTAGTCTTGCTTCAGAAGAGCAATTGCTACTGTTCGAGCGTATGATAAAACCACGTTTGGTGGAAGAAAAGATGTTGATTCTCTTACGACAAGGAAAAATATCTAAATGGTTTAGTGGTATTGGCCAAGAAGCGATAGCTGTTGGAGTTGCAAGTGCACTAAATAGTGAGGAATACATTTTGCCAATGCACCGAAATCTTGGTGTGTTTACTACACGAAATATTCCATTGCATCGCTTGTTTTCACAATGGCAAGGGAAAGCTAATGGATTTACTAATGGACGGGACCGCAGTTTTCATTTTGGAACTCAAGACTATAATATTATAGGTATGATTTCGCACTTGGGTCCACAACTAGGCGTAGCAGATGGCATAGCTTTGGCGAATTTGCTTAAAAAAAATAATTCAGTAACTGCTGTTTTTACTGGTGAAGGAGCAACAAGTGAAGGTGATTTTCATGAAGCGCTAAATATTGCCGCCGTGTGGGATTTACCGGTGCTTTTTTGTATTGAAAACAATGGATACGGACTTTCTACGCCTACAAATGAACAGTATCGCTGTAAAAACCTAATTGATAAAGGTATAGGTTACGGTATTGAATCTCATTTAATTGATGGCAATAATGTAATTGAAGTGTATAGCAAAGTGAAGGCACTTTGCCAAAATATTAGAAAAAAGCCAAGACCAGTTTTATTAGAGTTTAAGACTTTTCGCATGCGTGGTCATGAAGAGGCTAGTGGTACTAAGTACGTGCCTGAGAGACTAATGAAAAAATGGGCTAAAAAGGACCCAATTGAAAATTATCAGAACTTTTTGATTAAGTCAGGCATAATAACTCAGGAGGATATCGATAAAATACGTGCGAAAATCAATAATGAAATTATTGATGAACTAAAACTTGCCGTTGAAGAAAGTGACATAGTTCTTAATAAGGTAAAAGAATTGGAAGATGTTTTTGCTCCTTTCAATTACGAAGATGTGCAACCTGGTAGTATTGTTCAAAATATTCGTTTTGTAGACGCAGTGTCGGATGGGCTGAAACAAGCCATGGAAAAACATGACGATTTAGTTATCATGGGGCAAGATATTGCTGATTATGGTGGGGTTTTTAAAATAACAGAAGGATTTGTTGATGCTTTTGGTAGTGAAAGAATTCGAAATACTCCTATTTGCGAGTCGGCTGTGGTTTCAGCAGCCATGGGATTGTCAATTCAAGGGATGAAAGCAGTTGTGGAAATGCAATTTGCTGATTTTGCTAGTTCAGGATTTAATCCTATTGTAAATTATTTGGCGAAGTCTCATTATAGATGGGGACAGTCTGCTGATGTTGTTATCCGTATGCCCTGCGGTGCAGGAGTACAAGCGGGACCATTTCATTCGCAAACGAATGAAGCTTGGTTTACAAAAACACCTGGACTAAAAGTGGTATATCCAGCATTTCCAAAAGATGCAAAAGGTTTGTTGGCGACCGCTATAAACGACCCAAATCCTGTACTTTTCTTTGAGCACAAAGCGCTATATCGTAGTATTTATCAAGATGTACCTGTAGCTTATTATACCTTGCCCTTCGGTGAGGCTTTCCTGTTGAAAGAGGGTGTGGATATAACTATTGTGACGTATGGAGCTGGTGTCCATTGGGCAATAGAAACACTTGAAGAATTACATCATGTTTCCGCTGACTTACTGGATCTTCGGACTTTAGTGCCTTTAGATATCGAAGCGGTGTTTGCATCGGTTAAACGAACAAGTAAACTTATCATCCTTCAAGAAGATAGTTTATTTGGTGGGATTGCTAGCGATATCGCTTCGGCTGTTACAGAAAATTGCTTTGAATATTTAGATGGACCTATTAAAAGGGTAGCAAGCCTCGATACGCCTATTCCATTTGCTAAGACGCTTGAGGATAATTATTTGCCCAAAGAACGATTTAAAAAAGAGTTGTTGAATTTATTAGCCTACTAAATAAGTGGCCCTATAAGTTTGCCCTGAAATTTCTTACTATCATGTCACAGGTATTTTTTAAAATACCTATCTTTCTATATATGAAAAAGTATGATATTATAATCGTTGGAGGTGGGCTTGCGGGACTTACTGCTGCTATCGATTCTAAATTAAAAGGACATACTGTTTTAGTCATTGAAAAAAAAGCATATCCGCACCATAAGGTCTGTGGGGAGTATGTTTCCAATGAAGTCTTACCTTATTTAAATAGTTTAGGTATTTTTCTAGACAAGTATGGTGCGATGAATATCAATACCATGCAGTTTAGTACTGTTGCTGGAGATGCTGTTTCTACTCACTTGCCTTTAGGCGGAGTGGGTATTAGCCGTTATGCTTTCGATAATATATTGTACAAAAAGGCCACTAACTTAGGAGTGAAGTTTTGCTTTCAAAGTGCATTGTCTATTCAATTTGAGAATGCGCAATTTGAAGTTGCTACAGATCAAAAAGGGATATACACATCATCTATAGTTATTGGGGCTTATGGAAAACGTAGTACGCTTGATAAGCAGCTAAAACGGGATTTTATTCAGCATAAATCGGCATGGTTAGCAGTTAAAGCTCATTATAAATATGCATTTCCTTCAAATTTAGTCGCATTACATAATTTCAAGGGCGGATATGGTGGCTTATCTAAAGTAGAATCTGGAGCGGTGAACTTTTGTTATTTGGCTAATTATGCCGATTTTCAAAAAGAGAAAAATATTGATAACTTCAATAAGAATGTAGTTTCTAAGAATCCTTTTTTGGCTTCGTTTCTAAAAAACGCTGAACCTCTTTTTGAAGAGCCGTTAACAATTGCTCAGATTTCTTTTAATTCGAAAAAAGCAGTGGAAAGTGAAGTTTTAATGTGTGGAGATACTGCAGGGTTAATTCACCCACTATGTGGAAATGGTATGTCAATGGCAATTCATGCGGCAAAGATTGCCTCGGAACTTATTCATAAGTTCTTAGCTGATAAAAACTATTCGCGTATTCAACTTAATGAAGATTATCAGAAGGAATGGAATTTTACATTTAGGCAACGATTATGGGTGGGGAGAAGAGTTCAATCTATTTTAATGAATCAAACCTTATCAAATGTTGCGTTGTCGACTGCTGTTAAATCGCCACAAATATTGCGAACTCTAATCGAAAGAACTCACGGAAAACCTATTCAAATTTAATGGATTTTACATTGCGTCATAGCGAAGAGGAATTAATGGATGATTCTCAAATCTCTTTAGACGACTTGCGAGCTACCTATTTCGATATTAATCGCGCGAATGCTTTTTTGGGTGGCAATAAAGTTGTTTTGATAGCATTAAAATCACTTGTTCTACAGAATATTCAAGATAGCTTATCTGTTATTGATGTAGGTTGTGGCGATGGTGCTATGCTTCGTGTAATGGCCGATTTTTTTCGAAAGGAAAATATGAAGGTAGAATTTTTAGGCATTGATATCAATGAAAAAGCCATTCAATTAGCGCGAGAGGCATCGAAGAGTTATCCAGAAATAAAATATAATGCAATTGATGTTTTGAAAACAAACGGCATTAAAGCTGATGTTGTAATTACTACATTAACCATGCATCATATTGCGGAGACCGATATTTATGCCTTTCTAAAGGCTTTAATGAAAATGTCTCGAATGGGAATTGTGATTAGTGATCTGCATCGAAGTCGTATAGCGTATTATCTATTTAAACTGTTTAGTGTTATTTTTATAAAAACGAAGATTGCGAAAAACGACGGATTGGTTTCCATTCGAAGCGGATTTACAAAACAAGAATTAAAAAACTATTCCAAATCATTTCCAACGAAGCAACACGCTATAAAATGGAAGTGGGCTTTTCGATTGAATTGGGTTATACGTTTTAATGAAAAAGAAATTAATGAATAAAGTTCGTATTGCAGCTGTAGGTAAAGAGTTGCCAGAATATTGTCGAGAAACCGCTGATATTATCCCTTTGGTTGAATCATGGTTAGGGCAACAGGATCAACGATTTATGCGAAAGGTAGTTAAGATTTTTGAAGGTGCAGCTGTTGACAAAAGATATAGTATTATGAGTCCTGATGATGTTTTTTCAACAACATCTTTTGAAGATAAAAATAATGTTTATATACGGGAGGTCAAAAAGTTAGGTTCATCAGTTTTAAGTAAAACTTTACATAAATGTAATTGGGAACCTGAATCAATAGATTATATAATAACTGTTAGTTGCACTGGTATTATGATTCCTTCATTGGATGCCTATTTGATTAACGATTTAAACCTAAAGGAAGATGTAGTTCGTTTGCCCGTTACCGAAATGGGTTGTGCTGCAGGGGTGTCTGGATTGATATACGCGCACAACTTTCTTAAGTCAAATCCAGGAAAGAGAGCTGCATTGGTAGCTGTTGAGAGTCCTACAGCTACTTTTCAACTTACAGACTATTCGATGGCTAATATGGTTAGTGCGGCTATTTTTGGTGATGGAGCAGCTTGTGTATTACTTACTTCTGAATCGGAGGCTATCGGGCCTAGTATTGTCGGTGGTGACATGTATCACTTTCCTGATTCAACCCAAATGATGGGGTTCGACTTAACCAATCATGGTTTAAAAATGATATTGGATATTACAGTTCCAGAAATTATAGCTTCACATTTCCCAAATATTGTACATCCTTTTCTCAGTAAAAATGGGGTGTCCATTGATGAAGTAAATCATTTAATTTTTCATCCTGGTGGTAAGAAAATAGTCCAAACTGTTGAAGCCTTGTTTGGTGAGTATGGCAAGAATATAGATGATACCCGAGAAGTTTTACGAGAATATGGAAATATGAGTAGTGCTACGGTACTGTATGTTTTGGAACGTTTTATGGAAAAGAATATCAACTCAGGTGAAAAAGGTTTGGTATTGAGTTTTGGCCCAGGATTTTCAGCACAAAGAGTTTTACTTGAATGGTAAATTATTAATTTAAATATTAATCATTAAATAGTTTATTTACAATTAGTTAAATTTTTGTATTAATTGCTAATCTACTTGTAGTATTGATTGAAATAAGTGATATTAATTGAAATTTTTTACAGAGTTTTATCATTGTTTATTACCCGTATAATGTCCAACGTGGAACAAGTAATTTGCTCACTATTGGCATTTCTGATTTAATTATCTCCATGCAGGTAGTATTATTTAATGGTCTAAGTAATACGTTTTATTAGTTTAATATACAGTAATTTATAGTTTTATTATTTATACATTTTTGATGAAATTCGACCAAATTTTAAAAAAATTACCCTATCAAAGGCCATTTCTTTTTGTTGATGCACTCAATGAACTGAATGAAAATGGTGTAACTGGTAGTTATCGCTTTCCTGAAGATTCAGATTTTTACTCAGGTCATTTTATAAATGCACCAGTTACTCCAGGAGTTATTTTAACAGAATGCTGTGCACAAATTGGAGTAGTTTGTTTGGGTTTGTTTTTATTGGAAGATAGTAATTTGGAAAATTTAAAAATTGGAATGAGTAGTTCTGAAATGGAATTTTATACTCCTGTATTTCCAAATGAAAGAGTAAAAGTGATTTCAGAAAAAGTCTATTTTAGGTTTAATAAGTTAAAGTGTAATGTAAAGATGTTCAACGAAAAGGAAGAATTGGTGTGCAAAGGAACTTTAGCTGGAATGTTTAAAACAGCTCATAATGAGTAGGCGAGTAGTTATTACAGGGTTAGGTGTTTGTGCTCCAAACGGAATCGGTTTGGAAGCATTCGCTACTTCATTACAAAATGGAATTAGTGGCATTCGCTTTCAACCGAAGCTAGCCGAACTAAATTTTGGCTGCCAAATTGCAGGTGAACCCTTGGTTCCAGCAAACATGGTAAATAGCTATTTTACACCATTACAGCTACGCGGATTGAATGCTAGTGGTTTGGTATATGGAGTAATTGCAGGTGTTGATGCTTGGAAAGATGCAAATTTAACAATAGAACATAATAAAAGCCCCGATTGGGAAAGTGGAATAATTTTCGGAACGGGTATTTTAGGAGTCGATAAATTTAGAGAGAGCATCCATTTAATTGACAACGGAGACGTTAGACGATTAGGAAGCACTTCCGTTGTGCAAACAATGGCTAGTGGCATTAGTGCATATTTAGGTGGGATTTTAGGTTGCGGAAATCAAGTTACCACCAATTCATCTGCGTGTACTACAGGTACGGAAAGTATTTTAATGGGATTTGAACGCATAGCTACTGGAAAAGCAGAACGAATGTTAGTGGGTAGTTGCAGTGATAGTGGTCCGTATGTTTGGGGGGGCTTTGATAGTTTACGTATTCTCCCTAGAAAATTTAATGATAATCCTTCAAAAGCTAGTAGGCCGATGAGTGCAACAGCATCAGGATTTGTTCCTGGAAGTGGAGCAGGAGCTTTGGTTTTGGAGTCTTTTGAAAGTGCAAAGCAAAGAGGTGCAAAGATTTACGCAGAAGTTTTGGGTGGTGCAATAAATAGTGGTGGACAAAGAGGAGGTGGAAGTATTACAGCTCCCAATAGCGAAGCGGTTAAGCGCTGTATTGAAGATGCTATATGTAATTCGAAAATCTTAAAATCGGACATCGATACCATTAATGGACATTTAACCGCAACCTCCAAAGATGCAACCGAAATAGAAAATTGGAGTGCAGCCTTGGAAAGAAAAGGGGTAGATTTTCCATATATAAATGCTACAAAGGGCACAATCGGACATTGTTTGGCAGCAGCCGGTAGTATCGAATGTGTTGCATCGGTACTTCAATTTAAGAATCATTATGTTTATGGAAATATAAATAGTAATGATTTACACCCCGATATTTTAGACGTAATTGATGCAGGACGTATTCCCCAAAAGACGTTAAACCATCAACCAAGAATTTTGGCTAAAGCCAGTTTTGGCTTTGGAGATGTAAATGCTTGTGTTATTTTTAAGGCATACAATGAATAGTATCTTTAACTATTTACTATTTAATTAATTTGATTTTTCCCTGAAAATAGTCACCGATGAATAAAGAAGAGCGCTACCAAAAACTGCAAGAAATTATTAAAGTTTATCTTCCGGAAGATATTTCTGAAACGGATATCACATCAGAAAGTCACTTAATTAATGAGCTTAATATTAATTCGGCTAACTTGGTTGATATTGTGCTTGATGTAGAAGATGCATTTGGTATTGCTATCGAAAACGATGATATGGATCAAATGGAAACGGTTAAAAATGCACTGCTAATTATTGACAAAAAGCTCAGCGATAAATAAGATAAAGACTACAAATTTTAAATTCCAGATTTAAAATATTAACTAAGTTATTGAGCTTTAGGTATTAGTAAATGGTAAATGTTACGTTAAATTTAAATTAGACTGAGATTTATCCGAAGATTATTCCTATATTGAAGTAACTAAATAACCTATTACTACTTAGCTTTATTTAATGTGACCCATAAAAAGTGTTACTACTTTTTATTCGATTGCCATGGAACACCTCTGAGGTTCAAAGGCAAACTTTAAGCAACATAAACCCATAATGTTTTTCTAAAATTAACTTTTACCACGGTAAACTGTGGTTTAAGAAATTGAATTGTTTGTTTAACTCAAAATCTATGAATATGGAATCATTATCAAAAAAACGAAGTAGCGATGGTAGTAGTTTAAGAAGTAGCGGCTTGTTACGATTAAAACGTGCTAACAATGAAATTAATTTATTGAATAATAAATTAAAGTCATACACCTATGAGCCCTGTACTTATAGTCTTCATCAAAAATTTCAATCGCTAAAAGACAGAATGGAAAGCCTTAAAAAGGGTAATGATGAAATAATTTCTTCTGTTGAACAAGGTAAAACTGTTATGGATGAAGTATCCGAAAAAGTGATGCAGCAAATTCGCGATTTCAACGATTTACGTATGGGTATCTTTGACTATACCAATATGGTGAAATCGCATTAAAAGATGACTGATTCTATTCTTGAATTTGAGAATTCTCAGTATCTGGAATTATTCTAGAAGCAACTACACCACTTATTAAAGCAATGGAAATAACGGCTAATGACACCCATTCTGGCGGATGAACATAACCTGAGAAAAGCATTTTTAATCCAACAAAAGCCAGTATTACAACTAGACTATAGTTGATATATCGGAACTTATCCAACATTCTTGAAATCAGGAAGTACATCGAACGTAGGCCTAGAATGGCTAAGATGTTCGAACTAAAGACTATAAACGGGTCTGCAGTAATAGCTAAAATGGCCGGAATACTATCCAGTGCGAATAGTATATCGGTCAATTCTATTACAATAAGTGCTACAAAAAGGGGAGTTGCTGCATTAATGCCCATTCGTTTAACAAAAAAGTCGTGTCCGTGTATGGTTCCGGTTACAGGAAATATTTTTTTAATTTGACGGAATACCCATGATTTCTTCGGGTCAAAATTATCTTCGTCAGATTTCAGCATTTTAAAAGCAGTCCATAATAGAAAAATTCCAAAGACATAAATGATCCAATCGAATTTGGTGATTAAGGCAACTCCAAATAATATCATTAAAGCTCTAAAAATAATTGCTCCTAAGATGCCCCAGAATAAAATACGGTGTTGATAAATTGCTGGAATTTTAAATGATGAAAAGATAACTGCGATTACAAATACATTATCAACACTTAAGGAAAGTTCAATAAGGTAGCCGGTTACATATTTAAGAACGGCCTGATTTGGAGTAAGATCAGTGGGATTGGCAATTAAGCCACTAGAAAACAACCAATAGATTACCCCACTAAAACTCAATGCTATGGTTACCCAAATGGCTGTCCAAATACTGGCTTCCTTGGTACGAACAACGTGATCATTTTTATGAAACACCCCTAAGTCCAATGCTAAAAAAACAAGAACAAAGGCAATGAATACTCCCCAAACCCACATAGTTTAATTTTTAAGGACGCGAAGTTAAGCATCTTTTACAAATGTTAAACAAATTGTTCTCAGGTGATTAATATTCAATGAAGCGTAAAAATCAGTTTAACTTTGACTGTATTGTCTTCTGGATGTTTTTTAATATTAATACCGTATTCCGAAGTTTTTACGATTGCAGTGCCAATTAGCTTATTTCCATTTTTAACAAAAGTAATTCGCATTGGTTTGGCTATTGCTTTTATGGTTAAGTTACCCTGAACGGAAAACCCAGTATTTGTTTCTTGTATGTTAGTACTTTCGAAATATATCTTAGGATGTAAATCTTCATTAAAGTATTTATTTCCTTTTAATGCCCAGTCGCGAAGAAATATGCCAGTTTTTATAGTTTTTACAGCAACCGAACCTTTGAGTTTTGAATTTTGAATGTTCTCAAAATCTAATTGAGAGTCAGAACTAAATCCTGAAATAGTTCCATCTACATCTTTGGCTTCAAAATTGAATGATATTTCGGCTGATTTTATACTTGTAATCTGCCCGAAATTTAGAATAGGGTAGCAGCTTAAAAAAAATAATATCAATTTAAATCTCATCATAATAAAGAATAATAGTTGTAATCAAAGTTATCGATTTTGAATTTGTGCTTAACAATAAGTTCGGCATTTCATAGTTTTAATTAAAAAGGTGCATTTCATCGATAATCTTAAAAATGAATTTCGATAAGTGACATTTAAAATCGATAATCGGCTGTTAACCCTGCCTTTTATTGCTGTTTGTAGATTATTATTTAACTTGCAACGAGAACCTTATATGAAGATGAGAAAGAATATTTTAGCGATACTATGTGTCGGATTTATAGTTTTCAGCTCAGCAACTTTGTCTGCGCAGCAAACTGAAAAAGAAAAAAAGAATGTGGTTTCAGATGAAGAAGAAGGACCACTAATGTTCAAATTTGAGCCCAATTTTTTAACTGCGGTAGAATCAAGGCAGGAAGAAATTAATCAGGCTAGAGCGGTTATTGATACTATGCAAATATCAGATCGTAAAAAACGACGACTTTTACGCGATTTGCATAAAAATCCGAAAGATTTAGTCCTTTCTAAGACGACGGTTGCTGAAACCAAATTTGAGGATAATTAAAATTTAGAGAACAAACCCCAAAGTTCTTTTCCTACTTAAAGTGTTAATACACATTGCTATGTGAATTATTCGTATTTTTAATAACGGATGTTTTACATCACAATATTATTTTTAACATGACAAAGTTTAAGGGGCAAATTACATTACTATTAGTATTTCTAGTTACAGCTGTGCAAGCACAAGATTCAATTTCTTACGTTGCAGACGAAGAAATTAATGTGAAAAAACATACCGTAATGGAAAAATTTGAATCGGATTACGTTTTACCAGTTGCCGAACGTAAACGTATGAAACTTGAACGTCGCGAAGTAATTGCACATAGAAAAAGCATTCTAGATACCTTAAATATATCAGACCGTAGACGCGAACGCTTGTTCCGCGAACTGAATAAAAATCCTTTTTCAGATAAAGTAAACAAACAATTTGCTGAAATAGAATTTGAAGATGACGATGAAGATATAGTCAATAACAATAAATAGAATGCTATCGATACGCTTTTAGTGCACAGCTTATTTTGACTAGTGCGATTTCATTTTGTCTTTTCGCTTACTTAATTGCCTTTCTAGTTCACCAATAGATTCTTTAGCAGACGCTTCAAAGGCGCCCGTGCTAGATTCCGAAAATAATCTTGGACCTGGAGCACTCAATCGAATATTACAAATTTTACCTTTATTTTCTTCTGAAGTGTTTTCCGTTTTGAAAAATACATCTGCCCGTACGATAAAATCGTATTTATCTTCTAGCTTATTTAGATGTTTAGTAGCAAATTCTTCTAGGCGTTCACTAGCCTTTACATTGTGATATTCGAAAATTATATTCATAGAGGTATTGTTTTATTTAAAGTTACATTTCCATATCCATATGGCAAAGAAAAATTGGGTTAAAACAAAGCTAAAATATTAGGTGTACGTACACATTTAAATTAATAAAACGTCGAGCGCAGATTGTTTACTATAAAAGGCAATGATCTCCTAATACTCATAAATTAGTAATCACTTTTAAAAAGGTAAATTTGTAGTGCACTTTTTAAAAAATGAAAAAAATGATTCGAATTTTGCTTACTTTTTGTGCTTTCACATTGGTATTGGTTTCTTGTAGCGAGGTGAAAACAACGTATGTGGATCAAGCTTATACTGCAGACCTTCAGGAATTTACAAATCCAGAACGTGGCTTCTATCGCCCATTCGGCACGCAAACGAGTGATTTTCAAGCGTTGAATGCAGAAGAACTATTAGCCTTACAAAAATCAAACCCGGCAGCTGGCGGATTTTCAGTAGGGAGCACCTTAACCTATAGATCCTATCAATTTGATACGTTTCGAGAGAAGCCACTCAATGAAGAAATTTTACAGGCCATTCAGACCGATATGAATACTGTACGAAGTGTAGGCAATAAAATTATCTTACGATTTACCTATTCTTCTAATTGTTGTACACCACCTTTTAATGATGTGCCCAAAGAAATAATCTTTCAACATTTAGACCAATTGCAAGCTGTTATTGCTAAAAATGTAGATGTTATTGCAGTGGTGCAAATGGGACTGATAGGACCTTGGGGTGAGCAATTTTACTCGGATTATTTTGGAGATTTGGAACACGGACCGGTGACCAATCAACATTGGTTGGATAGAAATGCTGTTATTCAGAAATTATTAGATATTGTACCAAAATCGCGAATGGTACAAGTGCGTGCGCCGTACTATAAATTACGTTATGTAGAAGGGGAGGAGGCACTACCAGAAAATGCTAAGCCATTAACAGCGGATGAGGCTTTTAGTGAAAGTGATAAAGCACGTTTAGCCCACCATAACGATTGTATTTTGGCTAATGCCGATGATTATTGGACCTATAATTCGTTTCATACCTGGCCGGCAACTAGTGACACCCTGAATCTAAAAAAATACATTGCAGATGAAACTAAATATTTGGTTTTTGGAGGTGAAACATGCCCAGGTGGTGCAGCAGGGGAAGATGTTTTTAGTCCGTATAACGACTGCATTTCAGAAGGAGGGAATGCTCAAAATTATTTAAAAAGATTTCATACGTCATTTTTGAATACTTCGTGGTCGGGAGCCGTAAATGGCGATTGGACCAACAAATGTATCGACGAAATTAAACGGAATTTAGGATATCGCTTTGAGCTTAGAAAAGGAAATTTTCCAACAAAACTTATAAATGGAAAACCTTTTAAAATGCAATTGGAAATTGAAAATGTAGGCTATGCATCTACTTATAATTATCGCTCGGCAGAACTGATTTTAAAAGATAGTATTACACAAAAAGAATACCATCAGAAATTAGATGTGGATACGCGTTTTTGGTTTACTAATGAGGTGCAAAAAATAACCACAAAAGGCGTGTGGCCTGAAAAAGTCTCAAAAGGGAACTATAAGCTATATATCAATTTTCCTGATGCTTCAGAAAGTATTGCAAACCGACCAGAATATGCAATTCGATTGGGAAGTTTAAAAGATGGCACATCGGTTTTTGATCCAGGAACAGGTTGGAATTTGTTGTTTTCAGAAATAGTAGTGAAATAAAATAGTTCGCTGCAACTATTTTGATTGTTCTACCGTATATCAATGGCGTAATGAAGAGAACAGTTTGTACGGAGTTGGTTAATAACAAGGTGTAAGCAATTATATAGCGGTGAAGCTCAGATATAGTCCGTTAGCAAATGGTTAACTCTAGTTTATTAAAAAAATTCTATAGTATTGGTTTTCAACACAATGTTGTTCTTTGTATTGCGTTAAAAGAATACACAACTTTTTCAACTTAACTGTTATGAATGCTCAACTAAAGAATGCCGAGAAGACAGTTGTAATTAGAGAATTACAGCGCAAAAGAAGTGCTGTAGACCAATTACAGCGAAAATTAAACTCTTATAAATGTGTACCGCAAACGTTTCATTTGTTTGAAAAAATGGCGGTATTAAAAGAAGAATTAGTCGCCTTAGCAAATAATACTTCAGAATTGGTGGCAACTTTACAAATAAACGATATTGTAATTGTAGACTACATGGAAAATGTAGAATTACAGTTTTCACGTTTTAATGTGTTGCATAACGAGATTGAAGATTATATTAAATCTTCGCGTTAAAAGAGTCCGTTTAATTATAATTTGACTTTGTAAGGCACCTTAAGTATTTTAGATTATCCTCTGGATGATTTAAAATATCGGTTAGATGATGCAGAAGGACTTCACAGTTAGAATTTATAATTTATTTTGTGTGATATAAAAAGTAAGGTAAATGGAGAGCCTTCAAATATTCTATTTTACATAATATATATTATAGTACAAACATGTTTATTATGTAAAACAGCGTATAGCTGTGCTATTTGATATAATTGTAGATATAGCGCCTTTAGGTCTATATCGTCAACAATTATGTCAAAGCAGTTTTACTTAAAAGTTATAATTAATTTTCGTTAGTCATTATTTAAAAGCTGTATTTAAAAGCTG
>NZ_JBDVFA010000005.1:0-6586 GCF_039941195.1 Aurantibacter sp. | reverse complement strand
TGTATGTCCATTACCAAATTCTCTTGAGGCGGTTACAGTTATAGAACCATTAGCAGCACCAGGACAAGTTGGATTCGTACTCGTTTCGGTTAATATAATCGCATCAATAGTTGGTATTGTAATTACCTGCATTACATTATCACATCCACCTGAATCTCTAAGGGTAAGTTCGTAATTAATACCAGAAGTTAAACCGCTAAATACATTATTTGGATCAAAAGATTGAATTGGAGTTCCAGGATTAGCTGGGTCTACTAATTCAAACTCATATCCAGACCATCCACCAACTGGGGTAGCGGTAATTTGTGCGTCACTTCCAGGTACGCAACTTAACTGTTGTGTAGTCTGATATGTAAAATCAAGTGCTTCGGCAGGTGATTGTATTGTAATGTAATTGGATTCTGCTTCACATTTTGGAGCATCAGTAGCATCTACAACTACAAAATAAGTATCAGCACCTAAAGTGTTTATACTTACCGCACCCATTGAAGTATTACTGGAACCATTTAAAATTGAAGTACTTGGTGCGTTAGTGTTATATACATCATAAACGTATGCACCAGTGTAACCTGAAACCGTAAATTCTAAACCACCATCTGTTGAAGTGAAACAACTAATGTCATCTAATTTCGTTGCAGAAACCTCTATAGTTTCAAAAGGTGCTACTGTATAAGTTACATTTGCTGTACAACCTGTAGCTGTATCTGTAAGTTCGTATACATAAGTACCTGGACTACCGGCTGGTATTGTTATAGTTCCATGACCAGTCCCGTTAATTAAATTGCCTGAAGGAAGTTCTCTAGTTTCATAATTAGGAATTCCACTACCATCAGCTCCGACAACATTAAAAATAGCATCGTCATCACAGTCCATAGGTTGTGTTTCAACAATCGTGGCAGTTACCTTTGTAGCTGCCGGTATAGTTACCGTTGTTTGATCGGTACAACCATTTGTGTCAATAACATCAACAGTAATGGTTTGCGCTACATTTGTATAAGCAATATCAAATGTATTATTAGCGCTAAAACTACTGCCATCAAAACTATAATTATGAGGAGCGGTTCCGGTCGGAGTGCCAGTACCGTTATCAACAGTTGCTGTAATAGTAGCCATACCTAATCCATTATCAGCAGTACACGTAAATGGTGAAACCGTTGGAGGGTCTAATGTTAACGCTGAAGGTTCTGTTATGGTTTGCGTTGGTAAAATTTGAATACAATTCTTAGAAGAACGAACACTAACATCTGTATATATTCCAGGAGCTAAACCGTCGAATACGTTAGAATTTTGGTACGTAATGCCATCTAAACTATATTCATAAGTAACATCTAAGTTTTCTGAAGATGGAGCTTGTGAAACGACTATTTTACCATCATCGGCACCATTACATGTGACATGCTCTATAGAGTCAATAATAAAATCTGGTTGAACAGGAGCGTCAATTGTAACTCCAGTAATTGTTTGTACTGGGCAACCTGATTGGTTATCTGTAATTCTAAAATCATAAGATGTAGAATGTGTAAGTCCTGTAAATACACCAGTACTGTTTGTTTCACTATTGTCTAAACGTTCAAAAGTATAATCTAAAGACCCACCGTAAACCGTAATTGTAACTTCGCCACTGTTTGGTGGGCTACAAGGTTCTAATTCTGTTACCTTCGCTGAAGTTACCATTTGAGGGTAAATGAAGATGTTTTCAGTTACGGAACATCCTTTTTCATCTTTTACTTCTAATGTGTGATTACCAGGGCCTAATCTTCTGGTAGATGAAGTTGTAACCTCACCATCCCATATATATGATGGTGCTCCATTAATTGGATTTGTACCTTGATTAGAAAGTGTAACTACTATATCATAAAGTTCGTTTGTAGAGGTACATCTATTTGTAACATCTATTGTGTCAATTACTGGTTCGTCGTCATAAGTAATTGTAATTGGAGAGTCTAAAGCTGCAATACATCCACCTCCATCTCTAACAAATACTTGGTAAACATTGCGATCACCATCATATGCAGTTGGTGTTACCGTTTCAAAGGTATTAGCACTCCAAGAACCTGTTGGTATTAAAGTAGGGTCTGGATAATCACTTGCTACAACGTAAGCATATTCATACTCATGCCAACTAGCTTGATCTAATTTGTTTCGAACATTAAAGTATGATTGGTCGTCCCAACCCCCTTTGGCGGTTACGGCTATTTGTGCTCCGTAGTTACAACTTGCAGAAACATACTGATCAAGTTCTAATGTTAATCTTGATTTGGGTCTATAAATTAGAAATCTATTACCTGATTTACAGCTAGATTCTGTTTCAATTTCAACTACATACCAAGCTACTCTAAGGTTTGGCACCTCAAATTCTATGGTGCTTGCACCAGATGTCGGTACAGTATGAGTGCCATTTTGACGATAGCCTGGAATAGATCCTGATGTTTGACCATAATCACTTGAATGTCTAATAGACCATTTAATCGTGGTGTTACCATCCGGTCCAGAGAAATCACTATCACCATTGGCATCAGTAACACCAGTGTCGTCTGCTCCGGTAACTGAGAATCTTACTCTACCGTCGCTACCGGAATAACATGATAAACTCTGTGGTGTTGAAACTACATCAATAGCATTGTTAGGTGCTTCTGGAGCATGAACAGTACCTAAACTCCTCCAACGTTGACAACCTGTATTTTCATCATATAGAACTATAGAATAACTTACACCGAACAGTAGTCCACTTACTCTTAAATCTCTTTCAAAAGCACCCACATCTGTATCTTCACCATAGGCCTCATTTTCTCCAACTGTTCCTGAAACTGGAGAGTTTGGCACCTCAAAACTACGCCATGCTGGTGGGTTGTCTTCATCATATGGCCATATGCGATACATGAAAGGTCCTATAAGGTTTGTTGGGTCTCCAACTTCTACTTCAAATGTAGCGCCATTTGCACATGATTGATCTAAGTCTGTTTCAGGTCGTTGTACCCAAGGTAATGGAGGTTGTTCGATATCGAATACATCAGATTCAAAAATACAGCCTTTTTCATCTATTATTCTTACATAAAATGTTTGTGGCCAGTACATTCGAATGTTGTATCCACTTGGATATGAACTCATATCTACATTTTCGTAGTTTCTATAGGTCCATTCTCTTGCCGTACCAGCAGCGTGTTCAGCAGCACTACTTACTCTTATTAATTGAATATTGAGAAGTCCTGTCGCATTTTGTACGTTACTCACATTGGTATTACCCCATTGTGTACCTCCATTTAAAGGGTCACAAGAGATATCAGTTTTAACAATGTCTGCAGTAATAGCGGCTTCTGCTCCTACAATCGCAACTTGATTTAGAATTTCGCAACCTAAAGCATCTCTAACAGAATAGTTATAAGATGTAGCATCTAAGCCATTATATAATGTTTGTGCAGTAAATGCACCACCGTCAAAACTATATGTAAATGGTGGAGTGCCACCATGTGCTATTAATTCAACAGATCCTGTACCTTCTTTACCACAAGCAGTATTCGAAATATTTGTCGATACCGTCATTGCAGGTGATGCCGTAACCTCTATTGGGTCAGTAATAAACATACACCCTTTTGCATCAGTAACCTCAAAAGTGAAGGTGCCTGCAACGGAAGTTGTAAATGGCATAGGTGTAGCGCTATAACCAGACCCAGAATCTACTCTATAAGTATATGGGGGATAACCTTCTTCTGGAAATACAGTAATATTAGCATCTGGATTAGAACCACAACCCAAAGGTTTTGTAATACTTCCTAATGCAAATAATTGTCCAGAAATGTTAGTGTCAGCTACAATCGTTTCACAACCATTGTTTCCAATAACTTTTACTTCATAAGTGTCTGGAGTTAAATTTGATAATGTAAATGTGCCTAAAACAACCGGTTGCGGTGTTCCATTATTAACTACATAAAAGTAAGGAGCATAACCATTATCGGTTATATCGATTTTTAATTCTCCTTGTGTTGATGTACTATAACAGTAATTTGAATTCGCTTGATCTACTACTGATATTGGACCACCTTGATCTTCTAAATCAAAAGTCGTTGTGTCTACTAAACAACCATTAACATCTCTAACATTTACAATATGAGTACCAACTTGTGTTAGGCCAGTTATTGTTTTACTAGACTGAAAAGGTGTAAAAGTATTATCTGGCTGTTCAACAGTGTACGTGTAATTACCCCAACCGCCTGAAGCTTCAATTGTTACTGATCCTGGTGTGCCACAATTTAAGTGTGCTACATCTATAGAATCTACTGTAAGGGCTGAAGCTGGAGCTTCAACAGTTACAGTAATTGGTTTTGGACAAACACTAGAAGCATCAGAAATATAAATTGTAAAAGTGTCCGCGGGAAGTCCAGTAATTGAATAATTAGTTGTAGTAATGTTATTGGCATCATGTGAACCAGTAGAATTACCAGAACTGTCCTCAACAGTAATACTGTATTCAGTATCAAAATTGTTTACAGTTAAATCTACAACACCATCTGCCGTACCAGGAGCAAAACAGCTTACATTGTTTTTTACAGATGCTGTTACTTGTGTGGCATTTGGTTCTGGAACTACATAGTTTCGAACAATTTTACAACCATCATCACCTTCTACTTCAAAAGTATATGTGTTTGGCGTTAATCCGTTAAAGGTATCGCCTGGTGCAGTTAAAGCAGTTGGCGCAGTAGTTTTGTAAGTAAATGGAGCTGTTCCACCTTGCACAATTATTTGAACATCAGTAGCACCTGTAGCACAGTCTACATTACTAGTTAAAAAGGTTAAATCTGATAGATTAGAACCTGAGGTTACGGTTTGGTCAACGGTTGAAGTACATCCATTTACATCTTTAACTGTTATTGTATAATCTCCTGCTCCTAATCCAGTAAAATCGCTAGAAGTTTGAAAATTTACACCGTTTGTACTGTATTCAAAAGGCGCCGTGCCACCAGAAGTTACACTAGCCGCTATTGTTGCTGAGCCATTTGTACAATCTATTTGCTGCGTAACAGATGCAGAAACATTAAATGCAGGACTAGTATTTATGGTAATATCTCCATGGACTAAATCACATGAACTTCCTGCTTTTTGTTTTCTAATAACAATATTGTACGTGCCGCTTGCTAGATTACTAAAGACATTAGAAGTCTGAAAAGTGCTTCCTCCATCGCTACTAAAAGTTGTAGAATAACCTTGAGAATCGGTAACATCTATTGAAATATTCCCATCATCGTTACCACTACATGTAATATCATTTGAGTTTACTGTATAAACAATTTCAGATTCTACTTCTACATCAACTGGTGCGGAATCAACTTCACAACCATTAGTATCTCTAACAGTTATTACATAGTTGCCAGCTGTTGTAATAGGTATTGTTGTCTGATTGCCAGATGCGAATGTCGTATAAGTAGCATTTCCATTAATACTATATTCATATGGCGCAGTACCTCCTGTCTGTGTCAAAGAAATAACACCATCAGTACAATCTATATTTTTAGTGACAACTGCACTTGGTTGTACAGCATTAAAAGGTGACAAAGTTTGAGTGCCTGTCCAAGTACATGTAGAATTACTGGAAATTCTTATTTCAATATCATATGTTCCAGAATCTAAATTGTTAAAGGTATAAGAGCTACTGGATACTGGTCCTGATGAATTTACTAAACTACCACCTTGACTTATTTCATAGATATATGCTGATGAAGCATCATTAATATCAACTTGTATTCCTCCTTTGGAATTATTACAGGTAATTGGAATTACGGTTACGCTAGCATCAATGCTATTATTATTTACATCAATATCATTTAGCTCAAATAAACATCCGCCAATATCATTTTTTCTTCTAAGTTGAATGTCATACGAGTTAACACTTGTTATAGAGAAAACATTGGAGTCTTGCCAAGTTGCTCCATTATTGATACTGTATTCGTACGATGAAGGAGCATTATTTATGGTAATGCTTCCTGGGCCACTACAATCAATATCTGTTACTACAGCATTAGGATTTAAGCCGTTGGCATAAACATTAAAATAGTATCTCTCGATACTATTATCATTGTACTGCACGTAAATTCTATATTCTCCACTGTCGGTTACAGTATGTTGTGTATTGGTGCTTATTTGATCCCAAGTACAAGTTGGAGAGGTATTTGGGCAATTTGGTTGTGAGGCGGTACAACTACCTTCTTGTAATTTTGACCAAATTATTTGATTGAAGTTGGAAATGCTGGTTGAAAGCAAGCGTTCATCACTAGCACCACATAAATAAATTTCATGAACTTCACTACCGTCATCACCACAGATTACTACATTGTCTGATAGTCCAGACAATGGGTGCGGCGGAAGAACAATAGCTTCCTCAATATTGGTATTTTTTGATACAATAGTTGTTGTCTTAGGCAGTACATATGCGAACAATGACGTTACTGCTAAAGCAAGAACTATAAATATTTTCAGTTTATTACTGCCGGCAAAAAATTTTGGCGTAGTCATAAGTAGGTCGTTATTTTAGTTGGTATAAAGTGGTGGTCGTTTGGCATTTACACACACTTTAGGCTCTGAAATAACGGTAATT
>NZ_JBDVFA010000004.1:0-50661 GCF_039941195.1 Aurantibacter sp. | reverse complement strand
AGCGTCCAATAATCCCCATTTATGACTTTTAGGTATATAATGTAAACATCCATTTTCGGTTGAGGCATCATCGAGGGCAGTCCAGCATGTTAAATGTTGCATAGCTATCGTACGTGTCCAATACGAGTAATCTTGGTGCCAGGCAACAACGCCACCATGCTTTGCTGGTTTGCAAAATAATTGGTCGTGCCAAAAACGAACTGATTTGTCCTCTAGTAACTGATGGGCGGCCATTGCAAAAGCCGGATTCCATATTACATCATGAAACCCTGGAGTTATACGCCAATGCCCTAAAGAATGAAATAAAACAGTATTTGGGTCTTCCGACTCGTTACTATGAAACTCGTAGAACAAATGATGAGCAGGGTGTTTAGGGTCAATTATTTCATTCAGTTCTTTACATAAAATTTCAACTTGCTCGTCATTTAATAACTTTATGTTCGCGACATAACCCATTTCGTGAAAATGTGCGACCTGCTCGTCACTTAATCGATATTGATCCCATTCTGACTTGGAAGTAGGCCAATTAAACATTTTGGAAATTAATTGGTGATTATCGGCTAAATCTCTTACCGTGTTCATTGTTCTAATATTTAATGTATTCTCTACTCAAAAATATACTTCAAAATCGTATTTTTAGCTACTTAATTCAAATTTTTCATAACAATTGGAAGAGATTGTTTAATTAAGATGAATTAATAATCACATAAAAGATAATTTTTTTTAAAAGTATGGCAACAAAATTTATTCAGATTCACCCTAAAGACAATGTCTTAGCAGCACTAACGGATTTAACGGCGGGTACTATTGTAGAACATGAGGCTAGTTCGTTAACGTTAACGACTGATACACAGGCGAAACATAAATTTACCACTATCGATCTTCAGGTTGGTGATGATATAATAATGTATGGTACTTTGGTAGGTAAAGCAACTAAGCCAATTGCAAAAGGCGAAACTATTACAACTGAAAATGTTGTTCATGCATCTTTAGCATATGGAGTAGGAGGTGCAAAGGAAGACTGGGAGGCACCTGATGTTTCTAAATGGAAAGACAAAACTTTTAACGGTTATCATAGAGCAGATGGCAGAGTTGGTACAGCAAATTATTGGTTGGTTATTCCCATGGTTTTTTGTGAAAACAGAAATGTTGAGGTAATGAAATCTGCTTTATTGACAGCATTAGGTTATCATATGACCACAGATTTTGTAGTAGATACTGAATCTCTTGTTAAAAAATATAAAGATGGTGCTTCCGCTGAAGAATTGATTAATGTTGATATTATGAAGACACCAGAGGAGATTAAACAAAATCGTACTTTTCCGAATGTAGATGGAATTAAATTTTTAACGCACGAAGGAGGATGTGGAGGCTTTCGTTTAGACTCCGAAACACTTTGTAATTTGTTTGCAGGTTATATTACAAATCCGAATGTAGCTGGTGCAACAATTTTAAGTCTAGGTTGTCAGAATGCTGAGGTTCGCATAGTAGAAGAAAGAATTAAAAAACTAGATCCAAATTTCTCAAAACCATTATATATATTAGAACAACAAAAAAGTAAAAGTGAGCGACACTTTATTGAAGATGCTGTAAAGAAAACTTTTCTTGGGTTAATAGAAGCAAATAAAGTGGAACGTAAACCTGCACCTTTAAATAAATTGGTGTTGGGTCTTGAATGTGGTGGTTCTGATGGATTCTCCGGAATTTCTGCAAATCCGTCATTGGGTCATGCCTCAGATTTGTTAGTTGCTCTTGGAGCTACAACTGTTTTATCGGAGTTTCCTGAATTAAATGGTGTTGAGCAGGAATTGATAAATAGATGTGAAACGGAAGAAGGGGCGAAAAAGTTTACAGTCTTAATGGATACGTATTCGGCTAGGGCGGTTGCACTTGGATCTGCTTTTGCAGATAATCCATCTCCAGGTAACATAAAGGATGGCCTTATAACTGATGCTATTAAGTCTGCAGGAGCAGCAAAAAAGGGAGGAACCTCTCCTGTAACCGATGTTTTGGATTACACAGAACCCGCAAATAAAAAAGGATTAAACCTATTATGTACTCCTGGAAATGACGTTGAAAGTACTACTGGACTTGCTGGTTCGGGTTGTAATGTTATAGCATTTACAACTGGATTAGGAACCCCAACAGGTAATCCAATTACCCCTGTTATTAAAATGTCTAGTAATGATGCATTGGCAAAACGTATGAAAGATATTATTGACTTTAATACTGGAGGTGTTATTACTGGAGAAGCCTCAATAGAAGCTAAGGGTGAAGAACTTTTGGATTACATAATTGAGGTTGCAAGTGGTGAAAAGGCTCCCGCTGCAGTAAGACTAGGACAAGAAGATTTTATTCCATGGAAAAGAGGTTTGTCATTATAGAACAACTTCATTATTAAAGGTGATATAATTTATACGATGCAAAAATTAAATAGAAATACAGTTGAAGGCCTACATCCATTACCTCTAAAAATAATGCAATTTGGTGGCGGTAATTTTCTGCGTGCTTTTGTAGATTGGATGGTACAGGTATTAAATAAAGAAACTGATTTTAGTGCAGGTGTTGTTATTGTAAAGCCCACTGAAAGAGGAGATTATAGCGAATTGAAATCTCAAGATGGATTATTTACTGTGGTTTTAGATGGAATTAAAAATGGAGAATTAGTTGCTGAAAAAACTATTGTAGATTGCGTACAGAAAGTAGTGCATTCGTATAATGAATGGGATGCTTATCTAGCTTTAGCAGAAAATCCTGATTTGCGCTTTATTGTTTCTAATACGACTGAAGCAGGAATTAAATTTAATTCAGATGATCAGTATAATACTAATCCTCCACAAGAATTTCCCGCAAAATTAACCCGTTGGTTGTATCATAAATTCGAATTTTTTAAAGGAGATCCGGCAAAAGGATGCATTATTTTACCCTGCGAATTGATAGAAAATAACGGCGTAGAATTGCGTAGAGTTGTACTGCAATATGCTGATCACTGGGGTGTAAATAATGATTTTAAAACATGGATCAATACTTCAAATTATTTCTGTAGTACATTAGTAGACAGAATAGTATCTGGATTTCCTAAAGAACGTGCTGATGAGATTTTGGCTGAAACTAACTATGCGGACGAACTTTTAGTGGCTGGAGAATATTACCATAGTTGGGTAATTGCAGGAGATGAAATGGTGCAACAAGAATTACCTTTTTCTCAAACCGATTTAAATGTTGAGTTTGTAGATGACCTTGGACCATATCGTGAAATGAAAGTGCGTATCTTGAATGGTGCTCATACGTCTATGGTGCCTGTTGGATACTTGGCTGGAATACGCTTTGTAAAAGAAGCCATGGATGATGATGTAGTTTCTAACTTTGTAGAATCCCTTTTAAAAGAGGAGTCTGCAAAGACCTTAGATTTTCCACTGGAAGTAAAGCAAAAGTTTATTGCCGCAGTTTTGGATCGTTTTAGAAATCCATTATTAAAACATCAGTTAATAAGTATTTCTTTAAATAGCACTTCGAAATTTGTAGCACGTTTGTTGCCGACACTAAAAGATTACTTTGCTAAAGAAGGTGTGCTTCCCCAAAGAATTGTATTTGGACTTTCAGCTTTAATTCGTTTTTATAAAGGCGAATTTGACGGTGAAAAAATTGATTTGAATGACGACAAAGTAGTCCTAGATTTTTTTAGTTCTGTTTATTCTAAATTAGAAGCTGGTGAATCTTCATTACCAATTGCTGTTGAGAACATATTAAGTAATTCTAGTATTTGGGGTGAAGATTTAACATTAATTAATGGATTGGCAGAAGCAGTTTTAAATAATATTCAAAATATTGAAAGTAAAGGAATACGAGCTTCAATTCAACTTTTGTAAACAAAAATAGTAAACATGATAGTAGATTCGCATCAGCATTTTTGGAAATATGAACCAGTAAAACATTCGTGGATTGATGATGACATGGCAAATATCCGTCGTGATTTTCTACCTGCTGATTTAAAGGATGTTTTTTCTAAAAATGGTGTTGATGCTTGTGTTGCTGTTCAGGCAGATCAAACCTTGGCCGAGACTGATTTTCTTTTAGAATTGGCAAATGCAAATGATTTTATCAAAGGTGTAGTAGGATGGGTGGACCTTCGTTCGGAGAAAGTAGATGCTGATTTAGATAAATATCATTCAGAAAAAAAGCTTAAAGGCTGGCGACATATTGTACAGGGCGAAGCGGATCATAACTTTTTAATTCGAAAGGATTTTTTAAGAGGAATCTCTTTTTTAGAAAAGTACAATTACGTTTATGATATTTTAATTTTCCCACATCAATTGGGCGCAACACTTGAATTTGTAAAACATTTTCCACATCAAAAATTTGTTATTGACCATATAGCTAAACCCTATATAAAAGATGGATTTTATGATGGATGGGCTGTATTGATGAAAGAAGTTGCAAAGCATGACAATGTACATTGCAAACTATCTGGGATGATTACTGAGGCTGATTATAAAACATGGAAACCAGAACAAATAGAACCTTATATGAATTTGGTATTACAAGCTTTTGGAACTGAAAGAATAATGTTTGGTTCTGATTGGCCGGTATGTTTAGTTGCCGGTGAATACAGGGATGCCAAAGTATTAGTCACAAATTTTATTTCAAATTTAAGCGCTTCAGAACAGCAAGCAATAATGGGTGAAAACGCAATAAAGTTTTATAACCTGTAAAAGAATTAGGCTAATAAATCTTTAACAACATGCCCATGAACATCTGTTAATCGATATCTTCGACCTTGATGTTTAAAAGTTAAACGTTCATGATCAACACCAAATAAGTGCATTAAAGTTGCATGAAAATCGTGAACATGCACGGGGTCTTTAACCACATTATAACTAAAATCATCTGTTTCTCCGTGCGTGTATCCAGATTTTACGCCTGCACCGGCCATCCACATAGTAAATGCTTTTGGATGATGGTCACGTCCATAATTCTCTGGAGTTAATTGACCTTGGGAATAAACGGTTCTTCCGAATTCTCCTCCCCAAACGACTAAAGTGTCCTCAAGCATGCCACGTTGTTTTAAATCTTTTATGAGTGCAGCATTAGCTTGATCAGTACGTTTGTTTTGTGCTTTAACACCTCCCGGACAACCAATATGCTGGTCCCAACCTTGGTGATACAACTGTACAAATTTCACATCTTTTTCTAATAGTTTTCTGGCCATTAAACAATTGGCAGCATACGTGCCCGGGTCTCTACTGTCTTCACCATACATGTCGAAAATGTAATCAGGCTCATCAGACATGTCGGTAACCTCAGGCACAGAAGTTTGCATTCTAAATGCCATTTCATATTGTGCCATGCGTGCTTTTATTTCGGGATCTCCATAAGCATCATTTTGTACATCGTTAAGTTTCCCTAAATAATCTAACATTTGCCTACGGTCCTGACCATCATAATTTTCAGGATTACTTAAATATAAAACAGGATCTTTTCCAGATCTAAACTGTACACCTTGGTGTTCGGTCGGTAAAAACCCGTTTCCCCAAAGTCTTGAGTATAACGGTTGTCCACCCATATTTTTAGTAATCAAAGTAATAAAAGTAGGTAGGTTTTCATTGTCAGAACCTAAGCCGTAACTTAACCAAGAACCAATTGAAGGTCTTCCTGCAAGTTGATTACCGGTTTGCATAAATGTAATTGCCGGATCGTGATTAATTTGATCGGTTTGCATCGATTTAATAAAACATAAATCATCAACTACTTCTGAGGTGTAAGGTAACAATTCACTTGCCCACGCTCCTGAATTACCATGTTGTTTAAAATTGAAAATAGATGGTGCCATTGGAAAACTGGTTTGTTCAGCACTCATAGCGGTTAATCGTTGTCCTTGTCGAACAGAATCTGGCAAGTCCTGACCATACATATTTTTTAATTTGGGTTTGTAATCCCACATGTCTAGTTGTGAAGGTCCACCACTTTGAAAAAGATATACAATGCGTTTTGCTTTGGGTAAATGATGTGGTAAGCCTAAACGATTTTTGTTATAAGACTTTAATAGTGCATCTGCATTGGATGCATCTAAATTGCTGCCTTTAACAGAAGCCCAGGCTTTATCAGCATTTAATAGGGAGCCCAATGCAATAGCTCCTAGACCCATTGAAGTCTTTGTTAAAAAGTTTCTTCTATTTAATTGATCTTCAACTTTTTGAAGGTCTTTATTGTTTGATTTAACAATGTCATGATTATAACACATAAGCTTGCTTGTATTTTATCTTTTTGTTATAGCTGCATCTGAATTCATAATGGTACTTGCCACTACAGCATTTGCCGCCACCATTGCTTTGTCATTTTTATTCGAAATTCGAAATGCTCCAGTGTTAAGCCAACCATCGGTTTTTGATTTTTTAGATTTAAACTTTTCATATTCTACTTGTTGTAGATCAGCTAATAAATTGAGTTCGTTTTCAGTCGCGCTTCTACCGGTCAGTTTTTTGTAAACATCACTCAAGCCTTCTTTAATATCAGTATAAGTAAGCATACTATAGCCTAAAACTCTAGAAGCTTCAACATAAGTTGGATCGTTCATTAGAACTAAGGCTTGTAATGGTGTATTTGTTTCTTGACGACGAACTGTACAGAAGGCTCTTTCCGGCGCATCAAAAGTTGCAATAGTCGGGTTAGGCACCGATCTTTTCCATATGGTGTACATGCTTCTACGGTACAATTTTTCGCCAGTATCTTCTTCATATGCTGCTCCATTTATTTTCCATAAGCCTTTGGGTTGATATGGGTTTACACTTGGTCCGCCGATAGTATAATTTAATAAACCGGAGGCAACTAATGCATTATTACGCATCATTTCACCAGTTAATCTTTTTGATGGACCTCGCGCTAATAGTCTATTTGGCTTGTCTATGGCAAGTACTTCTGTACTTGCTTTTGAAGATTGTCTGTAGGTATTCGACATTACCATCAGCTTATGTAAGTTCTTAACATCCCATCCGGAATCCATAAATTGAATGGCTAACCAATCGAGTAGGGCAGGGTGACTCGGTAATTCACCCTGATTGCCAAAATCTTCAACTGTTCTTACAATGCCAGTACCGAAGATATTTTTCCAATATCGATTTACGGCAACCCTAGCGGTCAAAGGATTTTCTTTACTAGTAACCCATTTTGCTAATCCTAATCTGTTTTTTTCTAAACTGTCTGGAAAGGCAAATATTTTTTCAGGTGTGTTTGGGAAAACTTGTTCTCCGTATACATCATATTGGCCACGCTCTAAAACAAAAGTTTCTCGAGGGGTTTCCATTTCTTTCATTACCATTATTTCTTGAACACGTTCTGCACTGTCACTTTGAATCTTTCTCGTGGCGGCTAAATCATTAATTGACTTTTTGTACGAGTTAGAGTTGTTGTTTAGATAATAAGTTTTTAAATTCTTTCTATCAGTTTCAGTTAATTCAGTAGCAGATTTTGACAAAATTGATTGCAAGGCATTTGTATTACTAATCTGATTAACTTCTAAAGCATTTAATTCTTTAGAAAAAACTAATATGTTATCTACTGTTGCACCACCAATTCCTTTTCCACGCCAACGAGCACCTATTTGTAAACCCGGTTCTATCGGATGCTTGTAAATAAAATCTTCATATGCATTGAAAATAATATCCTTATATAAATTGTCAACACTAATTTCTGTCTTAAGTTCTTCGCCATTCATAAATATTTTAAGACCATTTGCCTTGCTGGATCCGTCATAAGTCATCGTTAATTGAATCCATTCATTTTTAGGAATTTCTTTTGTGCTCAATTCAACAATAGCATTGTCAGGCCATACATGTGCTAACATTACTTCTAACTTATTTTCTTTTAATGCTAAATGATACCCGCGATAACTATGAAGTCTTGTTCCATAATTTTTGTGAAAAATCACACCATTGGATAGGTTCTCAGGAACTTTAATATTTATGCCGATACTAAATGGCTCACTTCTTCTAAAAACTCCAATTTTACCAAGGTCTAACCACGCATCACCATCTAGTTCTAATCCCTGATTTGTATATCCTTCTACAATTTTTGCAGTTTGTTTTGGTGCGTATTGCCGGTTCATTTTTCCTTTTTGAGAAGGATTTAATGTATTATTAAGATTTCCATTTTTGAAATCTACTTTGGCGGTAAGATTAGTAGGTAAACTATTTTTATTAATTTTTTTATAACCCTCAGATGCAATCCATTGATTAGCTTTACTTTCTTCAGAAGTAGCAATTTGTTCAATATTCCCTTCTTTTTCCACTAACAAATTGTCTATATAGGAAAGAAATTTTTCTTGTTCATCTGAAGGAAGTTGAATGTTTGGAACGGGCATAGACCAATCCCAAGGAATTTGCCCCGATTCATTTACGTTGTTAAAAAAACTATACATTTCGTAATAGTTTTTTTGCGAAATAGGATCATACTTGTGATCATGGCATTTTGCACATGCCATTGTAAGCCCTAAGAAACCTTCACTAACAACATTTGTTCTGTCGGAAACATATTCGGAACGAAATTCTTCATCAACAATACCACCCTCTAAATTTTGAGGATGAAGGCGATTAAATGTTGTTGCTAGTAATTGTTCCTGAGTAGGATTTGTCATCATATCACCCGCCAATTGCCAACTTAAGAATTTATCATAGGGCATATTTTCATCAAATGCTTTTATAACCCAATCGCGATAAGGAGATACGTCTCTATAACGGTCTACTGTATAGCCGTGAGTATCTGCATAGCGGGCTAAATCCATCCAATCTAGAGTCATTTGTTCAGCAAATTGTTTGGAAGCAAGTAACCGATCTACTTGCTTTTCATAGGCATTTGTAGAAGTGTCGTTGGTAAAAGAATTTATTTCTTCAAGAGTAGGCGGTAAGCCTGTTAAATCAAAACTTAACCTTCTGAGAATAGTTTCTTTATCTGCTAATTCATTAGGTTGTAAATTTTCTCTTTCCAGCTTAGCTAAAACAAAATTGTCTATTGGGTTGACAACTTTTTCTTTAAGTTTTACATTCGGCAGATTCTGTTTTGTTGGGGGTATAAATGCCCAGTGATCTTTATATTCCGCTCCATCTTCTATCCAACGTACCAAAACTGCTTTTTCATAATCAGTTAATTTTAGATATGAATCAGGTACTGGCATAATTAATTCTGGATCACTCGATAAAATTCGTTTTACCAATTCACTCTTACTTGCATTGCCCGGAACAATAGCATGGTTACCAGGATTGTTCGTTGATTCTTTAAATGCCAATTCTGGCAGGTGTAATTGTAATCCGGCCGATATTTTGGCTTCATCAGGACCATGACATAAATAACATTTGTCTGACAGTATTGGTTTTACATGTTGATTAAAATCAATTTGTTCAGGAAGTTGTTCATAGGCTAGCGCAACTTTTTCTGGTAGTTCGGGCCCGCCACAGGATGCTATTACAAGGGTTAGCAGTAATACTAAATATGAGCTAGTTTTTGACATCTAATTTTATTCTTTTGCGCTAATCCAAATCTAGTTTAATTAAATGTTAGAATTGTTGTATAAATCAGGCTAACAATTATACTTTTCCGATATTTGTATTTTATATAATAAGTTTCAAGTTATTTTAATTTTCAAATTACACTATTTATATATAGGTTTTTTATATAATATTGTTAATTTATCTAGTAATAGTTGTGGTATTAATCCGATAATTGTATTTGACAATGAATAAGATTTTGGAATCTTTAAAACTCGATTTACTTCATACAGGACACGTACAATTGGATAGTAATTGGGACTATGATAATGTAATTAGTCCCTTTTCTCGAATTTATTTAATCACTGATGGTAATGCTAAAATATTCCATAGCTATGAGGAAGTAGAATTGAAAGCTGGGTACATTTATTTAGTGCCAAGTTTTACCTATAGTCGATATAAATGCGATTCATTTTTGAATCAATATTATGTTCATTTTTTAGAAGAGATTGGTAATGGATTATCTGTTTATGATATCAAGGATTTTATTTATGAAACTGTAGCAACAGATTTTGATATTCAATGTTTTAAGCGACTAGTAGAATTGCAACCGAGTATGAGCCTTAAAAATGTTGATGTTAAAAAGTATGATAATCAAGATTCTATTGAATTCATAAAAAAGAATAATAGACTGCAGTCTGCAGCAAAACTATTGGAAACCCAAGGTTTGCTAAGGCTTTTATGTTCTCGCTTTATTAAAAACGAAAAAGTTAATAAGACACTAATTAAATCTGGATTTTCAGATGTTTTAAATTATATAAAAGAACATTTGCATGAAGATTTAACTGTATCCGATTTGGCAAAAAATTACAATTTGAGTGCAGATCATTTTTCTCGTGTTTTTCAACAAAAATTTGGAATAAGACCAAGTAAGTATATACAAACAGTTCGTATAGAGCGTTCGGAAACGCTATTATTAACCACAAATAATACTTTGGTTGAAATAGCCGATAAAACAGGTTGGAATACTGTTTCATATTTTACCCGGATGTTTAAAAAAATTAATGGTAAAACACCCGGACAGTTTCGAAAAGAAAGATTAAGTGATTAAAATTTTCTGTAATTTCTTTTCTTCATTTTATTAGCTTCTTTATCACCAATAAATTTTTCTTTCTTGGGATCCCAATCTAAAGGTCTGCCTAATTGATACGCTATATTACAGATATTACCCACGGTTGCAGAACGATGTCCTATTTCAACATCGCATAAAGGTTGACTTCTAGTTTTTATGGCATCTATCCAATTTTGAAAGTGATTTCCTCTAGACTCATCAAGAATAGTTTTAGAAGCTTCTAGTTCTGCGGTCAATATTGTAGGTGGATCTGTTTCTAAATAGCTTCTGCTAATATCTAAATTGCCTTCACTACCAATAAACCGAACACCCCAACCACGACCGAAATCTTCATGATACATTTCAATGCCGTTTTCATAAATCATTTTCATTCCGCGCACAGCATTTTTATCGGAAGGTGGCTCAAAACGAACAGGTCCAGAACGGTCCATACCCAAAGCCCATTGAGCAATATCAAACATATGTGCTCCCCAATCGGTTAGTATACCACCACCGGTTTCTCTAAATTTTCGCCAATCTGGAAAAAATTCATCACTTGTTGGTGGCGAAAGTCGATAATTATAAGGTAAAAGTGGAGCAGGTCCGCACCAGGCATTCCAATCTACTTCTTTTGGTGTTGGTTCAGTTTCCATATTAAACGGAATTGCAGGATCACCGACATTTACCAAAACCTTAGAAACCTCACCAATATATCCTTTACTTACTAACTCAACAGCCTTTTGGAATTTTTGCCAAGATCGTTGCATACTACCAACTTGCAAAATAGCACCTGTTTTCGTTGTGGTGGAAACCATATCAATACCTTCTTTTATAGTCAAGGTCATTGGTTTTTCACAATAAACATCTTTACCAGATTTCATTGCTGCTATTGCCTGTATTGCATGCCAATGATCTGGAGTGGCGATAATTACGGCATCGACATCCGGGCGAGCTAAAAGTGCTTTATAGTCACCGGTTGTTGAGACACCTTTGTAGTTGCTCTGATTTCTTTTTTCGGCATAAAGTTTTTCTACATGGCCTTTGAACCATTCATTTTTTGTTGTCCATACATCTGACCCGGCTACAATTTGAACATTAGTTTTTTCAGCAAAATCTTTTGCCAGACCACCTCCTTTTTTACCTAAGCCAATAATTCCCAAGTTTATTTTATCACTTGGTGGAACAAAACCTTTACCAAGAACAAACCTTGGTACAATAGTAATTGCACCTGCAGTTAATGCGGTTCTTTTAATAAATTTTCTTCGAGATAAATCATTATTAGTCTTCTTTGAATCCTTCATATCCTTTGGTTTTGGTCTAGTAGATTAATTTTAAATTTGAGTAAGAACAGATGATATGTCAAGGGGGTCATTCATTTCTTTTTGTAGTTCTAGTAGCTCATTGAACATTAGCGATACTCTTTCTTTATGTTCTGGTAATGTTGCTAAGTCGATTATTTCTTCCGGGTCGTTTTCCATATCGAATAAAAGCACTTTATCAATTTTTGGATAAACAATTAATTTATATCCATCTTTTCTAATCATACGTTGGAAATCTATATAACCATTATAAATAGCATCGTAATGGCTTGTAGTTCTGCTTCCATCAACTAAGTCTAATAGACTATTAAAAAAAACATAATCTGGCTTTTCAATTCCAGCTAATTCTAAACTAGTGGCCATAGCATCTTGTAAATAAATATCAGCATCTATTTTTTTGTTATCAGGAACATCAGGTCCTACAATAACAAATGGGGATCGAATACTATGATCAAATAGAGTTTGTTTTCCTAGTAGACCATGTCGTCCCATCGCCAAACCATGATCTGCAGTAAAAATGATATATGTATTTTCCATTTTCCCTGCAGCTCTTAAACCTTCAATAATTTCACCAATTTGTTCATCTAAATGTGTAATTAAGGCGTAGTATTCTTTAGTGTGGGTTTTAACAGCAAGTTCTGTTCTTGGAAATGGTGCTAGAGCTTCATCTCTTAAACCAGGACCATTACCAATACTATCTTTATAGGGATACATGGGCAAAAAGCTTTTTGGAATGTTGATGTCCTCAATATCATACATATCAACAAATTCCTGTGGAGCTTGTCTTGGGTCGTGAGGTGCATTAAATGCGAGATACATGAAAAAAGGATTGTCACTTTTTTTTGTGTTTTCAATAAAACCTAACGCATCATCTTTTACAACTTCACTCCAGTGTTTTCCACCTTCCCAAAAACCTCCGAAATCCTTATTGGTTGGTGTCCATAGCGTATCATTCTCATGTAAAGGACGGTTATAACCAACTGCCCTAATCTCTTCTTTAGATTTTCCTTCCGCTATCATTTTATTTATATGCGGTATTGTTCCTTGGTCGCTCCATGAATCGCGTGGCATACCCGGTCTAATGTGAACTACATTTTGAAAGACAGAATCGGCTGGAGCATCCACGTGCCATTTTCCTGTCATGTAGGTTTCATAACCTGCACCTTCCATAAGTTTACCCCACGTTTTGTCAAAGTTTTTATTCTCTTTCCAGTCCTGTCTAAAATTATTAACATCCCAAACGCTACGACCAGAAATAATCATAGCTCTTGAGGCAACACATACAGCGCCATTCCAAGCACCCATGTTATAGGTATGCGTAAAAGTTGTTCCTTGGTTCACTAATTTATCTATGTTCGGTGTTTTTACTTCAGCGTTCCCTAAAGCATGAATTCCCGTGTATGTTAGGTCATCTGCAAATACAAATACAATATTGGGTTTTTGGACAGTTTCTTTGGGTTCCTCCTTACAAGAAAAAAATATTATACTCGTAAAAAGTAGTGTACTCAGTTTGGAAAATGAATAATTCATTGCTGTTATTTAGTTATTAGTTGGTTGTCTTCTTCAAATATAAAAAAGGGAAAGGAGAAAAGGGTGGACTTTAACAACTTCAACATAAATTCTAAAAGCTGTGTGTTTAATTAACAATTATGGTAGTTTTGGGTTCATGAAGAAAATTATTTTTCTCTTTCTATTAATAATGATTGCGCATTCTTGTGTAAGCGTAAAGAAGTATAATGCTGAAATTTCTTCTGAACATTCAGTTGCTGAATTATGTAAGGATGTGGATGTAGCCTATTCTCAATTGCAAAAATTTCATCCGAAACTATATCAATATATTCCGCAAAAGGAGCTTGATTCATTATTTGATTTACTTAAAAATGAATTAGATGGTCCAATGAAAAGTAATGAGTTTTATGAGCAATTGGCACTAGTTATTAAAGAAATAAGACAGGGCCATTTAATGATTCGACCACCTAGGCAAAAATTTACAAAAACTCAACTTAAAGAATTACGAAAGTTAAAGTTTGAGTTTAACGAAATAGATTTTGAATTACTTGATGATAGACTTTGGGTTAAGGGAACAATAGGAGCAGACTCAACTATTGTTGGTAATGAAGTAATTGCGGTTGAAAGAGATGTTGCTCTAAAACTTGTAGATAAATATAAATCATTAATAACTTCTGATGGTTTTAATACAACTTATTACAATCGATTTGTAGCTCGTAATTTTTCAAATTTTTATTATTCTGATAAGGGGTATAGAGATAGTTTAAATATAATACTAAAGAAAGGAGATTCTATTTATTTTAAAACCTTCAAATGGATTAAGAAAGGGCAAATTATTGCCAAGCCAACAGATTCTTTAGTTGTGTCTAGAAAATTAACTAAGGGTGAACAATTAGCTATTAAAGAAGAGCAGAAGGCAAAGATAAAAGAAGGAAAAACACGTGGATATGTACCACAGCGAGACTATTTTTTACGAAATTTTGAAATTATTGGAAAGGATAACTCCGTGGCATATCTCAAAATTAGAAGCTTCGGAGATGGTAATCAAAGAAAATTTTATAGAGAGACTTTTGCTGAAATAGAACGACGTAAAATCGATAATCTAATAATTGATTTACGTGATAATGGAGGTGGAAGTATTGCGGAGATTAAGAACCTTTATTCTTATTTGGCTTTAAAGCCATTTAAACTAGTTAATAAGGCTGCGATAAAAACAAAAATTCCTGCAACAAAATCTGTAACTTCTTCAAATTACACTGGATTTTTTGATGGTACATTACGACTGTTGGCTATTCCGGGTTTAATCGTTTACGATTTATTTCATATTAAAACCATTGATGGAAATCACTTTTACAATTTAAGTGAATCGAAATTAAAGAAACCAAAAAAGAATAATTTCAAGGGGAATATATATGTGCTTATCAACGGTTATTCTTTTTCTGCTTCTTCAATTCTAGCTACTAATTTGCAGGCTACGCAGAGAGCAATTTTTGTTGGTGAAGAAACTGGTGGTTCGTATAATGGAACTGTAGCAGGACAATATAAATATGTAACATTACCCAATTCATTAGTACGTATGAAAATTGGACTTATGCAAATAGAATCGCCTTTTAAAGTGGAACCAATAGGGTATGGGATTAAACCTGATATTGAAATCATACCAACTCAAAATGATCGTTTAGTTGGTAAAGACCCAGAATTAGAATGGGTACTAAATGCAATACTTAAGAACTAGTTTTATTCGATTACTTTCAAAATTAACTTACCTAATTTTTCTCCTGAGAAAAGTCTTAAAAATGTATTGTGAAAGTTCTCAATCCCCTCGTATATGTCTTCTCTACTTTTTAACTTTCCTTCTTGTAGCCATAGTGTATATTGTTTGATAGCTTCGGAATATTGTTTTCTGTAATCAAAAATCATGAAACCTTCCATGGTAGCTCGGTTTACTAAAAGTGACATATAATTACTTGGACCTTGTATTTTACCTGTGGCATTATATTGGGATATAGCTCCGCAAATTACGATTCTTGCGTGCATGGCTAAATTTGCTAAAGCGGCATCTAAAATTTCGCCACCAACGTTATCAAAATAAACATCTATGCCTTTTGGACAGTTTTTAGATATAGCTTCATAAATATTCTCAGTTTTATAATCAATGGCTCCATCAAAATTCAACTCATTAATTAGATAATCACATTTAGCTTTTCCTCCCGCAATTCCGATTACGGTACAATTTTTAATTTTAGCTATTTGACCAACTATGCTACCAACAGCACCTGCTGCACCAGAAATTAGGACTGTTTCACTTTCTTTTAGCTTACCTACTTGAAGTAATCCGAAATAAGCGGTCATTCCTGGCATGCCCATTAGACCAATATATTTGGGCAATGGAGCCAATGACGGGTCTACTTTAAAATAGTTTTCACCATTACTAGTACTGTATTGTTGTACACCACCCCAACCAGAAACAAAATCGCCTATTTTAAAATTTTGATTTTTACTTTTTATCACTTCACCTACAGTTCCGGCCCGCATAACGGCACCTATTCCAACAGGTTCTATGTAAGACTTACGATCTTTTAGCCAACCACGCATGGCGGGATCTAAGGAAATATAATGCTGTTGAATTAAAAACTCTCCTTCTAAAGGTTCTGGAATTCCTGTAGAAACTAACTTCCAAGTAGATGGGTCAGGTAGGCCTTCCGGGCGTTTTGCTAAAAGTATTTGTTTGTTCATTTTGTCTTTTTTAAAAGGGGAGATTTTTTAAATCTACATTACCTCCAGAAATAAGTATTCCTACTTTTTGATTATGAATTTTATTTTGTGATTTTATGACCGCTGCCAAAGCTACTGCACTTGAAGGTTCCACAATAATTTTCATGCGCTCCCAAATTAATTTCATAGCGTTAATTATTTCGTCTTCAGATACTGTAACTATTACATTAATATGTTTTTGTATAATTGGAAAGTTAATAGAGCCTAAAGTTGTTCTTAAGCCATCGGCAATTGTATTTGCACTCTCGTTTAGTTCTATTTTACCACTTAATACAGAGCGATAAGCATCGTCAGCTTCAGCAGGTTCAGCACCAATTGCAATACAGTTATCGCCAAGGTAATATCCAGCTAGGGCAGTGCCAGCAAGTAAACCTCCTCCACCAACAGGTGCAAAAATGTAATCCAAATCTGGATGTTCCTCTAATAGTTCCATAGCTACAGTAGCATTTCCATTTATAACATCCATATCATTTGAAGGATGAATAAATGTTGCTCCTTTTTCATTCACTATTTTTTGGGCAGCATTTTCACGCGCTTTTAATGTTGGTTCGCAAAATGTTATTTTACCATCATAACCTCTTACGGCATTTTGTTTTACTTCGGGCGCATTTGTCGGCATAACAATATCAGCAGAAATACCTACACTTTTTGCTGCTAAAGAAACCGCTTGTGCAAAATTTCCTGAAGAATGTGTAACCACACCTTTGTGTCTTTGAGCTTCACTCAATTGTAAAATTGCATTGGTTGCTCCGCGCATTTTAAAAGCACCCATGCGTTGAAAATTTTCACATTTGAAAAATAATTGGGCACCTACAATTTCATTAAGGGCTTGTGATGTTAATACGGGGGTTTTATGAATATATGGTGCAATACGTTTCTGGCATTCTAAAAGGCTTATTTTTTCTGACATATTTATACGGAATCAGGATGGGGATGTACCCATGGTCCACGATATTTACGTGTTAATAATTCAGTTGCTTCAGAATCACCTGTTACAGTCATACTCATAGGGTCATAAATTAAAGGACGCCCTAATTTCATTGACATATTTGCAAGAATACAACTGGCCGCTGAAATATGACCTTGCTCAATAGAAGCAACAGTTGATGCGTTATTTTCGATAGCTTCTAGAAAATCTATCATATGACCTCTTGTTGCTGGCGCTACATGAAGTTCCATACCTTTTTCTGTTAAATCTTCTGGATATTTTTCACGTTCGTAAACCACATCTCTATGGATTTTTTCCCCATCGCCCTGAGGAATAAAATCATATTTATGAACGCTACCTAGTAAAGTGCCTTTGTCACCATAAATTTTAAAGGCCCAAGGATATTCCGGATCTGCAGGTGTGCCCCAAGAACGATGTTCCCAAATACAGTTGAGTTCTTCATATTCAAAAATGGCTGTTTGGGTATCGGAAATATTTGCTTTTGCTTCTTTTTGTACATAAATACCTCCGTAAGAATTAACTCTTTTTGGCCAACCTAAATCTACCATCCATCTAACAGTGTCAAACATATGAACACACATATCACCAACTATACCATTTCCATATTCCATAAATGCACGCCATCTCCGATGTGGAATTCCGTCAAATTCTCTCAATGGTGCAGGGCCAGTCCATAGGTCGTAATCAAAACTCTCAGGGACTTCAATAATTGGTCTATTTCCTTTATCTCTCATATGGTAATAACAACACATTTCTATATGAGATACTTTCCCTAAAAGTCCGGCATCAACAATATTTTTCTTGGCATCTATTAAATGGGGAGTACTACGCCGTTGCATTCCTACCTGAATTACTTTGTTATATTTCTTTGCAGCTGCAACTAGTGCCTCGCCTTCAATTACATCAACACTAATGGGTTTTTGGAGATAAACATGTGCTCCAGATTTCATTGCTTCAATTCCTTGCAATGCATGCCAATGGTCAGGTGATCCAATTAAAACAATATCTAAGTTTTTCTTAGCTAACATTTCACGATAATCGTTAAATATTTTAGGTTTTTTCTTTGTCCGTTGTCTTTGCTGTACTAGTTCTGCTGCTTCAGTTAGCATATCATTGTCAGGATCGCAAAGGGAAACAATATCAATATTTGCAACCTGTATTAATCGAAATAAATCGCTTTTACCATACCAACCACAACCAATTAAACCCACCCGCCATGGTTTGTCTTTCGGGCCATATTCAAAAGCATAAGTGCCTAATGAGCTTAAAGCTATTGCCGCAGTTGTTCCTTTTATAAAATTGCGACGACTATTGTTTTTGTTGTTAAGTTTCATGTTAAGAGCGATTTTTTTTGATGTTTTTAATCAGTTTATCAAATTACAATTTTTCATGGAATTATAAATTTAATACTTGTAATGAAGTCTTAAATTTTAAATCCTTTGCCATGTTACGTGTACAAAGTACTATTTTAGTCAACTCTTATAATTAAGTTTTGATTTTGATAAAAAAAGTAACATTAGTTTTTTCATGTTTGTTTTTGTTTGTTTTTGCCACTTGTCAGGAAAAAACAACTAAGAATGTAAATGAATCACATAAGTTCACAAATGCGTTGGTTAATGAAACTAGTCCCTATTTATTACAACACGCACATAATCCAGTTAATTGGAGATCATGGAGTCCTGAAGCTTTAAAAGAAGCTGAAGTGAAAAATAAACTGGTTTTGATTAGTATTGGATATTCCAGTTGTCATTGGTGTCATGTAATGGAGGAGGAAACTTTTGAAGATGAAAAAGTAGCTAAGGTGATGAATGAAAATTTCATCAATATTAAAGTAGATCGCGAGGAAAGACCAGATGTTGATCAGGTATATATGACCGCAGTACAATTAATTAATGGTAATGGTGGCTGGCCATTAAATGTAATTACTTTGCCTAATGGTAAGCCTTTGTATGGTGGTACTTACCATACAAAGGAACAATGGACTGAAGTACTCACTAAAATTAGTGATATGTACAATAAAGATCCAAAGAAAGCTGCTGAGTATTCAGATATGGTAGCTGAAGGAATTGCCGAAGTTAATTTAATACAGCCTTCTAATGATTTTGAATCGCTAACAAGTGATGTGGTTAATTCGAGTGTTGCTAAATGGAAATTAGAATGGGACTCTGATTTTGGAGGAGAACTAGGCCAACAAAAATTTATGTTGCCTTCTAATCTTAATTTCCTTTTGGATTATGCAGAACTGACTGATGATAAAGAAGCTAAAATACATGTAGAGAATACATTAGATAAGATTTTGCTCGGAGGTATCTACGATCATATTGCAGGTGGGTTTTTTAGATACAGTACAGATAACAAATGGAAAGTACCTCATTTTGAAAAAATGCTATATGACAATGCACAGGCAATTGAGCTGTATTCAAAGGCATATAAGATTTTCAAAAAACCAGCTTATAAGAATGCTGTTATGCAAACAATTTCTTTTTTACAACGAGAAATGAAAGATGCCAATGGAGGTTATCATGCTGCCATAGATGCTGATAGTGAAGGTGAAGAAGGTAAATTTTATGTTTGGAAGATTGAGGTGCTAAAATCGATTTTAAAAAATGATTTTGAACTTTTTGCTTCATATTATAATATAAATACTGCTGCAGAATGGGAAGAAGGAAATTTTGTGTTGCATAAATCAGAAGTTGACGATGTATTTATTAAGCAGAATAATTTATCCATAAAAGAACTGGATGAAATAAAAAATAACTGGAATGAACCCTTATTGAATGCAAGAAATGAGCGTGTTAGACCTCGTAGTGATGATAAAATAATTACATCTTGGAATGCACTTTTAATAAATGGACTTGTAAATGCTTATGAAGCATTTGGTGAGAAAGAACATTTAAAAATGGCTACTTCAATATTAGAATTTATTAAAAAAAATAGTTTTAATGATGGTGATTTGGTACATACTTTTAAAAAAGGTAGTCAGCGTAAGGAAGGGTTTTTAGAAGATTATGCTTTTTTGGTGGACGCAACTTTAAGTTTGTATGGAACAACTATGATAACAGAATATTTAGAACTTGCACAAAAATTAAATGCCAGTGCAATAGAAAAATATTCTGATGCTGAAACAGGAATGTTTAAATATAATGAAGGAGAGGAATTAATTGCAAAAATTATAAAAACAGATGATGGAGTTTTGCCATCACCAAATGCCGAAATGGCACATAACCTTTTTAAATTGGGGCATTTGGTATATAATACAGATATGATGAAAAAATCTAAAAGTATGCTTTCATCTATGTTACCTTCTATCACTGATAGCGCACCAAGTTATTCTAAATGGAATGCGTTGCTTTTGAATACTGCCTATCCGTTTTATGAAATTGCTGTGGTTGGAAATAATGCAGAGGTATTATTACAGCAATTACAAGTAAAAAATATACCAAATGTGTTGTTGGTTGGGAGTAGTGAAAAAAGTAATCTTCCACTTTTCGAAGGTAGATTTGCTAAAGATGACACCTTAATTTATGTATGCCAGAACACAACTTGTAAACTTCCTGTTGCTACTGTAGAAGAGGCCTTGCAACAATTAGCAAATTTTTAAGGATACCAATATCCAATATATTATGTATTAGTCGTTATTAAATAGAATGATATTTTGCTTTTGTTTTATTATAGAAAAAAGTAACTTATCCCATTAAACAAACTACCAAAAGAAATCAAATATTAAATTATGCAAATAAAAGAATCCGCAGAGGTTTATGATGTAATTATTGTAGGCTCAGGAGCAGGAGGTGGTATGGCCACCAAGCAATTGGCAGATGCCGGTTTGAATATTGCAATTGTAGAAGCTGGACCATTTTTTGATCCTGCTGATCCCGTAACTCAAACTCAATTAAAATGGGCATATGAGTCGCCTAGAAGGTTCGCAGGTACAGACCGCGCTTTTGGTGGGCACGATATGTCTTGGGGAGATTGGGAAGTAGAAGGTGAGCCGTATACCCATGCAGAAGGTACTGAATTTAAATGGTGGAGATCTAGAATGTTAGGGGGGCGAACAAACCACTGGGGACGAATTTCTTTACGTTTCGGACCTAAAGATTTTAAAGGAAAAACTCGCGATGGCCATGGTGACGATTGGCCTATTGGTTATGATGATGTAAAACCATATTATGATAAACTAGACAAATTAGTTGGTGTTTTTGGAACTAATGAAGGGCGTGAAAATGATCCAGATGGTTTTTTTCTGCCTCCTCCAAAACCAAGATTACACGAACTTTTTTATATAGATGGCGCTAAGAAATCGGGGATTCCTGTAATTCCAGGAAGACTTTCAATGTTAACCAAGAAAATTAACGAAGACCGTGGTGTTTGTTTTTATTGTGGACAATGTGGACGTTCTTGTTCTGTTTATGCTGATTTTTCAGCAGGTAGCTGTCTAATTTTTCCAGCACAAAAAAGTGGAGGAAAAGTAAAAATCTTCGTGAACTCTATGGTACGTGAAGTTACAACTAATGCGGAAGGAAAAGCCACTGGTGTATCGTACATAAGTAAGGACGATAGAAAAGAATATAAATTGAAAGCTAAAGTTGTTGTTTTGGCCGCTTCAGCCTGTAGTACAGCGCGTATTCTTTTAAATTCAAAAAGCAAGCAACATCCTAACGGTTTAGGAAATAGTAGTAATGTTATTGGTAAATATTTGCATGATTCTACAGGTGCTAGTGCGTCTGGATTAGTACCTGGATTAATGAATAGAAAAACCTCATATAACGAAGATGGTGTAGGAGGTATGCACGTATATTCTCCATGGTGGGGCGACAATTCCAAATTGAACTTCCCGCGTGGTTACCATATTGAGGTCTGGGGTGGAATGAGTCAACCGACCTATGGATTTAGTTATGATACTAATGGTTTAAATAAATATCTAGGATTAAAGCCAGGTGGTTATGGCGATAGTTTAAGAGACGATGTTAAGAAATATTATGGTTCAGTAGTTGGTTTCGGTGGTAGAGGTGAAGGTTTGGCAGATATAAATAACTATTGCGAAATTGATCCTACAACTGTAGATCAATTTGGTATTCCAGTTTTGAAATTTAATTATCATTGGTCTGATTATGAAAGAGCTCAAGCAAAACATATGCATGAGACTTTTGAAGAGATTATTCATAATATGGGCGGAGTACCGTTAAGTGAAAAACCAGGTAAAGATCAAGATTACGGTCTTCATAAACCAGGTGAGATTATTCACGAAGTAGGAACTACAAGAATGGGTGATGATCCAAAAACTTCTGTTACCAATAAGTTTAATCAAATGCACGATGTAGATAATGTATTTATAGTTGATGCTGGAGTATTTGTATCACAAGCTGATAAAAACTGTACTTGGACAATTATGGCACTTTCTTGGAGAGCATCAGATTATATTATCGAACAATTAAAAGCACAAAACATATAAGTTATGGATAGAAGAAAAAGTATACAGACTTTAATTTTAGGTGCTGGGGCTGCTACTTCTGGTATCGCATTAAACAGTTGTAAAAACGAAAGTGAAGTAGCTGTTGATGAGGCCATTTCTGCAAGCAGTGAAAAGTATTTTGGAAGAACGCCGGCAGAACTTAAGCGAATTGAACTACTTAATGCTCAGCAATTATTTAATGAGCACGAGATGGAAACGATTGCTGCTTTAAGTGTAGTAATATTACCTCCACAAGAACCGCATGGTGGCCCTATTGAAGCTGGAGTTCCTGACCTTGTTGAATTTATGGGTAAAGATATTCCATCAATGGGACCTATTTTATTAGGTGGTTTAATGTGGCTAGATCATAAAAGTAATACGGATTATGGAGTTGAATTTAAATCAGCTAGTCTTGAACAGAAAAAAGAAATCTGTGATCAAATCTGTTGGCATGATACGGAGAAACCATTGGATGATCAACCGTTAGAAATACAATTTTTCTATATGATGCGTGGTTTAACAGTTACGGGTTATTATACTTCTAAAGTTGGTATTGCAGATTTAGGTTATAAAGGTAATTCACCCAATGTATGGGATGGTGTTCCACAAGATGTTTTAGATCAGCATGGTGTGGCGTATGATCCTGAATGGATTGCAAAATGTATTGATCAAAGTACTCGTGGTACAATTGCGACATGGGATGATGAGGGTAATTTACTTACCTAGTATTTTTGATTAAAATAGTAACACCTCTCTATAGCTAAATTATTTTTAGAAATTGAGAGGTGTTTTTTTTGTTTAAAAAATAACCTGACGGATTTATTAATTAAACCTATATTTAAGAACACTTAATAAACTACGCACAATGAAAAATATTACAACGCTCATATTAGTCGTTGCTTTCTCAGTTTCTTTGAACGCTCAAGAAATAGGATTGCAATTGTATAGTTTGCGAAATCAATTTAAGAAAGATTTACCGAGTACATTACAACAAATTCAAGATTGGGGAATTACTAAAATTGAAGGTGGTGGAACTTATGGATTAGAAATGGATGCCTATAAACAAATGTTAGAAGACTATAATTTGCATATGGTTAGTATAGGGGCAAGTTTTGAAGATTTAGAGAATAATCCAGAAAAAGTTATTGCCACTGCAAAAGAATATGGAGCCAAGTATGTAATGTGTGCTTGGGTTCCTCATAAAGGGAATGAATGGGCATTAAAGGAAACGAAACATGCTACAAAGGTTTTTAATACTTCTGGAAAATTGTTAAAAGAAAATGGAATCACCTTAGCCTATCATCCGCATGGATATGAATTTAGACCCTATAAAAAGGGTACTTTATTTGATTATATGGCGCAAAATGCAACTGATTTCACTTTCGAATTAGACGTTTTTTGGGCACATCATGGGGGAGCAGATCCTTTGGCGTTGATGAAAAAATATCCAAGTAAATTTACGTTAATGCACCTAAAAGATATGGAACATGGTATTGAAGGAAATAATACGGGCAGTGAAGATGATGATTCTAATGTAGTGTTAGGAACTGGTCAGGTCGATATTGCGGGGACAGTTGCTGAAGCTAAAGCAATGGGTATTGAATATCTTTTTATTGAGGATGAATCTACAGATGTGATAAATCAAATACCACAAAGTCTTACTTATTTATATGGACTTAAAGAACCACAGTTAGGTTTGCAATTGTATAGTTTGCGAAATGAATTTCCTAAAGATGTTCCTGGTACTTTTGCTAAGATTAAGGAATGGGGAATTCATAATTTAGAAGATGGGAATGATGGTACTTACGATTATTCAATGAAAGAATATAAAGCAATGCTAGCTGAAAATGAGTTAAATATGGTAAGTGTAAGTGGCTCATTTGATGATTTAAGAGATGCACCTGAAACGGTATTAGCAAGAGCTAAAGCTTATGGCGCAAAGTATGCAGTTTGTTTTTGGATACCTCATAATGGCAATGAATTTACACTTGCAGATACAGAAAATGCTATTGCAGTATTTAATAAAGCGGGAAAATTGTTTGCCAAAGAAGGTGTTACTTTAGCCTACCACCCGCATGGATATGAATTTAGACCTTATAAAGATGAGTTTTTGATTGACCATATGATAAAAAACTCCACTTATTTTGATTTTGAAATGGATGTATATTGGTTTGCACATCCTGGCCAAGATCCGATAACATGGTTGCGAAAATATCCAAAAGAATTTAAATTGATGCACCTTAAAGATTGTAAAAAAGGTACACCTGGAAACCAAAATGGAAGTGCAGATGTAGAGACGAATGTTGTTTTAGGTACTGGTCAAATTGATATTGAAGCGATTGTTGCTGAAGCAAAAAAAATGAATATTGATTTTATGTTTATTGAAGATGAATCGTCTCGGGTTAAAGAGCAAGCGCCAAAAAGTGTGGAGTTTGTCAAAGGATTAGAGTAAGGGAATTTATTATTTTTCACTGTTTTAGCACTATAATTTTTCAAATATTCTTTGCATTAAAGGGCTTCTAAAATTTATTCTAGAAGCCCTTACTGCTTGCTATCTAATTTTGTATTTTAGAGGTATTGCCAAACCACTATTCATGAGATTAAGTTTTATATTAATAGCTATTTTACTTGTTAGCTGTACAGCGGAAAAAAATAAGGAGAAAGACGAAGTTAAAAAACCACCAAATATTGTGTGGTTGGTAGCTGAAGATCAATCTCCCGATTGGTTTCCAATGTATGGCGATACTACTATTTCATTGCCAAATCTAGAATCACTGGCAAGCGACGGAGTGAAATTTACCAATGCGGTAGCACCCGTACCAGTTTGTGCACCAGCAAGAAGTGCCTTAATAACAGGTATGTACCCATCAACGCTAGGCACGCATAATATGCGTACTCATGCTCCTTGGAGAGGAGTAGGTGAACGTCCTTACCCAAACTTAGAAATTCCAAGTTATTCTCCTATTGTACCAGAAGGAGTAAAAATGTTTACAGAGTACTTGCGCAAGAAAGGATATTATACAGCTAATGGGCCTAAAGAAGATTATAATTTCGAAAAGACAGATGCAGCTTGGGACGAAAGTAGTGCCAATACTCACTGGAGGAAACGAAAAGGGGATCAACCTTTTTTTACTGTATTTAATTATAGTGTTTGTCATGAATCTCAAATTTGGAAACGTGGAAAAGATTCATTGTTTGTTAATCCGAAAGATGTTCCGGTACCACCATATTTTCCTGATACAGATAGTGTACGTCATGACCTTGCTGTTAACTACAGTAACCTCAGAAGACTAGATAATCAAATAGGGGAAGTGATAGCAGATTTAAAAGAAGATGGATTATATGAAAATACAATAATCTTCTTTTATGGAGATCACGGAGGACCTTTTCCGAGACATAAACGCGCTTTATATGACTCAGGAGTTTTAGTGCCCTTGGTAATTAAATTTCCTAAAAATAAAAATGCAGGAACTTCTGATGACCGTTTAATTAGTTTTATTGATTATGCGCCAACCGTTCTTTCTCTCGCAGGTATAGAACCACCCAAAGTGATGCAGGGAAAAGCGCAATTTGGAGATTTTGTGGCAAAGGAAAAAGCTAAATATACTTTTCATACATCCGATCGGTTTGATGGAGTTTATGATAGGTTAAGAGCAGTACGATCAGAAAGATATAAGTATATTAAAAGTTATAATGTTAAATTATCGCATGCATTACCAGTTGCCTATCGCGAACAAATGCCAATGATGCGAGAATTGCGTAGAATGTTTAAAGAAGGTACTTTAAATAAGCAACAAGCTTTTTGGCTCAATAGTTCTAAGCCAGCTGAGGAATTGTATGATTTAAAAAGTGATCCTTATGAATTGCATAATCTTGCTTTATTACCAGAATTAAAAGATACTCTGGTTCTTTTTAGAAATGTTTTGGATAAATGGATCATTGATTCACATGATCTTGGTGAGTATCCTGAAAAACAGTTGATTGACAAGTGGCTACCAAAAGGGAAACAACCGGTATTAAAGCACTTGCAAATTGAAAAAACAAGTGAGGGAATAGCTATTATACCGCCTAAAAAAGATGCTACAATTGTTTGGAAACAACCAAATGATTCAATTTGGAAAGTTTATGATAATCCACTATCAAAAGATATACCTTTTGTTGCAAAAGCAGAACGAATTGGATATACAGATAGTGATGTATTAGAATATTCTGTCGAGTAATTATTCTACTCTTTTAAACATTAAAAGACGAACATCTATTCCGTTACCTCCTACTATTTCGTTTGCCTTAAGTGTCAGTAAACTTCTTCCTTTTTTAAGGTCGATGGTACCAAGAATTTGAGGTTTAAAATCTTTTACATAAGATTGCGTTCTAATCACTCGATCATTTTCCATGCCTGTTAAAGGTGGGTCATGTGGTTCTGAGATTTTAGATGATAGTGATTGATTACCATGGTGTAATTCTATTTTAAAACCAGAATTTTCAGGTTTCATGGTATAATAAAGTTCAACTTCAAATGTACCATTGACTAATACTTCAACATCCCAAGTAATAAAATCTTCAGTACTTTTCCAATTGGTGAAAAATGAACAGTTTGGCCAACGATTACTTCGTTTTATATTTCCATGCGGAATACCGTCTCGAGCTGGAATTTGAGTGTATACATAATCAGGGTGACCAAGAGTGATTGCTCTATTATCGGTCTCTGCTGTCAAATTTAAAGTTTCTGAAAGCCAATTTGATTTTAATTTTATAAGTGAATCAGTTAACTGTTTATTAATTGATGAAATATCTGCTGTTTGACCATGATCATTTATCATATCAAATAGCTTGTTTTTATGATCTAAACGATAATTCTGAGTTCGAATACTAGTTTTATTACTCCAATGATTTATTATAATACGATCAGCCATTTTTTTAGTATTATCGAAAATTAAAGAAGATAAGTCTATCCCGTCTAAAGGTTTACTACTGGCGTATTCACTGCCGGTTAACGTTGTTAGGGTAGGAAGTAGGTCTATCGCTCCGGCAATAGTATTTATTTTAGTGCCAGATGGAATTGTCCCTTTCCACTGCATAAAAAATGGTGTACGAACACCACCCTCATCGGTGGATCCTTTTTTACCTTTCATTCCACCGTTCCAACGATAACCATTCGGACCATTGTCTGATAGATAAATTATAATTGTATTTTGTTCTAGATCTAAATCTTTAAGTGTTTCAGAAAGACGCCCAACATTGTAATCTATATTTTCAACCATAGCAAGCGCAGCTTTGCTATAATTTTCATCTTCCTTTTCATCTCCGTGGTATTTCATTTTTAAATCTTTATCCTTGAAGTTTTTCCAATAGGCGTCTGGAACTTGCATGGGACCGTGTGGAGTATTATAAGGCAGATATAAAAAAAATGGAGACTCTTTGTTTTTTTCGATAAACTGTATTCCATGGTTCGTTAAATCATCAACTAGAAAACCTTCACCTTTTACAATTTTACCATTGTGCTCCAACATTGGACTAAAGTAATTACCCCAGTGGCCTGAAGTAAAACCGTAATAATCATCGAAACCTCGAGCATTTGGATGATAAGGTGGTTGCATTCCATTATGCCACTTGCCATAAGCCGCTGTTCGATAACCTGCTTGTTTTAGGACTTCTGCTAATGTTGTTTCATCAATATTCATTCGCTCGCCGCCCTCAGAAGTGCTGTAAACGCCAGATCTAGTGGCATATCTACCAGTTAATAATTCTGCTCGTGTTGGAGAACATACGGGTTGAACATAGAAGTTTTCAAACGAAACTCCGTTTGTTGCTAAGGCATCAATATTAGGTGTCTTTAAATTGCTATTACCACTAAAACTTAAATCGCCCCAACCTTGATCGTCACTCATTATTAAAATGATGTTAGGTTTCTTGGATTCAGTAATTTTTACCGCTTGAGATTTTTCCTTACAGGAGGTTATTAGAATTATTAAAATGAGTAAAAAAGGAAACTTTTTCATTTTGATATAGTTTGGTATTGAGCTGTTTGAAAATAAGCGTTTTGCATATAATATCATAATGTTTTTAAAATTTTGAGACTTAATTTATATGTGTTGAGATAAAAAATATGGCTATCTTCATAGGCTGTAGGATAAATAAATAATAGCAGTCGTTGCATGAAAAAGTTAATTGTTGTAGGTATTGTAATTCTGTTTTTTAATGCTTGTAAGAATAATTCAAAACAAGAAAAGGTGAATGACCCAAATTCACAAGAAATAGATGTAAAGGAGGCACAGCCAAATGAAATTAAAGAAGTAAAAAAGGTTTTTCGAACATTTGAAAACCTAGCAGATACCACATTTGTACGTTTGGCAGATTTTAGTGACGGTTTTGCTTTTGATATGCGATATGCTACCGATAATAATTTTTTAAAAGAAAAAGTTTACGATTGCGCAGAATGTTATACCCGAGTTAAAACTGTAAAAGCCTTATTAAAGGCAAACGCAGCATTTAAAAAATCTGGTGTTAAAATAAAATTTTACGATTGTTATCGCCCGAACTCTGTGCAATACAAGATGTGGGCTATAGTACCCAATCCGCAGTATGTGGCGAATCCAAAGAAAGGATCTATTCATAATAAAGGTGGGGCGGTAGACATAACTCTGGTTACTTTAGATGGTGAAGAATTAGATATGGGTACTGATTTTGATTACTTCGGTAAAAGGGCTTACCTCGATAATTTTGACCTTCCAAAGGAAATTTTAGACAATAGAAAATTATTGAAAGAAACTATGGAGAAACATGGTTTTTGGTCTACACGAACCGAATGGTGGCACTATAATCTACAAGGCTCCCATAAAGATAAAATTGCTAATTTTAAGTGGAATTGTAATTAATAAAAACCAACAACAAATGAAATATGTATTACCAGTTTTATGTGCCTTTATCATGATGACAACAACGGTAAATTCGCAAGACACAATTATGCCATTATGGCCAAAAGATAAAATTCCAAACAGAATAGCATCTGATGAAAACGAAGAACATGTATATAAAGATATACTTAGAATCGCTAAAGTTCAAGAGCCAACGATAGAAGTTTATTTGCCATCGAAGAAAACAGCAACAGGACAAGCAATGTTGATATTTCCTGGTGGTGGTTATCGTATTCTGGCTTATGACTGGGAAGGAACTGATATTGCAAAATTTTTAAATAGTAAAGGTATAGCTGGTATTGTTGTTAAGAATAGATTACCGTCTTCAATTTCTCAAAAAGAAAAGCATAATGTGCCCTTAATTGATGCACAACGAGCAATTAGAATAGTGCGAAGTAATGCTTCGAAATATAATATAGATTCTAATAAAATTGGCATCATGGGTTTCTCTGCTGGTGGTCATTTGGCTTCAACACTTGGCACGCATTTTAACGAAAAGGTATATGAACCAATTGATGCAATTGATCAACAAGATGCACGACCAGATTTTATGGCTTTAATATATCCGGTAATTACATTCACCCAAACAACAAAACATTCTGGATCAGAAAAAAACTTGTTAGGTGATACAATTGATCCTGATTTGGAAAAGCATTTTTCCAACGAGTTACAGGTAACTGAAAATACTCCTACCACTTTGCTGATTCATGCTGCGGATGATACTTCTGTACCCGTAGCAAATAGTATATTGTTTTTTAATGCTGCTCAAGATAATGGGGTAGAAGCAACAATGCACATTTACCCTAAAGGAGGTCATGGATTTGGCCTTGCTCGTAATGATGTTTATTTAAGAGGATGGACCGAACGACTTTTTGACTGGATGGAGAATTTAAAATAGACTTAATTATGGAATTCATTAATAATTCAAACCACCATTAAAGCACTTCTTGTAAAAATGAAAAGCTTTTATTTAATTCTGTGTGCAATTTTAATGATAACTTTTAAGGCTACTTCGCAAAGTGCTATTGTTCCTCTATGGCCAAAGGATAAAATGCCCAATCACGTTTTATCTAATGAAAAGGAAGTTCGCACAAAGAGGGATGTATTAAGAATAGAAACTATTCAAGAACCTACAATTAATATTTATTTGCCATCAAAAAAAACGGCAACAGGACAGGCAATGTTGATTTTCCCTGGTGGAGGATATCATCATTTATCTTTTGAATCGGAAGGTACTGATATTGCCAAATTCTTAAACAGCAAAGGTATTGCTGGTATTGTGTTAAAACATCGATTACCATCATCTGTGTCTCAAATAGAGAAATATAATGTGCCCTTAATTGATGCACAACGAGCAATTAGAATAGTGCGAAGTAATGCTTCGGAATATAACATCGATTCTAATAAAATTGGCATCATGGGTTTCTCTGCAGGTGGTCATTTGGCTTCAACACTTGGCACGCATTTTAACGAAAAGGTGTATGAACCAATTGATGCAATCGATCATCAAGATGCGCGACCAGATTTTATGGCTTTAATATATCCGGTAATTACATTCACCCAAACAACAAAACATTCTGGATCAGAAAAAAACTTGTTAGGTGAAACAATTGATCCTGATTTGGAAAAGCATTTTTCCAACGAGTTACAGGTATCTGAAAATACTCCTATCACTTTGCTGATTCATGCTGCGGATGATACTTCTGTACCCGTAGCAAATAGTATATTGTTTTTTAATGCTGCACATGATAATGGGGTAGAAGCAACAATGCATATTTACCCTAAAGGAGGTCATGGATTTGGCCTTGCTCGTAATGATGTTTATTTAAGAGGATGGACCGAACGACTTTTTGACTGGATGGAGAATTTGGATAAATAGTTTCGTATTTAAATCAATATAAATGCATTTTTAAAATGCAACTGACAAAATTGTTGGTTGATGTATTTTGCTATGAAATATAAAGATGATAACTTGTTAGGCTTTGTTTTCTGAAAAGGAGCTCACAACTATATAATACCAACTTAACAATCAACTACCATGATTTCAATTTTACTGCTTATTTTAAGCGTGCTAATTATAATTATACTTACTGCTAAATATAATGTTCATCCATTTTTGGCATTATTAGGAGCAGCTATTTTCTTTGCGCTTTTTTCAGAAATGTCATTGGCAACGTTAGTAGAATCTATTAATGATGGATTTGGGGTTACTTTAGGAAAAATTGGAATCGTAATTATTCTTGGAGTAATAATAGGGGCATTTCTTGAACAAACAGGTGGCGCTTTTAAATTGGCAGAAGTTGTTTTAAAAATCATAGGAAAAAAACGTGTTCATGAAGCTATGGGCATTGTAGGTTTTATAGTATCTATTCCTGTATTTGCTGATAGTGGATTTATTATTCTTAATCCATTGAATAAAAGTTTAACAAAAAAGGCTGGCCTATCTATAGTAGGTACTGCTACCGCTTTGTTACTAGGTTTAATGATTACACATGTACTTGTGCCACCAACACCAGGCCCCATAGCCGCAGCTGGAATAATTGGAGCTGATATTGGATTAGTAATGTTAATTGGACTTATTATTGGTGTGCTTTCTTTAATTGTTGCCATTATCTATTGTAAAAAAATGGGTCAGAAAAAATACATTGATCCAAATCCGGCTTTGTCAGATGAAGAAATTGAAGAAAAAGTAAAACAAGCACCAAGTGCATTTAAATCATTCTTACCTATTTTAATACCTATTTTATTAATTGTCGGGAAGTCCTTGATGGAATTTAATATTAGTGAAGCTGATCAAGAATTGGGTTGGGTTAAATTTATCTCCTTTATAGGTTCGCCGGTTGTGGCACTAATTATAGGAATGTTCTTCGCCTTTATGTTGCCTAAGAAATTTGATAAAGAAATGTTGTCCACTACAGGATGGGTTGGTAAAGCACTTATGGATGCATCTAATATTATTTTAATTACAGGGGCTGGAGGAATTTTTGGAACTATTCTTCAAAAGAGTGGTATTGCAACAGTAATGGCTGATGCATTATCCGGAGCCAATTTAGGTATATGGTTACCTTTTTTATTATGTGCTGCAATTAAAACAGCGCAAGGTTCCTCTACTGTAGCTTTAATAACAACAGCATCAATTGTTGCACCAATATTAGCTACTCTAGGGTTTGAAACTGAAATAGATAAAGCTCTAGTTGTAGCTGCAATTGGAGCAGGGGCTATGGTTGTTTCGCATGCTAATGATAGCGGATTTTGGCTATTGACACAATTCTCCGGAATTGATGTAAAAACTGGATATCGTGTTTACACACTAGGAACATTAGTTGTTGGCTGCTCTGCAGCACTAATGATTTTTGCGGCGAGTTTTATATTTTAAACGATTGTTCAGAATTAATTCTGTTTGCAATAAAACTTCAATTAAATCTAAAACATTTTGTTTCAGCTTAGATATGTCTTATTTCCAAGCATTAATAGACTTGTCTAGTTTGTGTCTAGACTAAATATCCCCCAGAATTGTAAACATAATTTATATTTAAGAATCTACTATAATAGTAGGATGTTTTTTGCCAATTAGTGAATAAAAGATGAAAAATAGAAGGGACTTTATAAAAAAAACAACTTTAGCAGGTTTGACATTGACCACTTCACCATCATTTGGTTTCCATACTATTAAGAAACCAAAACAAGAAGAGGAAATTATTGGCCATGGTGATTATAGATATAAAATGGTGCGTGATTGGGCACAGATTGGTACTTCAACGCCACTATTAAATTGTCATGAAATGGTTATTGATAGTAAAGGGCGATTAATTATGATTGGTGATCATCCACAAAACAACATCCTAATATTTGATAAATCAGGTAAGCTTATAGACTATTGGGGAACTTCATATCCTGGTGGCCATGGACTAACAATAAATGACGAAGGAGGAGAAGATTTTCTGTATCTAACAGATTCTGGATGGTATTTAAATAAAGCTGGTAAATGGGTTTCTCATAATGGTCGTGTTTCTAAAACAACAATAGAAGGTAAAGTTGTTTTTGATATAGGCCACCCGCAGACCATTGGTATATATGAACCAGGAGATCCATTTAGGCCTACAGAAGTCGCAATTGGTCCGAATGGTGATATTTATGTTGCAGATGGTTATGGTTCAGATTATATCATTCAATACAATTCCAAAGGGGAGTACATTAGACATTGGGGTGGCAAGGAGAATACCGATGAAAATTATAATTTATCCAATGCCCATGGTGTCGCTATTGATTATCGCGATTCCAAGAATCCAATGGTAGTTTGTACCTCACGAAATGAACAATGTTTTAAATTCTTTTCTCTAGATGGGAAATATATAAAGACGATTCATTTACCCAATATGCAAGTTTGTAGACCTGTTTTCGATGATAATAATCTTTATGCTGGCGTTTGTTGGTCTCAACCAAAAATTGGCAAAACTGATTGGCAAGACCATACTGGATTTGTAACTATTTTAGAAGGTGATATTGTAGTCTCTAATCCAGGGGGTACAGCACCCGAGTATTCTAAAGGAGTTTTACAAAAATCATTTCAATTAAAACATAAGCCAATTCTACATGGTCATGATGTTTGTGTAGATGAAGATAAAAATCTGTACATATGTCAATGGAATGCGAACAGAACACCACCAATAAAATTAGAACGGGTGTAACAATGACAAACCTTTAAAATTAAAAGTCATTTTATCATTTGAAATCAAAATAAACTTAAACCAAACCGATGAAGTTAAAATTTAAAATAATCATTCCAATTTTTATTAGTTGGATTTTATTTTCATGTGAAGAAGAAGAAAAAGCAGAAGTGCAAAAACCCAACATAATCTACATTATGACCGATGATCATACTACTCAAGGTTTTGGAATTTATGGCAGTCGGTTGGCATCATTAAACCCTACACCTAATTTAGATAAGTTAGCTAACGAAGGAATAATTTTTGACAATGCATTTGTTAATAATGCAATTTGTGTTCCTAGTAGAGCGGCAATTATTACGGGTCAACGAGCACAGTTGAATGGCGTAATTGATTTAGAAGGTTCTATTTCTCCAGAAAAGCAGTTTCTTCCTATAGAAATGAAAAAATTAGGATATCAAACCGCTATTGTAGGTAAATGGCACCTACACCACGAACCAGCTGCTTTCGATTATTACCAAGTATTACCGGGTCAAGGAAAATATTTCGATCCCGAGTTCAGAGTTCAAGGAGAAAAACCATGGCCTCAAAATACTGTTTATACTAAGGGACATTCTTCAGATATGATTACCGATGCTACATTAGATTATTTGAAAAATAAGCGAGATCCAAACAAACCATTTTTTTTGATGCATCACTTTAAAGCACCTCACGATGATTTTGAATATGCCCCGAGATATGAAGAATATCTAGCAGAAACTTTTATCCCAGAGCCAAAAAGTTTGTATGAAATAGCTAACCATGGTTCGGAAGCGATTCGAGGAAAAAATGATTCATTAACAAGAATTATTGGATCCTCCGTATCACATAGAAATGTTATTCGTAATCAAGCCATGAATATTTATTGGAATGATAGCACCATTTATAAACAATATCGAAATGCTAAAGATATTGGGCAAGAAGAAATGGTGAAATGGAAAATGGATCCTTCAGAAAAAGAATATACAAGTAAAGTATATCAAGATTATTTAAAAAAATATTTGCGCTGTGTAAAAGGAGTTGATGATAATATTAAACGATTATTAGACTACTTAGAAGAGGAAAAATTATTGGATAACACCATTATTGTATATACTGGTGATCAAGGTTTTATGTTGGGTGAACATGATTATATTGATAAAAGATGGATGTATGATGAGTCGATGCGTATGCCGTTTTTTGTGCGATATCCTGAAAAAGTTAAAGGAGGAATAAGAACTGATGCTATTATAAATAATACAGATTTTGCACCTACACTGATTGAAATGGCCGGAGGTTCCACTCCTAATTATATGCAAGGAAAAAGTTTTAAAACAATTTTGGAAACTGGAGTAGAACCTGAAGATTGGCAAAAAGCAACTTACTATCGTTATTGGATGCATTTAGCGCATAGGCATCAAAACCCAGCACATTTTGGAATTCGCACGAAAGAATATAAACTAATTTTTTACTATGGAAAATATTGGGTTGATACAGATGATCCAAATGCCGAATGGAACAAAGCGAGTTGGGGCAATGATTTTGCACAGCATACGCCACCAGCTTGGGAGTTTTACGACTTAAAAAAAGACCCCAACGAAATGAATAATGTATATGCAGATGTTAAGTTCAAAGAAACTATTGCGGAATTAAAAAATCAACTTATTAAGTTGCGGGAAGATTTAAATGAAACGGATGCGAAGTATCCGCACATTCAAAAGGTAATTGATGAACACTGGAATGATTAAGAATCAAATGAAAAATATTAATAAATTTTTTGCGATAGCCTTTTTTTTAATGGTACAGAACAGTTTTGCTCAAGACATTTTAGTTGAAGCAGAAAGTTTTGATAACCCTGGCGGTTGGGTCGTTGATCCACAGTTTGAACAACAAATGGGATCTCCATATTTATTGGCTCATGGTATTGGAAAACCTGTAAAAAATGCTATTACCAAAGTAGATTTTGAGTCAGATGGCGAATATCATGTTTGGGTCAGAACAAAAAATTGGGTACCAGGGGAATGGGATGCTCCTGGTCGATTCAAATTAAAAGTTAATAATCAACTGCTAGATAAAACATTGGGTCTGCGCTCTGGTTGGGGGTGGGAATATGTTGATAGAATTTCAGTATCTAATAAAGAAATAGATTTAGAGTTGGTCGATTTAACTGGTTTTGATGGCAGGTGTGATGCAATCTATTTTTCAACATCCGATAAGGAACCGCCATCTTCATTAACAAAGTTGAAAGCATGGAGAAAAAAAATAAAAGCTGAACCTAATGCGCCAGAAATTACTAAATCCTACGACTTAGTTGTTGTTGGTGGAGGGTTAGCCGGTTGCGCCGCTTCCATAGCAGCTGCAGAACAAGGACTTAAAGTTGCATTAATACACGATCGACCTTTTCTTGGTGGAAATGCGAGCGAAGAGATTCGAGTACACACATTGGGTATCTATGGAAATTTCGAACGTATTCTTAAAAAAATTGATACTGAGCATTATCCTAACGGGAGTGTTGATGCTAAACTAGATCAAAAAAAACGTGATGATAATGTTAAGAGTTATGAGAACATTGATTTATTTTTAAATCACAGAGCCTATGATGCAAATGCTGTGAACGGCGTAATTCATTATGTTGATGCTCGGCAAACAGCTACTGGTGAACGTATTCGTTTTGAAGCTCCTCGTTTTGTTGATTCTACTGGAGATGGATGGATTGGATATTGGGCTGGTGCTGAATTTTCATATGGACGCGAAAGTGTTGAAACTTACGGCGAAGAATGGGAGGAGCATGGAGAATTATGGACGCCACAACAACCTGATGATGCCGTGATGGGCTCTTCAGTTTTATGGGGTTCAAAGGAAGTTGAGAATGATCAGTATTTTCCAAAGGTACCTTGGGCAATGCCAGTTGCAAAAGATTATGCGCGAGTTGCTGGTGAATGGCAATGGGAATTTAGCAATCCTGATTATAATCAAATTGATGATGCGGAGGAAATTCGTGACCACATGTTAAGGGCAATTTATGGCTCATTTTCTAATGCTAAAAAAGATACTGTAAATGCAAAAATTAAACTGGAATGGGTTTCTTCCTTAGTGGGTAAACGTGAATCTAGAAGGTTAGTAGGTGATCATATTTTTACATTTAATGATGCAAAAGAAGGGCGCGAATTTCCTGATGGTGTTGTTATGGAAACGCGTGATGTAGACATTCATTATCAAACCGTTTTAGAGGATGAAAAAAATCCTGATTTTATTTCGGAAGCATTATTTTATAAAACGCCTCAATACTATATTCCATACCGAAGTTTGTATTCTAAGAATATTTCTAATTTGTTTATGGCCGGGCGAAATTTTAGTTGCTCACATGCAGGGCTCGGAGGACCAAGGGTTATGAGAACCACCGGACAAATGGGAGCGGCTGTTGGTATTGCCGCAGCCCTATGTGCAAAATATGATGTTAACCCAAGAGAAATTTATACTGGTTATCTAGAAGAGTATCTCGCGCTTATTGAAGAGCAGAAATTTCAGAAAATACCTGAAACCAAGAAATGAGAATTGTTTTCACATTATTTATCATCTTGCTCCTTTTTTTTAATAAAGGCAGTATAGATTTTGAGTATTCTGTTGAAAGAAACACTTCAATTGAAACCTTAGATAGCCCTCCTGAATTTTTTGTTTTAAAATGGGAGAAAGGGACTAAACTTTTTGCTCAGAAAACAGATTTATATATCGAAGTAGATTCGATTGGAAGACAAGAAGTTTTGGTGCTGGTAAATGAAAATAAGACTCCTGTTTTATATACTTCTGAAATAGCGACACCAGTATGTGCAGATGGTGAATGTAAATTAATGCATATAAAATTCTATTGGACTTTGTTGGGAGAATATGCAGGTTTCGATCGAAACATAGAATTACCCTTAACAAAATATGATCACGACGAATTTCAGCAATCGGATTATCAGAAATTGCATGAGTTGTTATTAGATGACAAAAGTGTTATTGGTAGAAGAAGTCTTGATCAACTAGTTGATAAACCTAAGATGAGAAGCGTCAATGGTGTAGATGCTATTTCTGGAGCAACTGTTGCTAGGGTAAAAGAGGCAGTTGTATCCGGTGCGTTATATTCATGTTATACAGCGTGGCACATGGTCTATGGGGATATTCAAGAAAAATTAAAAAATACAACATTAGCTGCTCTAAATGAGAGTATGATCATGGAAATGCTTTATAGTCGCAATCAAGAATATCAAATTTTTGCACTTCAAAAGATTGACGACAGTAAGTATGAGGAACATTCTAAACAAATAGCTGAAATTTTAAAATCAAGTACTCCCTTAGTACGTAGTATTATTGTTAAAAGCTTTATTCAGAAATTGAAAAAAGAACCGGAATTGCAAAGGCCTTTTTGGAATGCATTCGATAAAATAGATATAGGCACCCGTAGTATGTTGCTAAAACAACTAAGTGAAGCTCCTTCATTCTCAATTGAAATATTATCTAAAAAATTAGATAAAATGAGTAAAAATCAATTAAAATTATTTTTAGATAACCTAGCTCAAAAAGAGAGTATTGAACCCGAAATTAGAAATATTTTAAACTCGTTTGTCAATTTGAAAAATAATCCAAACACCTATTTGGTTACAAATTTTTTAGAGGATAGAGAACCATAAAATAGTCATCTTGAATAGCTCGAAAGTAATTTTAATGATTTTAATTGGATGTATAAGTTCCTGCTCGGAACATATTGCTGAAAAGCAATCTGAGTTTTCTTCACATCAGAAAAGTCAAGATGTTTTTCCACATAAAATGCCAATAGAAAAACCAAATATTGAATTGAGTGCAGCTATGAATCGTATGTTTGACTATCCTGCTACGCGAGTTCAGGATAATGAACTTTTCTCTCAATTTAAATATACGCGACTTAAAGGTTTTAATTATAATGATGGTGATGGAACAATTTCGAGACGTGATCCGTCGAGACCTATTTTAGTAGATGGTACTTATTATGTTTATTACACCAGAAGATCTACAAAAGTGCCTCCTATTGGTTGGAATAAAGCCTCGGAGGCTACAGATGAAATTCCTTCTACTGATTGGGATTTAGCAGAAATATGGTACGCAACTAGTATTGATGGTTTTAAATGGGAGGAAAAAGGAGTGGCTATATCAAGGCCATCAAAACCAAACCCCGGTTGGCGTTCGGTTTGTACGCCAGATATTTTAATTTGGAAGGGTAAGTATTATCTCTATTATCAAGCATTTAATGAACCTAGTGGATTACGCGGTGATTGGTGTCCCGTCTCTGTTTCGTACGCAGATTCACCTGATGGACCATGGACGCATGGTGGAGACTCTGTTATTCCATTTGGAAAAAAAGGCGATTGGGATCAAGATGCAACACATGATCCCCAACCCATTGTTTATAATGGTAAAATCTATTTGTATTACAAAGCGGCTTATAATAAATGGCCTGATATACGTGACAAATATGCTGTTGCACACGGATTAGCAATTGCAGATAATCCGCTAGGTCCATTTACAAAACATCATTTAAACCCGGTATTAAATTCTGGTCATGAGACTACTTATTTTCCATTTAAAGAAGGAGTAGCAGCTATGGCTATAAAAGATGGTAATGAGCGAGAAACCATGCAGTATTCGCAAGATGGTGTAAACTTTAAAGTTGCTTCAAGTTTGTCTCTTACACCATTTGCTGCGGCACCTTATGCTGCTGATGCATTTACAAATTCTGGAAACGGTCGAGGCGTTACTTGGGGTTTGTCCCACTTTATTAATGCTGGCACTCCAGGAAAAGGATATAGTATTATAGCTCGATTTGATTGTGATTTGAGTCTTGATTTTGATAAACCTTCAGTATTTAAAAAAACAGGTATTTGGCATAATCCAGATGTCTATTTTCAACAAGGTTTGGAGCGAAATGAAAACCCAGAAGGAAGATAAATTTTCATTTCTTTTTCGAAATTTTGAATACATGATTTGGATGTTAGAAAATTGTTGAGTTATACTTCTCAATAATTTCGAATATTATCAAATGGTTGACTCATCTAATAGTTTAAACCAATTGAGTGAAAGTTTTGCTTAATTGAGAACAGTATATGATTAGATCAATTAATGGAGTAATGATTATTGAAATAAAATAATTAGAACATGAATAAGAGTATTAAAATATCAATTTTCATAATTATGAGTATAGTATCAACAAGCATTCGTAGCCAAAATTTTAAAAATAATTTTGGTTATGACCTAAAGTTTTTAAACGAACACCAAGAAGTAGTACTGTTAAAATCTAATGATGGTAAAAGTCAAGTAATAGTGTTACCTAAATTACAGGGTAGGGTGATGACAAGTACGTCGAATGGTCTTGAAGGAAATAGCTATGGATGGATGAACTACGAATTGTTGGCGTCAGAAAAATTCGAAAAACATATTAACCCTTTTGGAGGTGAAGATCGTTTTTGGATGGGACCCGAAGGAGGACAGTATTCAATCTTTTTTGAAGAGGGAACGGATTTTGTTTTTGAAAATTGGTTTACTCCAAAAGAACTAGATACTGAAATATTTGAAGTAATTAACCAAACTGATAATTCGGTTTCATTTCATAAGAAAATGCAACTAAAAAATTATTTCGGCTACCAGTTTAATATTGAAGTAAATCGAATAATAAAGATTTTTAATCAGGAACAAATAGCAGAAGAATTAGGAATTGATTTATCTGAAATTAAATCTGTTGGATTTCAGTCTAGTAATGAACTAGTGAATACTGGAGAAACAAAATGGTCTAGAGCAACGGGTTTACTTTCTATTTGGATTTTGGGAATGTTTAACCCATCTGAAAATACAACGGTAATACTTCCCTACAAAGACTCTCTTGTATTAAATACATCATATTTTGGAGAGATTCCACCTGAAAGATTGACTGCCACTAATAGCCATGTTCTATTTAAAGGAAATGGTACTAAAAGATTTAAAATGGGACTGCCTCCACAAAACGTGATGCCTTATATCGGCAGTTACGATTCAGACAAACAGGTCCTAACTGTTGTAAGTTATACATTCGAAAATGAAGCGAATTATGTTAACTCGGAATGGAAAATACAAGATAAACCTTATGCTGGGGATGTTATCAATTCTTATAATGATGGCCCACTTGAAAATGGAGATCAGTTAGGACCTTTTTACGAATTAGAATCTTCTTCTGGGGCGCGAGAATTGAGTCCAAAAGAGACTATAAAACACCTTCATAAAACTTTTCATTTTGAAGGTGATAAAGAAACTTTGAACACAATATCAAGAAAATTACTAAACCTTGAATTAGAGGATTTAAGTAAATAAAATATTCAGCTAAACTTCAATTAAACTAAAAGAGCAACAATGAAAACAATATTGAATTTGTTTATCGTAGTATCAGTTTTATTGTTTCAATATCAACTCGTTGCTCAAGAACAAGTTTTGATTCCAAAACAAGCGAATGAATATGTTCGAATTTATAAAGCTGATGGAGATTATTTTTTTGGGCCAGACACACCTGAACTGAAAGAGGGTAAATGGTATCATGAGTGGGTGCCAAATGACCACACCTTTGTTAAAGACAAAGTAGGTAAATGGCATATTTTCGGAATTACGCATCCTTTAGTTGAAACTGATCCATTAAAAAAAGGTATTCATGAAGGGGAGTATGCGTCTTTTCATGCAGTTTCTTATGCCACAACTTTTAAAGAAACTTTAAAGGAAGATCATTATAATGATCTTTCAAAAATTTTAACTCCCAAAGACCGTCCAGGTGAAATTCTTGCAAATCACGCACCTTATATTATTAAGAAAGATGGTTTGTATCAAATGGTTTATGGGCATAGCCCTATGCGTTTGGCCGTATCAACGAACTTGTATGACTGGATTCCTAAAGGAGAACTTTTTTCAGATAAAGATGGAGCCCGAGATCCAAACTTGTTGTTTTATAAAAGTACTTATTACCTAACATACTGTTCAATAAAAAGCGTGCGTATGGTTAGCTCTACTGACCTAATTAATTGGAGCGATCCTAAGACAATACTTAAGACGAATAAGTTTGATCCTGAGTCACCAACTTTACTCTTTTACAACAATACTTTTTACCTTTTTGTTTGTGCATGGGAAGATGATTGGGATGAAAAAGATATACAAGGAGCTTATACGCATAAGGCATATGTATATAATTCGGACAATCTTACAGATTTTGGTGTTGATGCTGAAAAAGAAATTACCGTATTAAACTCGCATGCTCCAGAGATTTTTCAAGGAGAAGATGGGCAATGGTATATCTCAAGTGTTGAATGGCCAAATAGAGGTGTAAACATAGATAAATTAGAATGGATTAAAAAATAAGATAGAGATGAAAAATTTAATTATTCTTCTTTTTAGTTTTGTTTGTCTTCTTGGAATTTCTCAAAATGAAAAACCTCCAAATGTAATTCTTGTCTTAACCGATGATCAAGGAATTGGTGAAATTGGCGCTCATGGAAATTCATACATTCAAACACCCAATATCGATAAGTTTTACCAACAGTCTGTTCGCCTTACCGATTTTCATGTGAATCCGGTTTGTACGCCTACAAGAGCGGCAATAATGACGGGTAGATACCCTATTAATAACGGCGCATGGGCAACCTATAAAGGGCGTGATGCACTGTCTGATGGCGCATTTACGATGGCACAATTATTTCAACAGAACGGATATGAAACAGGCGTTTTTGGTAAATGGCATTTAGGAGACAATTACCCTTCTCGACCAACTGATTTAGGTTTTGATGTTGCCATTCATCATAAGGCTGGTGGAGTTGGTGAGTTATCAGATTACTGGGGGAATAATTATTTCAATGACACCTATTATGTTAACAATGAACCGAAGCAGTTTGAAGGCTATTGTACCGATGTGTGGTTTGGAGAAGCAATGAAGTTTATCGCAACGAATCAAGAAAAACCATTCTTTGTTTATTTACCTACAAATGCACCACATAGCCCATTTTATGTTGATGAAAAATATGCTGAGCCTTACCAACATTTAAAAGGAAAGGAAATTGTGAATCCGGAGTTTTACGGAATGATAACAAACATTGACGAGAATTTTGGGAAACTCGAAAAGTTTCTTAAAAAGCAAAAGCTAGCTGATGATACCATACTAATTTTCATGACTGATAATGGTACTTCTGATGGTATAAGTCCTGATGGTAGAATAGGTTATAATATGGGCTTACGTGGTAAGAAAAATGACAGAACTGATGGCGGACATCGCGTACCTTTTTTTATTCGATGGAAAGATGGAAAAATAAATGGCGGTTGGGATATTAATGCGGTAACCGCCCATGTTGATTTGCTTCCTACATTGGCAAGTTTGTGCAATTTGCAAATTCCTGAAAAGACAAAATTTGATGGACTTGATATATCCCCGTTACTTCTAAAAAAATCTGAAAGCCAAATTAACCGTTCCGTTTTTGTGCATAGCAGACAAGATTGGCGAACTCCGTTTGATGTTGAGAATACGGTTATTATAAAAGAAAATTGGAGACTCATAAATGGTAATGAATTGTACGATATTGAAAAAGATAGAATGCAACTAAACAATTTGGCAGAAGAGCATCCAGAGATAGTAAAATTGCTTTTAAATTCAAATAGAGAATTCTTGATTAAAACAAAAACAAATCAAGAATACAATCAATTTCCTACAGCTATCATTGGAACTCCAAATCAGGATGAAATTAAATTAACCATTCAACATGCCATTGGTGACGATTTACCTATTTGGAAAAGTGAACAAGTTGCCGAAGGTAAAATCAATAAAAATAATACACATGCACTTCAAGTGGAAAAAGATGGCTTATATAAAATTGCATGTAGACGATGGCCAAAAGAAAATTCCGGGGCAATTTTAGGGATTCCAAATCAGAATCCGAAAAATTGGTTTACCTATAAAACTATCTCACCTTCAAAAGTCAGAATTCAAATTGCAAATCAAATTTTAGAGAAAGAAATTAAATTAGATGATGATGAAGTTGTTTTTGAAGTATTTCTAGAAAAGGGTAAGACTTTTTTGTTGAATGATTTTATTGAAGGAAATGAAACTTACGGTGTTTATTATACATATATCTCTTTAGTTGAAGACATGTGAGTTGATAATGTTAGTTATAAAATAGTTTAATCTTATCCGTTTTTTTAATTATAAATCAGCATGGAGTTAAAATAGTGCTACCAACTGATAAATACAGTGAATATCTCAATTTATTAATTAAATAGTTTTGGATGTAATAATTAATCAAATGAAGAATATAAAATTTGTTTGTTTGTTGTTTTTTGTTTCGTTTGCTGCTTTGGGTCAAGAAAAACCAAACATCATTTTACTTTTCGCTGATGATGCAGGTTATGCTGATTTTGGATTTCAAGGAAGTAAAGAAATGATTACACCAAATTTAGATCAACTAGCAAAAGAAGGAGTTCGTTTTACGCAAGCTTATGTTACGCATCCCACTTGTGGACCATCTAGAGCGGGACTTATAACGGGAAAATCTCAGTATAAATTTGGTTATGAAGAAAATAATGTGCCCACTTTTATGAGCGCTGTTTCCGCTCAGGATGGTGACGAAATGGGATTGCCTGTAGAAGAGGTAACCATGGCAGATTATTTAAAACAACAAGGGTACGCAACTGCAATTTATGGAAAATGGCATTTAGGTGGAGCAGATCGCTTTCATCCTACCAAACGCGGATTTGACGAATTCTATGGATTTCGAGGAGGAGCTCGTAGTTACTTTGAATACACCGAAGCACCTAAAGAATCTCAAAATAAATTAGAACGTGGGTTTGGATATTTTGAAGAACACGATGGATATTTAACAGATGCTTTAGCTGAAGAATCTTTATTGTTTATTGAAAAGAACGCAAAGTCAAATAAACCGTTTTTTGCCTTTTTGTCTTTTAATGCTGTACATACACCTATGGACGCCGTGCCAGATGATTTAGCAAAATTTCCTAAGCTCAGTGGTAATAGAAAAATTGTTGCGGCAATGGGTTTGGCTTTAGACCGAGCTGTAGGTAAAGTTTTGGATAAACTAAAAGAATTGGGTATTGAAGATAATACCATAGTAGTTTTTACGAATGATAATGGAGGGCCTTCTGATAAAAATGCCTCGAGCAACCTTCCATTAAGCGGTATAAAATCAACACATTTGGAAGGTGGTATTCGAGTACCTTTTGTAATGAAATATCCTAAAAAATTGAAAGCAGGAACCACCTTTGACTTGCCAATAAGTACTTTTGATTTATTGCCAACTTTTTTTAACGCTGCAGGTGGCGATGTAAAAAACCTTAAAGATATTGATGGAGTTGATTTGGTTCCTCATATAAATGGGGAAATAAAAGAACGTCCACATGAAATTCTTTTTTGGAAACGTGATGCGCGGGCAGCAATGCGTAAAGGTGATTGGAAATTGGTGCGGTTTCCTGATCGCCCTGCAGCATTATTTTATTTGCCTGATGATGAAAAAGAATTGAACAATTTGGCCGCTAAAGAACCCGAACGCTATTTAAAAATGTATAAAGAAATATTTGCTTGGGAGGCAACACTTGAGCGCCCAAGATGGCTGCTAAAAAAAGAATATGAATGGAAAGATGTTATTCGCATGGATAATTACTGGCCCAATAAGGATACACAATAACACTAATGAAAATATACCCTAATATAGGAAAAATGCTACTTACTGTAGGAAGTATATTGGTAATGTTTGCCTGTAATAAATCCAAAGAAAAAGTGCATAACACTACCAATTTAAAATCAAATAAAATTGCAATGATTAAATATAATGCTCGAGGTATCATTAATAATACAAATAGCCCTCATGTAAAATTAAAAAGTATAGATATCGGAGATTGCCATTGGACTGAAGGTTTTTGGGCAGACAAATGGAAACAGGCCGAAGAAACCATGGTGCCTTATATGGGTGAATTATTGAAAGGAGATGTTGGTCATGGTCTTAATAATTTTAAAATAGCAGCGGGACTAAAAGATGGAAAACACCAAGGATGGTGGTGGCACGATGGTGATTTTTATAAATGGATGGAAGCCAGTATGTACATTTATGCAGTAAATAACAATGAAGAAATTGTTAAAGAGTTAGACCAAATCATTGAGATAATCAATAAAGCCCAACAGGAAAATGGTTACCTCTCTACACCAAGTATTATTGATAAGAATATAAAGCCTTTTTCCAACAGAAGATATCATGAATTATATAATAGCGGACATTTATTAACAAGTGCTTGCATACATCACCGAATTACGGGCAAAACCAATTTTTTGGATATCGCCATTAAACACGCCGATTATCTTTATGATCTTTTTGTGCCTATTACACCAGAGTTGGAAAGATTCGGTTTCAATCAAACCCAAATCATGGGTCTTGTAGAAATGTACCGAACTGTTAATGACAAACGCTATTTAGAATTGGCGGAGCAATTTATTAACCTGCGTGGTACTTATGAAATAAATGATACTACGGCTACTAAGGGATATCCCATAGGAGATATGGTACAGGAGCGTGTGTCATTACGAAAAGAGACCGAGGCAGTTGGGCATGCTGTGCTGGCCTTATATTATTATGCTGGAGCTGCCGATGTTTATGCAGAAACAGGAGAGAAAGCTCTTATTGATGCTCTCGATAGACTTTGGGGCAATGTGACTAATAAAAAAATGTATGTAACGGGTGCAGTTGGTCAAACCCATTACGGACGGTCATCTCGTTTGGACAAAATCGAAGAAGGTTTTATTGATGAATATATGATGCCAAATATGACCGCTTATAATGAAACCTGTGCGAACATTTGTAACGCTATGTTTAACTACCGGATGTTGACACTTACTGGAGATTCCAAGCATGGTGACATTATGGAATTGGTACTTCATAATAGTGGTTTATCAGGTATCGGACTTGGAGGAAAGGATTACTATTATTCAAATCCATTGCGAAAAATCGAGGGAGCTTTGGATTATGAAAAAATGAATGTAGAATTCCCGGAAAGACAGCCCTATTTGAAGTGTTTTTGTTGTCCACCTAATTTGGTGAGAACGATTGCAAAATCGCCAGCATGGGCTTATAGCAAAACTGAAAATGGTATTGCTGTGAATCTTTATGGGGGAAATAATTTGGAGACAACTTTGTTGGATGGCTCTACATTAAAACTTTCTCAAAAAAGCAATTATCCTTGGGATGGCGAAGTAGACATTATCATTGAAGAAAGTAAACCAGAACCCTTTGAAATAAGCATAAGAATTCCTACATGGGCTAAAGGTAGTTCTGTAAAGGTAAATGGAAAAACAGTAGATAACATAGTAGCAGGAAGTTTTGCCAAAATTGGAAGACCATGGAAAACCGGTGATATAATTTCTTTGGAAATGCCAATGGAAACAAAGTTTATTGAAGGTCACCCTAGAATTGAAGAAGTTCGAAATCAAGTAGCTGTTAAAAGAGGTCCAATAGTTTATACATTAGAATCTCCTGATCTTCCAAAAGGTACAGCTATTACAGATGTTTATATTTCGAGTAGCGAAGAGTTGCGACCAGTGTTTAAACCAGATTTTTTGGGAGGAGTAATCACAATCGAAACCGACTTACTTATACGTAAAGATAATCTAGAAAGTATGTATAATGAGGTTAAGAAACCAAAAATGGAAAACTATGCTACTCAATTGATTCCTTATTACACTTGGAGTAATCGTGGGCAAGGAGAGATGACTGTTTTTATGCCCATCATCTGGGATTAATCAATAACCAACCAATCAACATCCTCATGACCAACTACAAGAAAAATGCATATTCATACGCAACCATAGTTGCCATGGGAGGATTTGTCTTTGGAATTGATGCAGCATTAATTTCAGGCACTACGAATTATTTAACCGAAGAATTTTCGTTAAACGAATTGCAATTGGGTATCGCAGTAGGTGCTGCCGCCTGGGGTGTTTTATTGGCATTATTATTTGTTGGTTATGCAGTTGATAAAATAGGTCGAAAAAGAGCTTTGCAAATTTCTGCAGCTATTTATTTGATTTCTGCCGTTGGGTCTGCTTTGGCCCCTAATTATTCGACTTTTTTGTGCGCTCGTTTTTTAGGAGGTTTGGCCTTTAGTTCAATTTCAATGGCCTCAATGTATATCGGTGAAATTGCCCCACCAAAATGGCGTGGTAAGTTGGTTACGATGATTCAAATTAACATTGTAGTTGGCTTATCTTCTGCATACTTTATTAATTATTTGATACAAAGCTTGGCTAATTCTGGTACCAGGTGGGTCAGTACTTTGGCAATTGACACGGAAACATGGCGATGGATGCTAGGCTCTGAAATTTTATTCGCTTTTCTTTGGTTGGCGCTTTTAAGTTTTATTCCCCGTAGCCCTGCCTGGTTACTTTTAAAGGGTAAAGTTGAAGAGGCGAAGAATACTTTCAGCAAGGTTATACCAGAAAATGAGGTTACAGCCCAAATTGCTGATATGCAAGAAACAATGAATTCAGGCAGCAGTGACCATTCTACTTTAGCGCAACTAAAGGAAATTTTCAATAGACCGATGCGATTAATTTTTATAATTGCCTTAACCTTGGCTATTGCGCAACAGGCTACAGGTATTAATGCAATATTGTTTTATGCGCCAACTGTTTTCGAACAATTGGGTATTGGTACAGATGCAGCATTTGCGCAAGCAGTTTGGCTCGGTGTTATTAGTGTGGTATTTACGATTTTAGGACTATTGGTAGTTGACAGAATTGGTAGACGCCCCATGATTTTAGGCGGCATGTTATGGATTATTATTAGCCTAAGTATTTGTTTTTATGGTTTTAAATCTGCAACCTATTCTATTTCTGAAAATAGTGTAACAGAACTAAGTCAAATTCCTTCTTCTGAGCGCCTTCTGGCAATAGTAGGAGTATCTTATGATAGTGATATTAATTTTAAAACTGCTCTCGCAAATACTCTCGGAGAAGAAGATGCAAAAGCACATTCGAATATTTTACTAGCTAAAGCAGTAAACATTAATGGACTTCTAATTCTTATAGGAATTTTAAGTTTTGTGGCAGCTTTTCAATCAACCATAGGCCCAGTAATGTGGGTTTTGTTTTCTGAAATTTTTCCAATTTCCAACAGAGGTATTGCAATTCCATTTTTTACGCTAGTCACCAGTTTAACAAGTTCAGTTGTACAAACTTTCTTTCCCTGGCAATTAGAAAATCTTGGTATTAGTTCCACACTAATGTTTTATGCTACCACCGTTGCAATAGGCATGATAATTTTGTTTTTCTTTTTAAAGGAAACAAAAAATATGACAATAGAAGAAGTTCAAGTATTATTTGCACCTAAACAGAAATGATATGAAGCAGCTATTTTTTATTTTGCTAAGTTTTCTTTTAACTGCAAATCTTTTTGGCCAGTTAAATAAATTCTATCCAGCTTCTGACCCTACGAATAAAGAAGGTTGGGTTTTGAACACAGAGATTAGTGATGAGTTTGAAGGAAAAGAATTAGACCGCAATAAATGGTTTATAGAAGGAGAAAATGGTGATTATTATATTTGGAAAGGACGTGCACCCTCTCAATTTGTACCACATAATGTTCGATTACACAAAGGAAAGCTTAAACTTCGTACCGCTTGGGAGCCCAAGTACCAATTTATACAAGAGTCTTATACTGATGGTGCGATGGGTACAGCCAAATACGGTGAGTATAAAGAAAAGCCCATGCCAGTTACAACTGCGGGAGTCATTTCTAAGAAGCGGTTTTTGAATGGATATATGGAGGTGAAATCAAAAGCAGGGAATGCTGCTATTACCGCTGCATTTTGGGGAATTGGGTACGAACAAGAATTGGATGTTTTTGAACAAATGGGTAACCCTAAAAAGGGTGAAAAAATAACAGCAACCAGTTCTTTAGCAACCGCTCATGATTGGAGCCCACCGGCAGAGCGACCAACCAATGTTTTTCAACATGTAGAGCGTTTACCATATCGTACAGCAGATGAATTTCATGTTTACGGAGCTGATTGGGGTCAAGATTATTTAAGCTTATACATCGACGGTAAATTAGTGCATCATTTTACGCAAGATGATGTAGGATTAGATTGGGTGCTCAATAACCCTATGGAAGTCTGGTTAGATTCAGAGATTTTCTTTTGGCTGGGTATGCCTGATAAAAAAGAACTTCCTGTAGATTTTGAAATTGAGTATTTGCGTGTTTGGCAAAAACCAAACGATAATCTTTTAGCACGTCAATTTTATGGTTTTGAAGGACCTATATTATTTGAGGAAAATCCACGTCCCTTAAAAATGGTTCCTGAAAGTTCGGTGCCAAATGATTATCAGCAATTTTGGGAAATTGATAGTCTATCGGGTAAGTATTTTAAAATAAATGAAGGCGATTATTATTCAGGAGTGAACAGT
>NZ_JBDVFA010000003.1:0-2903 GCF_039941195.1 Aurantibacter sp. | reverse complement strand
CGCCCCGTAGAAAAAACGGGGCTACTTGATAAACGATGAAATCGGGATCCAAATTCATAATTAGTACTATTCCCGTTACATCGTTGTTGGATTTTACTATATTTCCATAAAAAAAAGACCAACTGCCCATAGCGCTGCGTTAGCGCCAATGCGGGTATGGTAAAGGCACATAACTTTAATAAATACAAGACATGAGACAATTAGCAATTTTAATTTTAGTTTTTATCGCTACCCTCACTTCATATGGGCAGGTAACAGTTAATCCCAACGGTAAGTTTTTTAACTATAATGGCACCAAAATTTATTATGAAGATACTGGTAGCGGAGAACCTCTTCTGTTGCTTCATAATTTTTTTAACACAGCCGACAGCTGGGAACCATACATTGCGCCCTACTCAAAGCAATACAGAACTATTGCCGTGGATATGATGGGACACGGACGATCTGATATTTATAAAATAGACGATTTTGATTTTGATCACGGGGTTTACGCCAAGATGATTCTGGCCTTGCTGGACTCTTTGGGATTGGATCAAGTAAAGGCCATTGGGGCGAGTAGTGGTGGTACTACACTTCTTTATCTCAATACAATGCAGCCAGATAGATTTAAATCCGTTATTACCGTTGGGGGGCATATTTACTACAGTACGCATGCCAGAGAGATGCAAGCAAAATTAGGAATGGATCAGGCTAGGAAATGGGCGGTAAATTGGGGGCAAAATCCGGAAAAGCAGGAGTATCTGGCACAGGCATTCTGGCAAGACCGAAACCCTTCGGATGCAGACCCCTACTTTACACCGGATAAGTTGAATACCATAAAAGCGAAATGGCTCGTGGTTTTAGGAGACAATGACTTTGTTATTCCACTAGAGTTAGGAATAGAAATGTATAAAGGTATACCCAACAGCCGCCTTTGGATTGTCCCTAATGGGAATCATTTACCCCATTTAGAACCGGAAATTCAACCTGAGTTTTTAAGGGTCTCCCTCGAGTTTTTAGGTGACAAGTGGAATACGAACGATTAATTTGCATTGGCGCTAACAATGTATATGAAATCATAGCTCCCATTTGGTCGCTTCACTTCATATACTAACCGTTGACAACAATTAGAATTTAACTAAATAATAAAAACATTATGAAATTTACATTCAAAACTTTATTTGTAATATTCTTTACTTTTTACGGTATTTATGGATTTTCACAAGTTAAGAATGAACAGATTGATAGTATTCTCAATAACACTGTTAAATCCGATGGTCCAGGAGCCATTATTTTCATTAAGCAGAAAGGAAAAGTGCTTTACCAAAAAGCATTTGGCAAAGCTAATATCGAAAACAAAGTAGATATGTCTACCAAAAATGCATTTAACATTGGAAGTGTCAGCAAAGAATTTACTGCAATGAGTGTACTTCAGTTACTAGAGAAAGGAAAACTATCTCTTGAAGATAATGTCAATAGCTATTTACCTAATTATTCTAAAAATGGTGATAAAATAAAGATAAAACATCTTTTGTCTCATACCTCTGGACTAAAAAGTCATACGGACACCATTTGGGCAAATACAGATGCAAGGAAATACTTTGATTCTAGTAAAGATGTCCTCAATTATTTTAAAAACGATATTGTACAGTTCGAGGCTGGTGAAAACCACGAATATTGTAATATGAATTTTAATTTGTTGGCATATATTATCGAAAAAGCTTCAGGAATGGAGTATACTGACTATGTTAATGAAAACATATTTAGACCATTGGGAATGACCAACTCATACATACCTAGTGAAGGACAGTTGATTCCAAATTTAGCAACGGGCTACGAATTAAAAAATAATGAAATTGTATATGCAAGATATCATTCTATCAATCAGACTAGAGGTTCGAGTTCGATACATACAACAGTAGAAGACCTTTCAAAATGGTATGAAGGATTAATGAACTCTAAAGTTATCTCTAGAGAGAATTTGATAAAAGCTTGGACACCTTTTACCTTAAATAATGGAGAAAAATCAACTTACGGCTATGGTTTTTATAGTGACAGGAAATTTAACAAAACCTCTATTTTTCATAATGGATTTATATTCGGCTATTCGACATCAGATATGTATTTCCCAGAAGATGACTTGCTCATCTTGGTGGTATCCAATATCAGTGATATTAATGTAATTAATACTAATACAATAATATTTGATATTGCTTCTAGTATTTACAAAAGTGAAATTCCTAAATTAACTACTGTCTTATTAGATACGTATGTAGGCACCTACCTAATTGAAAAAGGATTCAAAGTAAAAATTTTTCGTAAGGGTTTAGTTCTTTTCAATGAGTTTGACGGTCAATCTGCTGTTGAATTAGCTGCTGAGACTAAAACTAAATTTAGAGTCAAAGATTTTCCTGCAAAAGTCGAGTTTTATCAATCAAGTGAGGATGGTAGAATGAGAATAATATTATCAAATGGCCGAGAGAAGTACGAAGGAATTAAAGAATAAAAACAGTTGCCAACAATGGTAATCGTTGCACAAGCCATTAATTAATCGAAAAACGGATTCATAGAAGCCTCTTTAGTAGGTTTTTTTCATATCAACTCAGATGTAGTAGGCAATTTTTTGATGCTTTACAGCGATTCCGAACAGCTGCTGAAAGACACTTTTTACCAATGCAACCAAAGCAAGCCGTCTTGCCCCACTTTTTACTCGTTTTTGTTCGTATTTCAGGTACTTCTTCAAGTTATAAGCAATCGCGAGTAAGTGCTTATTTGCCAAGTAAGCCGCTACGGTTTTTTTATGCCTTCCTCTCCCTGCGCTCGTCGGAGGCACTAACATATCAAGTCGCAACCAGCCCGACAAGTTATTCTGGCGGGTATGCTCCCGAAGCTTCGGGACGGTTGTCGTTTTTTTATTCTCAATA
>NZ_JBDVFA010000002.1:0-5927 GCF_039941195.1 Aurantibacter sp. | reverse complement strand
CGCCCCGTAGAAAAAACGGGGCTACTTGATAAACGATGAAATCGGGATCCAAATTCATAATTAGTACTATTCCCGTTACATCGTTGTTGGATTTTACTATATTTCCATAAAAAAAAGACCAACTGCCCATAGCGCTGCGTTGTGCTTCATTATCAGAAACCGCTAACCAATGATAAAATTCTTTAGAAAAATTAGACAAAATCTACTCTCTGAAAATAAATTCAGTAAATATCTGATTTATGCTATTGGAGAAATTGTACTTGTGGTTATTGGAATTTTAATTGCGCTTCAAATCAATAATTGGAACCAAGAAAGAATCCAGAAGCTTGAAGAACAAACCATTGTAAAGAACATTCATGCTGAATATTTGCAAAACAAAACGATTTTAAAAAGAAGAATTGAGGAAGCTGAATTATGTGAGGCGGCCCTTAAACAATTAATGAATAGTATGGGCAAAGACGAAGATTATCTTAAAAAGAAAAATGTCGATAGTTTACTTTTTTATGCCTTTGACCCTCCTATATTCAGACCCTCGGAAAACACCATTTCTGGTCTCATACAATCAGGACGTTTGGATTTGCTCCAAAATAAGGAATTAGTTAATTTAATATATAATTGGGGACGAACGATGAAGGCGTTGACAGATAGAACGACAAGATTTACTGCAATATCTGATAACGAGATTTTTCCCTACTTATCAAAAAAATATTCCTATAAAGATATCGATGCCTATGGTCCATTAAATTGGAAAGAAAAATCAAACCTGAAGGTGGATAAACTTCAAATTTTTAAAGATATTGAATTCGAAAACCTTACTGACGGGTTTTTATACTGGATGGCAGATAACAAAAATCTATTTATAGAATTAGACTTATTGATTGATAAAATTCTTACGGAAACGCAATATGATTAAATTATATATAACTAACCAATGATAAAATTCTTTAGAAAAATTCGGCAAAATTTGCTTTCAGAAGGTAAAACTGGAAAGTATTTGAAATATGCTCTTGGTGAAATTATACTTGTTGTTATTGGAATTTTAATTGCGTTACAGATTAATAATTGGAATGAAAATAGAAAAAGCTCAAAAATTCGCAATAATTACTATAAGCAGGTTGTACAAGATTTAGCGAAGGACACTATTTATATTAACAGAAATATTATATATCTTGATTCGAGTCTTTCGAAATATCAAAAGTATTTAGAAAAATTACCTGAAGCTGAAAATATCAATGATGTGATACCTCTTATTGGTACACTTGATTGGGAATTTGGTTATTATACTTTCAATACAAACACAATAGAATCTTTAATATCTACGGGAGACATTAAATTAATGCCAGATGAAATTAGGAATGCTCTACTAAATTTGAGAACTACTCAAAACGGAATTATTAAAACTATATCTGGGAATAATGACGTTCACTTAAAGGATGGTCAAAAAGCAATTGGTCTTGGACCTATAAATTATATTTTAAATATAAATCCCAAACTATTGAATCAATTAATTAGGAAGGAAGATATAATTTCAGCAATTAACATCATAAATGGAACTTTTCAATTTAGAGATTTTACAGATAAAAACTTATTAAAGGATATGCAATATTTACTTGAATCCACAAAAGAATTATCTGAATTAATCAACGAAGAGTTAAACAAATAACGAAAGCACAATACCGTTATGCTTCATACTGAAAAAGGAAATTCAACAGAATTATAGAAAATCCGAAAACGGAATAAATAAATACTAAATAATCCGAATTATGAAAAAATCAACCAACCGACTGACTTTACTTTCAACTCTTTATGTATTAACTTTTGGATTACAGAGCTGTGAACAAAAGCAAAAAGAAGAAACAAAAAAAATTAAAGAAGAAGTAATAGTTACATCCGAAAAACCTGAATACTTTCTGTTACGACCTGAAGTTGAAAAAGCTTATGGATATTCACACGCTGTGAAAATCGGTAATAGCATTAAAATCTCTGGAGCTGTAAGTATGGACGATGAAGGAAATCCAACTGCTATTGGTGATATAGAACAGCAGATGAAAAACTGTTATGCTGATTTGGAAAAAATATTAAAACATTATGGTTGCACATTTGACGATGTTGTAAAAGAAGACATTTTCACAACTGATATGGCACAAATGCTTAAAAAATCTGCCTACCGAGCAGAAATTTATAAAAACGGATTTCCTACTGGTTCTTGGCTTGAAGTAAAGGGATTAGCAATACCTGAATTTATGGTTGAAATAGAACTTGAAGTACATAAATCTGAATAAAAGTACAATCATACAATAATGGCTATAAGTAATGGCTTATTCTCGTCTACTTTAGAAATCCGCGAGGGTTTTAAATTTGATATATACTTGCAAAGTTAAGTGCTAAACCACGCAACTACTCATAGCCAATACCATGATGTAGCATTATTTATAACATTTTTATTGTTTTTAAAAAGTATTCCTATTTTCGCTGCGCTTGGAACGCCTGCGTCGACCAAAATCTCTTCATCTCGTTTTTCCCCCGCTCCTACTCGCACACTGTTCACGCAGCTGTCTCTAGGTCTTTTGGAAATGCTATGGCATCGCAGTCCTGAAGCTTCGGGACGGTTGACGATTTTTTATTCTCAATACCCTGCCCGTTCCGTTCAGGCGGGTGCAAAATCCACAAGTCACGCCCCGTAAAAAAAACGGGGCTACTTGATAAACGATGAAATCGGAATCCATATTCATAATTAGTACTATTCCCGTTACATCGTTGTTGGATTTTACTATATTTCCATAAAAAAAAGACCAACTGCCCATAGCGCTGCGTTGTAAAACATTTTAAAATTTGAATAAAACCCACCTCTTTTCTATCATAATTACTTTGGTTTTAATCCAAATCTTAGGCTTTGTATCAATCAATTACCTTGGAGATTATGGTTGGAGCGTTTTTGTATTTATACCATTCATAATTGGATTTTTGCCACCTTATATTTCTGGAAAGAAAGTTTTAATCACTAAAAGCATGGCATATCGACTAAGTTTTGTGGCGTTAGGACTTGCGTGTCTTGCTCTTTTAGTTTTTGCCATCGAAGGTCTTATTTGCCTTTTAATGGCAAGTCCTCTGCTTGGTTTAGCAGTTTGGTTAGGTTCTTATATCGGTTATAAAAGTTCCAACTCAAATTTTATGAATCCAACTAATACAACTATAATTCTGGCTGTATTATCTCTAGGTTTTATGAGTTTCGATTATTTCAACAAACCAAAAGATTTAATACCTGTAAAAACTAAAATTATAGTCAATGCACCTATTGAAAAGGTCTGGAAAAATGTAGTCACCTTCGACAAAATTGATGAACCAACAGATTGGATTTTTAAAACAGGTATCGCCTACCCTACTGATGCAACTATTGTTGGGAAAGGAGTTGGTGCGGTTCGATATTGTAATTTTACAACTGGTAGTTTTATTGAGCCAATCACAACTTGGAATGAACCAAACTTATTGCAATTTGATGTACGAGAACAACCAACTCCGATGAACGAATTAAATCCATTTTGGGAGGTTCATCCGCAACATTTAGACGGTTATTTCAAATCTTACAAGGGACAATTCAAATTGACAAAAATTTCCGATAATCAAACTGAATTGGAAGGAACTACTTGGTACAAAGTAGATATATATCCTGAAATTTATTGGAAAGGTTGGTCTGACTTCATAGTTCATCGCATACATGAAAGGGTATTAAACCATATAAAACTCGAATCGGAATAAAAACGTTTTACAACAATGCCTAAACGTAATGCGGACTTTAGGGCAAAATCAAAAGGTCGGTGAATTTTTATGATGTCGCTAAATCTTATGGATTTAGCTTTGGACAAGAAAAAAATAAAACTAAACAATAAGCTTTAGCTTCGTCGGCAGACGGAAACGAAACGTTTCCTTGCCTCCGCACTACGCTTAGCCCAACCGTTCTATGCCATTAGGACAAACCATTAAGTTACTACCTTAAAAGAATGAAACAACTAATAACCTACATAAATCAAATTAGTCCTATTAAGGAAGTTACATTTAAAGAATTGAAAAAATGCTTTAAACCTTTACAACTTAAGAAAAATGATTTTTTTGTACGAGAAAATGAATATGCACAACAAATAGGGTTCTTAAAAAAAGGAATAGTTAGAGCATTTTTCTTAAATCAAGAAGGAAAAGAATATACCAAACAATTTTTTGTAGATTCTTCCATAATTGGTGCTTACAATTCTTTACTTACAAAGCAACCAAACAAGATAGCCCAACAAGCCTTAACTGATTGTGAAATCTTGGTTGCTGATTATAGAGAAATGGAAAAACTCTATAATAAATTTCACGATTTAGAAAGATTAGGTAGAAAAATAGCTGAATTTTATTTTTTAGAAAAAGAACAGAAAGAAATTGAAATGGCTCTATTAGATGCTGACAAAAGATATTTAATAATGCAACAAAAATTTCCATCTATTGAAACTATCATACCACAATATTACATTGCTTCATATTTAGGCATTTCGCCAACTCAATTAAGTCGAATTCGAAAAAAACTGAAAGAATTCTAATTTTAATTACATATGTAAATGTAACCACACCGAAAAGTATTTTCCTTTACATTGAAAATGATTTTGAACTTATCTTTTTTAGAGGTTTTTCAAAAAAATAAAACAGTCAATGTATGAATAGGATTTTATTTTTTTTAGCAATTATAATTTTTTCTATTTTTTTAGGAAGTCAAATTACAGAAGGATTTTTATTAGTTCCATATTGGCAATCTTTATCCACTCAGGAATTCTATAAATACTATTCTAAATTTGGACCACTAATAGGCAAATTTTATACTATTCTAACCATTATCGCTGTATTGATTCCAATAAGTATTAGCGTTTTTTGTTTTTTAAACAAACGTACTGCGTTAAAATATTCAATTGTATCATCTTTTTTTGCTCTTTTAATAATTGCAATTTTCTATACCTATTTTAAAGGCACTAATCAACAATTCTATGAAGCCTCTTTTGATGCGTACCAATTAAAATCTACATTGAAAAATTGGAATTTTATGCATTGGTTAAGAGTACTTTTTGAAACAATTTCTCTAGTCTTTCTAATCATAACTATGAAAGTTATTGATAAAGAAGAAACAAAAGTCACTTAATTTAACACTTGAAAACAACCAATAACTATGAAACATTTATATATATTATTCTTCTTAACTTTCAGTTTTACTACTCACGGACAATCTATTATTGGACAATGGGAAACTTTTGATGATAAAACCGAAGAGAAAAAATCAGTTATTGAAATTTATGAAAGTAATAATCTCTTTTTTGCGAAAATAGTAGAAAGTTATGTTAGCGAAAAAAATGCTGTCTGCGAAACATGTACAGGAAAAAATAAAAACAAACCAATAATTGACTTAATCATTATTGAAAATCTAAAAAAAGATAAAGACGAATTTAATGGCGGAACTATAATGGATCCAGAAAATGGAAAAACTTACAAGTGTTATTTAGAACTAATGAATACTAACAAATTGAAAGTAAGAGGTTACCTTGGGTTTTCTCTTTTTGGAAGAACTCAATATTGGCTCAGAAAGGAATAATAACGGCATAGAACACCGTGTATAATTCATTGCTAGTGCTCGCCTACTTGGAAATTCTTTCGGAATTTCCTTTGGTTCGTTTTTGTTTACTAATTTAGTTGCTGAAACACGCAACTAACCATACACATGACCGATGATGTAGCATTCACCTGCGTCGACCAAAATCCCTTCATCTCGTACCTCGATTCTCGGTCTTTTGGAAATGCTACATCATCGCAGCGCTATGGCGGCTTGCTAGCCTAATCTAAAATAAGTGCTTATTTGCCAAATACGCCGCTACGGCTTAGCAACGCTACATATCAAGTCGCTATACGCA
>NZ_JBDVFA010000001.1:0-32813 GCF_039941195.1 Aurantibacter sp. | reverse complement strand
GTCAAGTTAATAACTGTTCTTATTGTTTGGCGGCCCATACGGCAATAGGTAAAATGAATGGTTTTACTGATGCAGAGATCCTTGAACTTAGATCAGGTGAAGCAAGTTTTGATGTTAAACTTGATGCGCTTGCTAAATTGGCTAAAAATATAACTGAAAACCGTGGAACAACAAGTTCTGAAGTTATTGCTGGTTTTTTTAATGCAGGGTGGACTAAAGAAAATTTGGTAGATACTATCGTTTTAGTGGGTGATAAAACAATATCAAACTATTTACATAAAACTACTGATGTGCCTGTTGATTTCCCTGAAGCACAACCATTAACAACAGTAATAGCATAATTCAAACAATTAAATAAACATAATTATGAAAAAAGTAATAGCAATAGTATTCACCATAATAGGAACAATTTTAACAGTTAATGCCCAAACAGAAAATGTAAAATTGATTTCTTTAGAACAAACCCCAGGAGAATTTACCAAAAAGCAATTAACAGTTGAAGAAGGTACCTACATTTTTGAGATTTCAAATAATGAAGTAGGACATGATGTTGGCTTTGTTTTGGTTGAGAAAGGAAAGGATATAAGTAAGCCTGAGAATCATATTCAAACAGCATATGTTACTACGGTGGTTGCCAATGGTAAAACGCAAAAATCGAAGCCAACAACTTTATCCAAAGGTGAATATGTTTATTTCTGTCCTATGAATCCTACTGCAACAGATAATACGTTAATAGTTCAATAGTTTTTAATATAATTTATTGCTGGGCCTTTACATTTCTATATGATATGTAAAGGCCCTTTTTATGTATAAAAACGAAAATTAATTCCTAAAAATAATTTATTATCTGTACTATTTTTCCTAAAAAATTAAGAAAAAAATAACAGCCAGGTTGATTTTTGATGTAACTAATTAATTAGTTTTAAGAGATTTAAAACCAAACACCATGAATAAAAAACGACTCCTCTACATAGGAATTCCTGTTTTGGTCTTACTCTTGAGTTATTTTGTTTTTAGTTCTGATTCAGATGAAGATGTTTCCATAACAACGGCAGTAGTAAAAGGAGAATTTTTAAATGAAGTTATTATTTCTGGTGAGGCACAATCTACTAGCCTAAAGAATATTGACGGGCCATCAAATCTTCGAAAATTTAGATTGAACAATATTAAAATACAAGATTTAATACCTGAGGGTACTTTAGTTAAAGAAGGAGATTATGTTGGTAGGCTTGATCCTTCACCAGTAAATGAACAAATTATTGATGCCCGTTTAAGCTTAGAAAGTGCCGAATCAAAATACCTACAAGAACAATTGGACACCACTTTAACGCTCAAGCAAGAAAGGACGGCCATAAAGGATATTCAATTTAACATGGAAGAAGATAAGCTTGAGTTAAAACAATCCATATACGAGTCGCCAGTAACCATTCGGCAATTAGAAATTAAAATAGAAAGGGCTGAACGTGATTTAAAAGAAAAAAGGGAAGACTATTTTATTAAAAAAAGAAAGGCAGTTGCTAAAATGGTTGAGGTGGGCACCGAGGTTTCTAAAATACAAACAAAATTAAATGACCTTATGGCACTACAGGCTTCATTTACAATTCATTCTGATGCTAGTGGAATGGTTACTTATGCAAAAAACTGGAACGGTACCAAAAAGAAAGTTGGATCTGATATTAATGCATGGGATTTGACCATTGCAACGCTTCCTGATTTAACAAAAATGGAATCGAAAACATATTCAAATGAAGTTGATGTACGAAAAATTGATAAAGATCAAAAAGTAACTGTTGGCTTTGATGCTTTTCCTGATATTACAATGGAAGGTGTTGTTACTAGTGTTGCTAATGTAGGTGAAAATAAAAGGGGGTCAGATATTAAGTTGTTTCAGGTGTTGATTAAACTTAATGAATCTAATTCGAGTATACGCCCAGGAATGACAACATCGAACCGAATCTTAATACAAAAAGAAGAAGACGTTTTAATGATTCCTTTAGAAGCTGTTTTTTCTAAAGATTCTATCAGTTACGTTTATACCGATTCCGGATTCTCAGTCGATAAAAAACAGGTAGAACTAGGTGATTCAAATGAAGATGTTATCATCGTTAAAAAGGGATTATCTGAAAAAGATATCGTTTATCTAAGTAAACCTGAAGGCCAAGAGGATAAAAGAATAGCTCAGTTAAAATAAGCTGTATGGCCAATAAAATTCTTTTAGAAACTATAATCTCTAACCTTTCTGAAGCTGTACGCGTAATAAAGGCTAATAAAATTCGAACCTTTTTGACTGCGCTTGGAATTATATTTGGAGTTGCTGCAGTTATTACAATGCTAGCCATAGGTAAAGGAGCCGAACAAGAAATTTTAGCACAACTCGATTTGGTCGGTGTAAATAATATTGTTGTTACCCCAATACCTGATGAAGTCGAAGCGAATAATTCTGAGGCCGAGGAAGATGATAGTGGTGCTGCTGAAACTATTCGATTTTCTAAGGGCTTGGACCTTTTAGACGTCACCAGTATAAAAAATAATATTCCAACAGTTAAAATGCTCAGTCCTGAGATTATTTTAGAAACCTATATGATTAATAAAGGGAGGCAAAGCTCCGTACGTTTAATTGGAGTTACAAATTCTTTTTTTCAGACTTCAAATGTTCATATTGGCCAAGGTGAGAATTTTACTGATATACAAACAACTAGTGCCCTACCAGTTTGTATTATCGGAGAAAAGGTTGAAAAGAAACTATTTACTGGTGAAAGTGCAATTGGTAAACATATTAAAGTAAAAGATGTTTGGCTCAAGGTAATAGGTATTATTGAAGAAAAATTAATATCAGAAACTGCTCAAGAAAATTTAGGAATTCGAGATTTGAATCAAGACATCTATATTCCAATAAAGACATTTTTGGTTCGCTATAAAGATCGCAAGATTATTAGCGACGAACCTATCGATTTTGGTAGCGGTATGGTGGTGATAAGTAGTGGTAATAATGGCCCAAAAAAAAGATTGCCAAGGGGTAATTATCACCAAATTGATAAACTTACGATACAAGTCAATAATTCAAATGAATTAAAATCTACCGCTGAAGTCGTAAGTAAAATGCTTAAAAGAAAACACAACGGAATGCTAGATTTTGAAATTACCATTCCCATCAATCTATTAAAACAACAACAAAAAACAAAGCAGATATTTAATATTGTTTTAAGTATAATAGCAGGAATCTCTTTGCTGATTGGTGGTATAGGTATCATGAATATTATGTTAGCCTCCATTTTGGAACGAACCAAGGAAATTGGTATTATGAAGGCAATTGGAGCTACCAAACAAGATATTATTTTACAGTTTTTATCTGAGTCAATCTTAATAAGTTTAAGTGGCGGAATTATTGGTTGCATTTTAGGAATTGTTGCCTCCTATATTTTAGAGTTTGCTACTGATATTGAAACAATAGTTTCTGTAAGCTCTATATTGCTTTCTTTTTTTGTTGCGACTTTTATCGGACTCATTTTTGGTGTTTTACCAGCCAAGTCAGCAGCGAATAAAAATCCAATAGAGGCTATACGACATGAATAACATAGGTAAGCAATTCGATATTTTGAACTGATAAAAAGACCAAATGAGAAGATTTTTATTTTTCCTTTTCCTGATTTTTAATGTCGTTAGTTATGGACAATCACAAAAAATAAAATTAATAGAAGCTATTAAAATTGCTCAGAAAAATTCTCCGGAATATGTTAGGGCTGTAAATACATATCGATCAGGTTATTGGAGATATAGAAATTATCAAGCAGATTTTTTACCACAATTAAGTTTAGCAGCAACTCTGCCTGAATATTCAAATTCTATAACTAAAATAACAAACGACCAGGGACAAGATATTTTTGTCAATCAAAATCAATCCGCGATTGACGCGCGATTGATACTTGAACAAAAAGTGCCTTTTACAGGAGGAGCTTTTTCAGTTAATAGTCGTATTGATCGTGTAGACCGATTTGGCACGCAAGATGTTACAAATTATTCATTGGTACCATTCTCAATTAACTATTTTCAAAATTCATTATTCTATAACCCATATAAATGGCAGCGTAAAATAGAGCCGTTGCGATACGAAGAATCTAAACGTAATATTATTGAAGATATGGAAGATATCTCACTAACCACCTGTATGCTTTATTTTGGTTTGTTAAAGGCTCAGGTTACTTTGGATATTGCCAAGAAAAATTTATCTAATCAAGATACTTTACTCCAAATTACCGAAGGTCGATTTAAAATAGGAAAGATTGCCGAAAACGAATTACTTCAAATAGAATTAAGTCATTTGATATCTCAAAATAATGTTACCACCAATACAATTTTACTTAAAAAAACATCACAAGATTTAGCTAGATACCTTGAACTGGAGACTGAATCTATTGAATTGGAGGTGCCAGAGAAACTAGAGGAATTTGTGGTTAGCTTGGATAAAGCCTTGGATGAAGCTCAGACAAACAGACAGTCGGTTATTGCGTTTAGACGTAGAAGGTTAGAAGCAGAGCAGCAATTAGCTGAGGTAAAAGGTACTAATCGACTTCAAGTAAACCTACGTGCTAATTTTGGACTTAATAGAAGATCCGAAGAATATGCTACCCTATTTCAAAATTATGACCAACAACAAAATGTCTCATTATCATTGGGTCTTCCAATTTTTGATTGGGGAGTTACTAAATCTAGAAGAAAGATGGCCGAAGCAGATTTAGATTTGGTTGAAAATGATATTGAACAAGAAAAAGAAGCTTTTGAACAAGAGATTTTCTTACACACCTTAAATTGGGCTAGTCAAAGAGATTTTTTAGCTACTTCTGAAAAGGCTAAAGAAATTGCTCTGAAACGTTATGATATTACCAAAAAGAGGTATGTTTTAGGTAAAATTACTATTACTGATTTAAACATTGCACAATCAGAAAAAGATAAAGCAGTAGTGGACTACCTAAATTCATTAGAAAAATTCTGGGTAGATTATTATACACTAAGAAAATTGACACTTTATGATTTTAAGGAAGATGAAAAAATCACTATTGAAGATATTGTTTTTGATTAGAGTTTCTACTTCTTATTATATTCCTTCTTTTACTTCCAAAAGTTGAAGTAATATTTAATTCTTTTTTAAGGATCAAAATATACGGTTTGATGAATTAGAACGTTAATTTTGCACTCTTAAAAAACGAAGCTTTGATTTTAGATTTCATAGTAGCAATTCTTTGGAGTTTGTCGCCCTTTGGCGAAGCTAAGGTAGGCATCCCCTATGGTATGCTTAAAGGACTTAATGTCTATTGGGTTTTTGTATTGTGTTTCTTTGCTAATGTCTTAGTTTTTCCAATTATGATGTTTTTTTTAGAAAAAATAAACATCTATTTTACGCGATGGACATTCTATAAAAAATCCGCGCTATATGTTGCTAGAAAAGCAAAAACGGGATCTGGAGATAAAATTAAAAAATACGGCTTTTTTGGTTTAGTATTATTTGTAATGATTCCGTTACCTGGAACTGGAGTTTATGCTGGAAGTATAGCGACTTATCTTTTTAAAATTGAAAGACAGAAAGCTTTTTGGGCAAATACACTAGGTATTTTTATTTCATCTGCGATAGTTTGGTCGGCTACCATGGCATCGATGAAGGCAATGTAATTTAAAGCTGTTTCATTTTATAATTCAAACTTTAATTGTACAGAAACGCTATCGGCTTTAGACGCAACTTTCTTTTTTTCGGTATTTAAATTCGCTAAAGAAATACCTAATAAACGAACAGAATTTTGAAGTTGTTCTTGGTATAGGAGTTCTTTTGCAGTTTCTAAGATTAGTGCTTTATTTGAAACAAAATAGGGTAGAGTTTTACTTCGTGTGTTTAATGTAAAGTCACTGTATTTTATTTTCAGTGTAATGGTCTTACCTGAAATTTTCGATTTTAACAACCTTCGTTCTAATTCTTCGGCTATTTGCTCTAAACGATCAAGCATAAAAATCTCGCTACTCAAATTCTCACTAAAGGTCCTTTCAGCACCAACAGATTTAGGAATTCGATGTGGTTTTACCTCACTATTATGTATTCCTCTAACCACATGATAATAGTATTTACCACTTTTCCCAAAGTGTTCATCAAGGAATTCTATGGGCTTTTCTTTTAAATCTTTTCCTGTAAAAATTCCCAATTTGTACATTTTTTGAGCAGTTACTTTTCCTACTCCATAAAATTTTCTGATATCCAAAACTTCAAGAAACTCTAGAACTTCTTCAGGATTTACAGTTTTTTGACCATTGGGTTTGTTAAAGTCACTGGCAACTTTAGCAATAAATTTATTGATGGAAATTCCGGCAGATGCCGCTAAGCCTATCTCTTCAAATATCCGAAGTCGAATTTCTTTTGCTATCAGTGAAGCTGAGGGGTTGCCTTTTTTGTTGATGGTAACATCTAAATAAGCTTCATCTAAAGAAAGGGGTTCCACTAGATCGGTATAGTCGTGAAAAATTGCTCTTATTTGTTTTGAAATTTCTTTATATCGATTATAACGTGGCTTTACAAAAATGATTTCTGGACAGTTTTTTTTAGCTAAATAACCACTCATGGCACTTCTTACCCCATATTTTCGGGCTTCATAATTGGCTGCAGAAACAACGCCTCTTTTCTCACTACCACCAACAGCTAGGGGTTTTCCTTTAAGTTCTGGATTGTCCAATTCTTCCACAGAAGCGTAGAATGCATCCATATCAACATGAATGATTTTTCGTAAAGGTAAATCCGAAATCATTTTATAAATTTATAACATCTTCTACAACAAACTATGATAGAAATAGAACGAAAATTCTTGGTTAAATCGACTGATTTTAAAAATGAAGCTACATCTCAAGAAAATATATCACAGGGTTTTTTAAATACACATCCTGAAAGAACTGTTCGTGTGAGAATAAAGGGCGATATGGGTTTTCTGACAGTTAAGGGAATTTCGAATACATCGGGTACTTCACGCTATGAATGGGAAAAAGAAATATCAGTTTCTGAAGCACAAGAATTAATGCTTTTGTGTGAAAAAGGTGTTTTAGAAAAAACAAGGTATTTAATTAATAGTGGTGCTCATATTTTTGAAGTAGATCAGTTTTATGGAGAAAATGAAGGTCTTATTGTGGCTGAAATCGAACTTTTAAATGAAAATGAAGATTTTGAAAAGCCAGATTGGTTAGGTGAAGAAGTTACGGGTGATATAAAATATTACAACTCGCAATTGAGTAAAAACCCTTTTAGTAAATGGTAGAGTTTATTACATATTTTAAAATATGTCCATTAAAAAGTTATTATTTTTTAAATACTCTTCAGTAACTATTCCACGTAAATTATTAACGATAATATGTTCAACAAGCTCATTCACAGCATATTGTTCATACAAATTATCGGAAGAAAATATAATAAGCTCAAGTCGATTTAAATACAATTCGCAAAATAATTCAATGTTCGTTTCACTTCGTAAATGGCCTTTTTCTTTGGCACTTCGCAATAGACTTTTTATTATTTCATTAAGTTCTTTGGTTCTAAATTCAGCTAAAGAAGTATAAACACTTGGATAATATTTTTTTAAACCGAATATAAATGACGGACTGAATGATTTAAATGAATCTAACCCTATTCTATAGACCTCAATTATAGCTAGAATAGGATTAGTTCTTTGTTCATCAACACTTTTATTAAATTCTTTTCGAAGCTTATTAATTAGCGTAAATAGACTTTCTTGAACCAGCTCTTCTTTATTTTTGAAATGCTCATAAATCGTTTTTTTTGAAATTCCCATTTCATGAGCAAAATCATCTAGAGTAAACCGTTTACTTCCAAATCTTGTAAAATTTGAAAGAGCAAATGCTAAGAACTCTTCTTTGTCTATCATTTAAACTTTAATTTTATTGCCAACCCCCGCCAAGTGATCGATACAACTCAACTGTAGCAGATAATTGAGTAAACTTATTATCGATTAAATTAAGCTCAGCATTAAGAGAGTTTTCTCTTGCTGTTAAAAGGTCTAAATAAGTTAAATAGCCGCTGTTTAATAGCTCTTCAGAATTACTTTCTGCTCTTTTTAAAGCAACTACTTGTTTGGTGACATAGGCTTCTTTTTCAACAGAAACATTATAATCATTTAGGGCTTCTGATACTTCCTTGCCAGCCGTTAATAATGCTTTCTTAAAGCTTAATATAGCTTGTTCTTGTTGTGCTTGTGCAACTTCATAAGCAGTTTTTATTTTTCGACTATTGAAAATGGGTTGGGTAAGACCCCCTACTAAGTTTGCAAAAATAGAGTTTGAATCTATCCAATTATCAAGTTCTAAACTTTGGAAACCTCCTTGAGCTGAAAGTGTTATAGATGGGTAAAAATTACTTCTTGCCACATTGGTTAACTCAAAACTATTTACAATGCTATATTCAGCCTGCATAATATCTGGTCTATTACGCAGTAACAATGCTGGTACACCCAATTGCATTTCGTTTGTTAAACTTTGATTGTCTAGCGAACTACGTTCATATGTTTGAGGTTGTTCCCCCAACAAAATACTAAGGGTATTTTCCGTTTGATAGACTAAATTTCTAAGGTCTAATAATTGACTTTGAGCACTATATAATTGTGCAGCAGTTTGATCTACTCCGACCTGATTTGCTTGTCCCGCTTCCTTTAAAGCCGTTATGGTCTCTAAACTTTTCATTCGGTTTTCAATGGTTTCTTCGGTAACATTAATTTGTTTATCCAAAGCCAACAATTGGTAATATGTAGTAGCTATTTGCGCCACTAAATCCGTTTTAACCACTTGATGAGCGGCTACTGTCTGCAGATAACTAGCATCACTAGCTCTTTTTGTGCTTCTTATTTTCCCCCAAATATCGGCCTCCCAAGAAAGTGTTCCTGAAGCTTCAAATTGATTGAAAGGTTGCGTGAACAAACTTCCAAACTGTCCATTTTCACTATTTCTTGCAGTTCTTGTAACACTTGCTGATCCGCTTAAAGTAGGTAAATATCCTGCTTTTCCTTGCTTTACGTATGCCTCGGCTGCAGCGATATTCTGCAGCGCTATTCGAATATCCAAGTTGTTATCTAAACCTCTTTGGATATATGTTTTTAAATATGAATCTGTAAAAAGATTTTTATAGGAAACCGAAGCCAATGTAACACTATCCTGTGGTAAATTGTCTGTTCTATATAAACTCTCAATTTCAACATCGGGCCGTGTATAATTTTTCGCTACAAAACACGATTGTAGTAATAGTGGTAGCATTGCCACTAAAAAAAATTTATTTATTGCGAATTTTTGCATGATTTCTTTAGTTCTTTGATTCTTCAATTGTTACTTGTGGAGCACCTGTAATACGCTCTTGAATGGTTTGGAAAATGACATAAAGAGCTGGTATAACAAATACGCCAAATATGGTACCTATTAACATTCCACCAACAGCACTCATACCAATAGATTTATTACCTACTGCTCCAATTCCAGATGATAATGCTAAAGGCATTAATCCTAGTATAAAGGCGAATGAAGTCATTAATATTGGTCTTAACCTTGCTTTTGCACCATCTATAGCCGAATCTAGGATAGACATACCATGCTTTCTTCGTTGTAAGGCAAATTCTACTATTAGAATAGCATTTTTAGAAAGTAGACCAATAAGCATGATTAAGGCAATTTGAAAATATATGTTGTTTTCAAGACCAGCCATACTTACAAAACCAATTGCTCCGGCTATACCAACTGGTAGTGATAATAATATCGAGAACGGTAGTATGTAAGATTCATACTGGGCACTTAATAAGAAGTACACAAAAACCAAACTCAATATAAAAATGATTATCGTTTGACTACCTGCACTGTTTTCTTCTTTTGTTAATCCAGAATACTCATAAGTGTAATTGTTTGGTAATACTTCTGCTGTAACTTCTTCTATGGCTTTAATGGCATCACCAGTGGAATAACCAGGATTCATAGCTCCGTTTATTTTAACAGAACTCAAAAGGTTAAATCTACTAACTACTTCAGGGCCATAAATTTTCTTTAATGAAACAAATTGAGAAACAGCCACCGACTCACCATTTCCATTGGTTACGAAAATATGATTTAATGAATTTTCATCTGCTCTGTCTTCAGGTTTAGCCTGAATCATTACTCGGTACTGTTTACCAAACTTATTAAAATCAGTAGTATACAAGCCACCATAATATCCTTGCATTGCGCTAAAAACATCAGTAACAGCTAAACCAGCCATCTTTGTTTTTTCAATATCTACTTCTAGCTCATATTGCGGGAAATTTGCATTGAAATTAGTAATAGCATACTGTACTTCTGGTCTTGCATTTATTGCCCCTAAAAACTCATTAGTTACTTTATTTATGGTCTGCCAATCATCAGCATCTTTGCTCTGTAGATTCATTTCAAAACCAGTAGAGTTACCGAACCCTCGTACACTTGGCGGCGTGAAAAAGAATATTTTTGCATCTTTTAATCCCGCTGTTTTTGCGAACAAGCTTCCTACTACTTCTTGTACAGATTCACCTTCTCCTTCTCGCTCACTCCAATCTTTAAGTCTTATTACTGAGAATGCATATGAACCACCGTTTACACTATTTAAAATACTAAATCCGGTAATGTTCATTCTAGCTTGTATAATATCCATAGATTGATAGATAGAGTCAAGTTTCTTAACTGTTTTTTGGGTTTGCTCTAATGTTGTACCAGGAGGCATTGTAACATCGGCAAATACAATTGCCTTATCCTCATTTGGAATAAAACCTGTTGGAGTTGAATTAAAAAGCATGTATGCGATTACTGAGAATATAACTAGGGATATTCCAGTTACCCATTTCCTTTTAGCTATGAATTTCACCGAGCCCACATATTTATCAGTCATGGCATTAAATCCAGTATTGAAGGCAGAAAAGAAACGTTTTGTAATTCCTTTCTTATGTTCTTCAGATGGGTTATGAGGCTTCAATAATAGTGCTGCTAAGGCAGGACTTAATGTTAAAGCATTTACAGCTGAAATAAGAATTGCTATAGCTAGTGTAATACCAAATTGCTGGTAAAATACCCCAGATGAACCACTTATGAATGATACTGGAATAAATACAGCAGACATTACCAAGGTGATAGAAATAATAGCACCTGATATCTCTGACATTGCAGTTTTCGTTGCTTTTTTAGCATTTGTGGAACCCTCTTCCATTTTAGCATGTACGGCCTCCACTACTACAATGGCATCATCGACAACAATACCAATGGCGAGAATCATTGCAAATAACGTTAACATATTTATGGAGTAGCCAAATAATGATAGGAAGAAGAATGTACCAACAATAGCTACTGGAACTGCGATAGCTGGAATAAGTGTGGATCTAAAATCCTGTAAGAATAAGAATACTACTAAGAACACCAATAAAAAGGCCTCTATTAAAGTTTGAACAACGTGATCTATAGATGCACTTAAGAAGTCTTTAGTATTGTATGGAATAACATAATCCAATCCTTTAGGGAAATCCAATTTACTTTCATCTAAAATGTTTTGAATTTCATCAATAATGGCATTTGCATTAGAACCAGATGTTTGAAAAATACCAACGGCAGTACCGGGTTTACCCATACCTTCATTCTTAGTACCATAATTAAATGCACCTAATTCAATTTCAGCAACATCTTTAAGTCTTAAAAATTGTCCGTTTTCTTGTGCCTTAATAATAATGTTCTCATACTCTGCTTCTTCTGAAAGTCGTCCTTTGTATTTAAGAACGTACTCATAAACGCCATCTGCGTTTTCACCAATCTTACCTGTTGCAGCCTCAAGGTTTTGTTCACTTAAGGCAGCCTGTATATCTGAAGGCATAAGCTTGTAGGCAGCCATTTTTTCTGGGCTTAACCAAATACGCATTGAATAATCTTTCGATCCAAATACCGTAACATTACCCACACCTTCAATACGCTGAAGTTTTGGCACAATATTTATTCTAGCATAATTTTCTACAAAGGTTGCGTCATACTCTTCATTATCTGAGAATAATGAGAAGAAAAGTAAGGCACTAGTTTGTGATTTTTGAGTTATAACCCCTGTCTGTACTACCGTTTGTGGTAAAACACTATTGGCTCTAGCAACCCTGTTCTGTACGTTTACTGCCGCAATATCAGGATCGGTGCCAAGTTTAAAAAAGACATTTATTGTGGATGCTCCGTCGTTACTCGCGTTAGAGGTCATATACAACATATCCTCAACTCCATTTATCTGTTCTTCTAACGGAATAACAACACTATTAAGTACCGTTTCTGCATTTGCCCCTGTATAGGTACTTGTAACCTGCACCGTTGGTGGTGCAATTTCTGGATATTCTTCTACTGGCAAGGTTGTTAAACCTAAAATACCAAGAATAACTATAATGATCGAAATCACCGTAGATAGTACGGGACGATCTATAAATCTTTGAAACATTGTTCTTTATTTATGTATTATAATGAATAACGGATAGTTAATTGGCAGGACTAATAGCCATTCCGTCTCTTAATTTTGAAACACCTTCGAGCACGATTGTAGTTCCTTCTTCTATTCCATTTTCTACAATGAATCCCTTTTGGGTAGTTGTTACAATATCTAATGGCTTAGTAGTGACAGTGTTATCTTCTTTAAGCACATATACTAATTTTTTACCTTGTAGATCAACTGTTGCTGTTTGTGGAATTTCATATGCACCTGAATATACAGTTGGAATTTTTATTTTTCCTGTGCTACCACTGCTTAACAAATTGTTTTTGTTATTAAAATCGGCCCTTGCAGTTACACTACCAGTCGTACTGTTAATTATAGTATTTATCATGGCAAGTTTACCTGGCTCACTATATTCTTCACCATTAATCATAACAAGTGTAACTGCGGGAGCTTTATCTACATCCATAGTGTTATTGTTATTTTTAGGCATACTCTCCTTAAGTTTTAATAGCTCTTTTTCGTTCATTGAAAAATATGCACGTACTTCACTAATGTCGGAAACAGTGGTTAAGGGTTGCCCCATATTAGAACTAACCAAGGCACCAATTTTAAATGGTATTTCACCAATATAACCATCAACAGGACTCGTGATTCGCGAATAATTAATATTAGAAGCTACACTCTGATAGTTTGCTTTAGCTTGTGCTAATTGTGCTTTTGCAGTTTCTAGTTGAACACTACTAATGATGTTTTTTTCAACTAATGGTTTTAATTTATCAACTTCTACCTGAGCAACATTTACAGAGGCTTTTGCGGCATTAGCATCTTGATTTAAAGTTTGTGTCTCTAATTTAAAAAGTAATTGTCCCTTTTTGATTTTTTGACCTTCTTCCACGTATACTTCTTGTACAAAACCTGAAACCTTTGGCCAGATTTCAACATTTTGTTTACCTTCTAAAGTAGTAGAAAATTCATTGTATATGGTTAAATCTTGTTTATTGAGATTAGCTACTTTTAAGCTTGGTGGTGGGGGAGCTGCAGCTCCTTGTGCTGGCTTTTCTGATGTTGCAAAGCATGAACTCAAAAGAAGAGCTGTACTTAATATTCCTATAATTGATAACTTTCTCATTATTAGATGGGTGTTTATTGGTTTTATAATACTTTATTTAATTGTTAAGGTTTTGTTAATTCAGAATGTTCGGTTTAAAACGAACTAATCTGACAAAAAAATTATTTTTGTTGTTTTTCTAATGCTTCAATAGTTGTTTTAAGGATAGTAGTCATATCACTAACACATTTGGTATAAACTTCTCTCTTATTTGTATTTTCGAAGTGTTTTTCCGGTCTAAATTGTGCGTTATACTCAGCGACTTTCTGAAGTATTTTGCCTTCTCTTTCTAAATGTTTTAGTGAGCGATTAAGCTTTTTTAAAAAAAATATGTTCTTATCTGCTATCTCAAAGTAACGTCTGCGATCACCTGATTTGGTAAAATACTTTACAAACTCTCGCTGTAATAATAAATTTAGGGAAGTAGAAATGGAACTTTTACTAGCACCTCTTCTGTTAATACAATCTTCAAATGTAAGTCCATCCTCTTCAGTCAATACTAAACTTGCAAAGATTCTTGCCGCCAATGGAGGTAAATCATACTCGGACTCAAAATGAACTCCAAGTTCTTCTATTAATTTATTTTTTATCTCTTCTTTAGACATGATTCGTAATTTGAAGATGCAAATATATAGTTAGTTCGGTAACAAACAAACTAAAAGAACATAAATTATGTTAAATATATTTATATAAATTGAAGTATTAAAGTTTTTGTTTGTAACTTATTGTCTATCAATACTTTATTTGTAAATATTTTATAAGTCTATTTGAAAAATAAATTGTTTAGGACAGTAATAACGATAAAAACGTGTTAATTATAAGAATAAAAAGGGGTTAACATACTTTAATTCGCAAGCTATTTTGCGAATACTCCATTTTTATCTATTAGCGGAATTGGCACTAGATTATTTTTGTTGACGCTATTCTGCTCAATAACGAATCGTTTTTCAAATAGTTTGTTTTCAGCAAAAAAGGTGACGAAAAATTCATTATTTAAGGAAAGTACATCCTCTTGTAATAATTCAATTTTTTCAAAAGACTTGGCAGCTATTGTTCCAATTGCATGTCGCATTGTGGAAGTTTTTTTGTCGCCATCATACCCTTTTGATACTATTAGTACCATTTCAATAGCATCTTCACGGTTATTAAGAAGATATGCGTTCCAATCCTTAGAAAGAAATTCATCATTCCATTCTTCCACAACAGCGATGTACACCTCCTTAATTATAGGTATTTCAATATCTTTTTTCACAATTTAGGTTATAAGGCACTTTTAAATTGTTCTAAAAAGCGTAGATCATTTTCACTCAATAGACGTATATCAGATATTTGGTGTAGTAATAAGGCAATTCTATCGATACCCATACCGAAGGCAAAACCGGAATATTCTTTGGAATCAATACCACAATTGTCTAAAACATTTGGATCAACCATTCCACAACCCATAATTTCTAACCATCCGGTGCCTTTGGTCATTTTATAGTCAGTTTCGGTTTCTAATCCCCAATATACATCCACTTCTGCACTTGGCTCAGTAAAAGGAAAATAGGAAGGTCTTAATCGAATTTTCGATTTGCCAAATAGTTCGGTGGTAAAGAATTGTAAGGTTTGTTTTAAATCTGCAAAAGAAACATCTTTATCAATATACAAGCCTTCCACTTGGTGAAAAAAACAATGTGAACGAGCTGAAATAGCTTCATTTCGGTATACTCTGCCTGGAGATATAGTTCGAATTGGGGGTTTATTATTTTCCATATAACGAACTTGAACTGAAGAAGTGTGAGTTCGTAATAAAACGTCAGGGTTAGTTTGAATAAAAAAGGTGTCTTGCATGTCCCTTGCAGGATGATGCTCTGGCAAATTTAAAGCTGTAAAATTGTGCCAATCATCTTCTATTTCTGGACCTTCAGACACATTAAAACCAATGCGTGAAAAAATATCAATAATTTGATTCTTTACAATAGATATTGGATGTCTAGCGCCAATTTCAATGGCCTCTCCCGGACGCGTAAGATCTCCATAAATACTTTTTTGCTCCGTAGTTTTTTCTAATGAGTTTTTTAAAACATTTACCTTTTCTGTAGCTGCTTGTTTTAACTGATTGATAGTTTGCCCAAACTCTTTTTTTTGAGGTCCAGGAACGTTTTTAAATTCTGCAAAAAAATCATTTAACAACCCTTTCTTGCCTAAATATTTTATGCGAAATGATTCTACAGCTTCTTTAGAATCTGCTTTGAATTTTTCTACTTCAGCAATATGTTCTTTTATAGTATCAATCATGGTAATAAGCTAGTGGACAAATTTATCACTTTTCTGCCATTACTAGAAACAATTTAGCCTAATAGCGCTATAACTGCAAGCCCTATTAGGCTAAGTGCTATTATTTAGAGCGGTTTATTAGAACTCGTCTTTTATATTATTTTTAATCCATTCGAGACATTCATCAAAAGTATCGAAGATATTTTCTTCCGGAATAAGATCAGGAACAATATCCACCCTTTCCATCATGTACCTGGGTTGACGTAAAACATCAACTAATAGTACATGTATTTTTGACTTTCTCAAATCTATCAATACATCTTCTAAAGCATACAAACCAGATTGATCCATATATTGCATGCGATCCATACGGATAATTACAGTATTCGCTGTTTCTGGAATTTGTTTGGCTAGTACTTGAAAATCACTGGTAGATCCAAAGAATAATGGCCCTTTAAGGTGCTTTATGAAAACCTCTTCTCGTAAATTTTGAGGAAAATCAGATTCATCTGACCAAGCTTTTTCTTTTTCTAAACTCTTTACATCTGAACGTTCGGCTGTTAAATCTCCCATTTTTTTCATGAACATTAGGGAAGCAATTATAAGACCTATTCCTACTGCATATACTAAATTCCATACAGATGATAGTACGAGTACAACCATCATAATTAGTACCTCTGAGCTTAATTTTAAAGGCCCAAATTTGATGTCTTTTGGTAAACTTGGAATTGCTTTAAGTCCCTTGTAGTCCATAACACCAATACCAACAGTAACTAATATACCTGCAAGTACCGCGGCTGGAATTTGTGAAGCTACTGGTGCTAATGCGAGCATAATTATTAAAAGCATAATACCAGCGGTCATACCAGATAATCTTGTTTTACCGCCAGCGTTAATATTCACTACGGTTCTAATGGTGGCACCAGCACCTGGTAATCCTCCAAAAATTGCACCAATACTATTACCAATACCTTGGCCAACTAGTTCTTTATTAGGTTTGTGTTTTGTTTTAGTCATGTTATCAGCAACAACAGAAGTTAACAGCGAGTCAATAGCTCCTAGTAATGCCAAAGTGAGTGCTGTAAAAATGTATGGTGATACCGAGTTTAAGTCAAATTGTGTAAAAATCCCCAAATTTGGTACTGGAAATCCACTTGGGATTTCATCAATTGGACGATAATCAAGACCAAAACCATAGGCAACACCTGATACAGCAGCCAGTGCAACGAGCGTACTGGGTATAGCAGTAGTGATACGTTTAAAACCATAAATAATAAAAATCGTTGCTAATGCTAAAGCAAGTTCCAACCAATTAATATTCTTTAAAGCACGTGGTAAAACCTTAATAGCACCAATAACACCCGATGCTTCTGTATTGGCTAAGGTTTTAGCTTCTTTAAGCATATCTTCCTCGGTAATATCTTTAGCCCGCCTTATGGTTTCTTCAAAATTTTCTAAAACCAAAATACCTTCTCCTGCTTCTTCTTTCAATATATTATCGAGAATTATCTCTTCTGCCTGCGGTTTAAATTGATTTACGAACTCTAAATCTTCCTTTGGATAATAACCAACTGCAGGTAAAATTTGAGTCACAAGTATTATAACACCTATTGCTGTCATAAAGCCTGAAACCACTGGATATGGAATATATCTTATATATTTTCCAATGCCTAATAAACCAAGGCCGATTTGCATTAACCCGGCTAAAAAGAAAACTATTAATATAGCGGGTAAAGCCTTTTCAACATTTCCATCGTTAATTGCTATGATTCCTGCAATTACCACCATGCTAACTGCTGTCATTGGTGCAGTAGGACCAGAAATTTGAGTATTCGTACCTCCAAACATGGCAGCGAAAAAACTTACGAATATTGCTCCATATAGTCCAGCACTTGGGCCTAGTCCCGAACTAACCCCAAATGCAAGCGCAAGTGGTAGTGCAACAATTCCAGCGGTTATTCCGCCAAATAAATCGCCTTTAAAGTTTGAAAATAAACTGCTCATAATTGGTTATAGATTTTGTTTTTTGAAGATAACGATTTTATGAAAAAAGCCAATGTTAAACATTGGCTTTTTAAACTAAAAATAAGGTTGATTTTTAATAGAAATCAACAGCACCAGTAGAAATATTGTACATGGCACCAACAATCTTAATTTCACCTTTTTCTTCCATTTCAGCAAGAATAGGGCTCAAAGTTCTAATGTTATTTATGGTTATTTCAACATTTTTAGCTGAAACTTCATCAACAAAGTCTAAGTTTTTAGAATTTCTAAGATTTTCGTCTGCAGGTTCTACAACGGCCTCAACTGCAGGTTCTATTTTATTAATTAGTGCGGTTAAATTTCCTAATCTTGCATGGTCACATGCACCCTTTATTGCACCACAGCTAGTATGACCTAATACTACAATTAATTTCGTGCCAGCAAGCTTGCAACCAAATTCCATACTTCCTAAAATATCTTCATTCACAAAATTTCCTGCAATACGAATACTAAAAATATCGCCAAGTCCTTGGTCGAATACCAACTCGGCCGATACACGTGAATCTATACAGCTTAAAATTGTAGCAAATGGGAATTGCCCTTCACTAGTATCGTTAACTTGTTCTAAAAGATTTCTATTGGCTTTTAAATTATCCTGAAAACGTTGGTTTCCTTCTTTTAGAAAAAGTAACGACTTTTCAGGGGTCATTGTATCTTGTGTTTCTTTTGTATGTGCTTTCATAATTGTTTATTTTATTTTAGTACTATTCCATTAATAGAACAGGTACGTTAAGATTTTCTATAATATCGTTTATTTTTAAGGGCTTTGTCGTAGTATTTCTATTAAGACAAACAAGATTTAAATTGCTCTTAGAAACGAATTTTGAGATATTCTGCATAACATTATCGCTTTTGTCGAAAATGAATTCGACGGTACTTTTATTAGCAATTGCAGTCTCAGCTTTATTTGAATCATTTAAAATTTTAAATGATTTAATGGGTTTTTTACTACGCTCAAGTAAATCTTCAGTAAATTGATATTTAGTAAAAGATTCGATATCATTTAAGACACCTAATGATAAATCATTGTTTAAGTCAAAACATATTTCATTATCAGTAATAAAAATCGGCCCGTTATGTTTTTTAAGAATAAATTGAATTGAATCTACTCTTAATTTGTTAGATAGTTTTGATTTTTTCTTACCCAATACCACTATATCTGGCTTTTTCTCCTCTAAATAGGATGAAATCTCATTTTTTAAATTGCCAAATGTAAGTGTATACGATAAGGGAATATCATAATCCTTAGAAAACGAACTTACTATTGATTTAAGCTTATTTTCAGCAGCTACATATTTGCTACTAATGTTACGCATTGCTGATAGTTGACTTTCCTTATTTACAACATCAAGTGCTTTTTTTACATGGAGAAGTTCAATTTCACCATTTATCATCTTTGCTAAGTTGATTGCACTCTTTATATTGGTGTCCATCGATTCTTTTAAATCGGTGAAAATCACTATTTTATATTTATTGTTTTTCATAATGTTAAATTCTTTAATTTAAAATAGTATCGTTAGACACCATTTTTAGCTTAAGCTTATGTTTGATTTTGGTCGTTGTTCAAAGAACTCGATATAACTTGGTGGGTTTTCAACAACACCTCTTTTCGATACTAGTTTTATATCAATATTTCGCTCTTTAGCCTTTAAACTAAAGTCGTCTAATATTTCAATAATATCATGGTCTAAGTATCTGGTTTTTAAAATGTCTAATTCTAAATAAGTGTCTCTTGGTAGACTATCCAATTCTTTTAGAATAGCTCCTTTGTTGAAAAAAGTTACTTCTTCTGCTAAAGACATTTTTATTTTGTGCTTTCCATTACTGTTATCTTCAATATGTAGAAAATGAGAATTTTGATAGCTTTTTAGCAAAATCACAATAATACCAACAGCTAATCCTAAACATATACCAACTAACAAATCTGTAAATACAATACCGAATACAGTTACAAAAAATGGTATAGATTGTTTCCAACCAAGTTTATACATTTTTGCAAATAAGGCTGGTTTTGCTAATTTATACCCTACGATTAGTAAAACAGCTGCTAAAACAGATAAAGGAATCATGTTTAACAGTCTAGGAATAAGTACAACGGATATTAATAATAATAAACCATGAAAAATCGCTGATAGCTTGGATCTACCTCCTGATTGAATATTTGCCGAACTACGAACAATAACCTGAGTAATTGGCAATCCACCTATCATACCTGATAATATGTTACCGGCACCTTGCGCAAGTAATTCTCTATTTGTTGGAGTCACATTTTTATGTGGGTCTAATTTATCTGTCGCTTCAACACACAATAAGGTCTCTAAACTCGCTACCAATGCTATGGTAAAACCGGTTACCCAAACCTGTGGATTGGATATAGCACTAAAATTAGGAAAGCTAAACTGCCCTATAAATGATGCTGCGTCTTCAGGTACTGGTACACTTACTAAATGGTCTGCAGAAATAGAAAATACTTCACTATTCTGGGTTAGTATAAAAAATATTATCCCGACAGCCACGGCTACTAAGGGACCTTGAATTATTTGAAAAATTTTACCTTTTTTTGATAATACTTTATCCCATAATAATAGTATGGCTAAACCTATAAATGCAACTACGGTAGCTCCTGGACTAATATTATTAATTGTATTTAGAATTTCTGAAAAAGTATTTTCCCCGTCTACTTGAAAAAATGCCCAATCTCCTTCAGGGTCAGGATCATACCCAAAAAAGTGTGGAATTTGTTTAAGAATAATAATAATTCCAATTCCGGTAAGCATTCCTTTAATTACGGAAGATGGAAAATAGTAACCAATAACACCTGCTTTAAGAATACCGAATATAATTTGAATTATACCTCCTAAAACTACGGCTACTAAAAAGTTTTGATAACCACCTAATGCTCCTATGGCAGTTAAAACAATTGCAGCTAAACCAGCTGCCGGCCCACTAACTCCAATTTTAGAACCACTTAAGGCTCCAACAAATATACCACCAATTATACCGGCTATTAAACCTGAGAATAAGGGTGCGCCACTTGCTAATGCAATACCTAGACATAAAGGTAAAGCAACGAAAAACACTACAATACTTGCAGGTAAATCATTTTTTAAATATTTGAACATATATAATAATTATAGTGTCCTCAATAGGAATTGAGGACAAGTTTTTTACTGTCTAAATTAATCTGATACGAAATTTAGCTAATATGTTCTGGAGGGGGGAGTAGAATTTCTAGTGTGAAATCTACAAATCGTAAAGTGTAGTAATCTGTTTTGTCTGATTGATCGGATAAAGTAATTAATGAAAAATTAAAATATCCATCATTAAGCATTTTCTCTTCAAGTGAAGATTTTTTGATAACCTCTTGTTGCTCTTCTTCGTTAAGATTTGTTATAATTATAGGATTGTCCGTATCGAGTAGTGTTATTATACTCGGCGCCGTAATGGCAAAAAGCCATAAAAAAAGTAAAAGAAAACGACTAAATACTTTCATGTTCATTTAAAAATGAATGGCAAATATAGCATGACAATTTTTATTAGAAGTTAAGGAAGTATTAAAAATCTTTAATAATCTTAATGTTTTCGGACGAAATCCACCCTGTTTGGCCATCTGCAAGCTGAATTTCGTTCCATTCTTTCAATGTGCCAATTACATTTACTTTGGTTCCTTCATGAAGAATAAAGGATTGTTGACTTCTGTCATTAGGTTCAGTTTTAACCTGACTTTCTTTAACAAAAACAATCGCGGGATTATTTTTATTAAAGTCATCGAACTCTATGTAAGCAAATACAGCTGCCAATACTGAAAATAATAAAGCTATTAAACTAGTTATAAATGCGATACGTTTTCTGGTAGCATAATTAAAGAAATAAAAAGCGATGTACAGTAAAACGAACAAAATCATAAATGCGACAGCTATTTTCGCCCATTGATCAAAAGACAATATTTCCGTAAACTGTTTGTACAAATTAGTAAGACCAGAGGTTGGTAAAGTGTCAATTGCGTCTAAGGTCATATTTTGAGCATATGCTAGATTATTCAAAATTTCGGCATCCTTAGGTTTTAGAAGTAGTGCTTTTTCATAATAATAGATGCTTGGCGCTATTTGATTTAGTTTGTAATAGGCATTGCCAAGATTAAAGTATACTTCTGCAGAATGTTCACCTTTTTCTAAAATTGCTAAATATTGATCTGCTGCAGTTACAAAATTACCTTCATTATAGGCATCATTTCCCTTTTTGAACAATGCATCGTTTTGGGCGAATGCACTTATTTCAAATAGAAATAATATCAATAGTAATATGTAACCTTTATTCTTCACTTCTTTTTTAATATATTTCTATAATTGCTTGTCTAAATAAGACATTACTTCACTCGCATCAGTATAATCTTGTTGCATTTGTACATCTGAAAATGGACTATACCGGGCCATTTCACAATTCTTAAGTAAATTAATAAAACGTTCAATAGTTTTCTCGTCAACGTTCTTTTGAGTCAATAGATTATTGATTTTGTCTTTGCTAAATTCAGCAGTTTCGATTTTTAATTTCGCTTTAAGGTAATTGTGAAGTCCTTTTTCTAATGCTACATAGAATGCTTCTTTGTTGCCTAAAGCTTTTTTTGCAGAGGATAAGTACTTTTTAGCTAGTCTATTGGCCATTCTAATTTTATTCCCTTCTACATCACCAGCTAAATCATCGCGTTTCTTTCTAAAGAAAATAGCTAATGGAATTAATAATAAGGGTAATAACCACCATAAATAAAAGCGCTTGCTACCGAAAAAATTTATGGAAGCAATAGGTGATAAATTGGTATTTAATTTAATAAATGCGAATTGGTCACTTGCTACATTAATGGCTTGCTTATTATTTACGCCAGGTACATTCGCACTTGCTGTTCCACTTGAAGGTCCAGAAACTACGTCAATTAAAATTTCTTCTGAATCAATTGTATTATATTTTGCAGTACTAGGGTCAAAATAACTAAATGAGATACTGGGGATAGGGTATTTACCTTTGTAGGCTGGTACAATAGTATAGTTATTTGCGACTTTTCCCTGCATTCCTGTAATGGTAGTTTTTACATTCTCGTCAAATTCAGGTTCGTAGACTTCTAATGAACTAGGTAATATTGGTTCTGGTAGCTTAAATAATTTTAAATTTCCTTTACCCGACACTTCTACCTTAGCTTGTAAAGATTCTGATGCATTTAACGTTGTTTTACTTGCTGTAACTTTAAAATCGAAATTACCTACTGCTCCATTAAAATTTGCAGGTTTACCATTTTCAGGTAGTGCTTTTACGTTGATGGTTCTTTTGCCAGCTGATACTGTTTTATTGGCTTGGGAATAGATTCTTCCTCCAAAAAAATCACGTTTTTGCGTAGGTACATCGGCTGTAATTTCTAAGGATAATGGCTCTATCTCTAACTTCCCCGATTTTTGCGGATATAAAACAACACGTTTTAATATTACATATCTAAATGGTTTGCCATCGTAGGTGCCATTTTGTGCATTCAAACGTGTAATCGGAATATCTTGACTCCAAAAGTTATTATAAGTGGGGTTGTCTAAAGGGCGGTAATTTGAAATACCTATTTGCTGACCAAAATATAATTTGTAAACCACAGTAATGGCCTCATTTAGATACGGACGAGCGTTAGAAACTTCTGCTACTAAATGAAGACTTTCATCAGCAATATCATGAGCTGTCATTTGTTCGCTTGGTTTATCTACTGCTGGACCAACCTCTATTTTTTTGGGTAAAGATTTATAGGTTTTGCCATCAATTACAATGGTAGCCTGTTTTATAGTAAACGTACCTTGTGCAGTAGGAGCTATGGTGTAAGAATAGGTTTTTGAATAACTGCGAACTCCATTAATCCACGAAGAACTAATAGATTGAGAAGGTCCCATCAATACTTTAAATCCTTGAAAATCAGGTGGATTAAAATTGTCCCCATCCTTGTTCATAGCAAAATCAACGCGTATGCGTTCATTTATTCCAAGCTTGCTTTTGCTAACTTTTAGCCCAAAGGTAACCTCGTTTTTATCCTGAGCACGTAGTGCAAAAGACAAAACTGTAAAAAGAAAAAGTACTATGTAATTTTTCGTTTTCATTTATATTACCAATCTTTTTCGTTTTTAACTTTAGCGCCCTTTACTTTTTGAGCATCAATTTTTTCTTGAACCTTATCCTCTTCATTCTGCATTGCATCTAGCAGATTTTGAATTTGTTGTTTCGATAACTGATTTGGTCTAGGAGGGGCTTGTTGTTGTTCTTCAGGTTTCTTTTCCTGCTCATCTTTCTCATCTCCTTCGCCCTCTTTATTATCTTCTTTCTCTTGTTCTCCTTTATCGCCCTCGTCCTGCTTATCTTTATTTTCCTCTTCGTTTTCTCCTTCGTCTTCCTTTTTATCTCCGTCCTCTTTTTTGTCTTCGTTTTTTTCTTGATCGTCCTTCTTGTCGTCTTGATCTTGGTTCTGATCATCTTTATTTTCGTCGTCGTTCTTCTGCTCGTCTTGCTCTTTTTTAAACATTTCTTTCGCTAAAGCGAGATTGTAACGTGTCTCTTCATCCTTAGGATTGTTTCTAAGCGCTTCTTTATACGCTTCAACAGCTTTCTCATATTCTTTTCTTTTCATAAAAACATTACCCATGTTATGGTATGCTTTATGCTTTTCTGCCTTATCTTCAGATTTATCACCAGCTTCTTTAAATCTTCCAAAAGCTTCGCTATACGTCTCTTTATTGTAATAAGCATTTCCCAAATTAAAAGGAGCAGCTACATTTTTATCACTTTTCGATATAGCTCTACGATATTCCTTTTCTGCCTCTGTAAATTTATCTTCTGAAATTTGTTTGTTCCCTTCCCAGGTAAGATTTGTAGATTCTGCTAAATCTTTGGCATTAACTTCTTCTAACTCTTCAGCAGTTTGGGCGCTAAGAGATAGTCCTAGAAACAAAAAGAAATATATAAGTTTAAATTTCATACCTATTCGCTTTGCTTTTCGTTGAATAAATTCAATTTTCTAAGCCATTCAGTTTTTCTGTTTAATACAAAAATATCAATAAATAGGAATAGAAGTCCGGCAGCTAAAAACCACTGAAATTGGTCTTTATATTCTGCAAATTGCTTGGCTTCAAATTCTTTTTTATCCATCTGTAATAGTTGATCTTTTATATAATTTACAGCTTCTTCTGTGTTGGAACCATCAATATATTCGCCGTTTCCTTCTTCAGCAATATCTAGTAATACTTCTTGGTTTAGTTTGGTGATAACTACTTCACCTTTACTATCTTTTTTAAGACTTTCTACAACGCCTTTTCTCTTAATAGGAATCGGCGCTCCTTTTGGCTTTCCTACTCCAATTGTGAAAATCCGAATTCCTGCTTCGGTTGCCTCTTCAACAGCATCAATAGTTGTGCCTTCTGAATGATCTTCCCCATCAGATATTACGAACAACACGCGATTGGTTTGTTCTTCATCATCATAGTATGTTGCCGCCAAATCGATTGCAGCATTAATTGCCGTACCCTGTGAGGAAAGCATGTCGGTATTCATATTTTGCAAAAACATTTTTGCTGCACCGTAATCAGTGGTAATAGGTAATTGAGGGTAAGCTTGACCTGCATAGGCTATAATTCCAATTCGGTCACTTGCTAATTGATTAATAATTTCTGACACTAACCGTTTTGCTTTCTCAAGTCTATTAGGCGCAATGTCTTCTGCCAACATACTTTTAGAAACATCGATTGCAAAAACTATATCTACACCTTCTCGCTTTACCGTTTCAAGCTTTGTGCCAATTTTTGGATTTACTAGTCCCAAGGTTAATGAAGAAATACCCAATAGAAATAATATCAACTTTAAAGTGGATTTAAAGTTAGACTTACTTGGTGTTAATTTCTTTAATAGTAATGAATCGGCAAATTTATTTTGTGTTCTTTTTTTCCAGATTTGAAGTAGCACAAAAAGTACTACTATCACCGGTATGATGAAAAGTAGATAGAAATATATTTTTTCGTCTAGTTGTATTGTCGACATCTCTTTTTATATAAAACTTCGGAATACGGTGTTTCTCAAAATCCATTCTAAAAGTAGCAGGGCGCCTGCTAAATAAATCCATGGACGAAATTTTTCCTCGTATCTGTAATATTTAAATTCTTCTATTTCTGTTTTTTCAAGCTTATTAATCTCATCATAGATTGCTTCTAGCTTTTCCTTGTTGGTAGCTCTAAAATATTTGCCGCCAGTAGCAGAAGCAATTTCTTGCAAAAGTTCCTCATCAATTTCTACCTGGCGCATACCATACCTAAAAGTACCATCGGCGTTATATGCTATGGGAGATAATGCATTACCGTTTGTACCAAGGCCAATGGTATAAGTTTTTATGCCAAATTCCACGGCTAAATCTGCGGCAGTTTGTGGTTCAATAAAGCCCGCAGTATTTACACCGTCGGTCAGTAGTATAATTATTTTACTAATCGCTTTGCTCTCTTTTAAGCGATTTACAGAAGTTGCCAATCCCATTCCTATGGCAGTACCATCATTTAATTGGCCATAAGTTATTTCACCTAAAGCTCCTAAAACAATGGACTTGTCACTTGTTATTGGAGTTTTAGTATAACTTTCACCTGCATACGCAATTAAACCAATACGGTCATTTGGTCTTTTAGCAATAAAATCAGAAGCTACTTCTTTTAAAGCTGCTAGTCTATTTGGTTTTAAATCACGAGTTAGCATACTAGACGATACGTCTATGGCCATTACAATATCAATACCTTTTGTTGTTTTGGTACGGGTAGATATGTCTTCGGTTTGTGGTCTTGCCATAGCTACAATAATTGCAGCTAAAGCCAGTAATCTAAGAAGAAATAAACCATGTCTGAGTTTAGGAAGAATACTTTTTTTCGAAAAACCACCAATAGTAGAAATAGTTAGTGCAGCACTTTGCTCTTTTCTTTTAAAAAAATACCATAGCAAAGCCACTGGAAGCAATAGTAGCAACCAGAAAAATTCAGGATTTGCAAATGAAATATTTTCTAACATCTATAGTTCTGTTTTTACTTCTAAAGTGGTTGTAATGCGGTTAACAATTTCGTCGGCATATTCATCATCTGCCAACCATGTAATTAGTATTTGTTGTTGAAAACCTGGTCCGCCAAAACTATAAATCTCATAGTTACCTCGTACTAGATTGTCTGAATCATCTACCTTAAACTTTCCACTTCCATATGTTTTTAAGCCTTTAACTCCTGAAATGGTTGAGAATTCATCATTTTTAGTGATAATATTCTTAGCTCCTTTTTTCTCAAAATTGGCTATTAGATTCTCAATGGTCTTTTCGTGATCGGGCTCATTTTGTTCTACAAAAAGTGTTGAAGTGGCTGCAACGGTGAATAATGCATCATTGTTTTGATAACTGAAGGTGCTTAATTCTTTTATTTTACCTTGTGCAGCAGCTGGAATTTTAGTTTTTTGTCGAACTAATACCTCTGGGGTTTCTAAGATAATTGGCGGATAGCCATATGAACTTGATACCCATTCATTATCCAATAATTTTTTAGATTCGTTACCAGTAACAGTATCCCAAACTTGTTTAGGGCCATAATGAACAGATAAACCAGCAATTGCTAAAACTATAGCGGCAAGAGTAGCAACACCAGCCATAATCCATTTTTTTCGCTCTTTTTTTCTTGCTAGCTCTTCTTGATATGCCTCTTGTTCTAATAATTCTTCTTCCGTAGGTTCAGGTAATGCATCATGCGTTTTAATCACAATTTGCTCAATCGATTTTCTATGATTTTCAGCAATAGAAGTTTCAGGTTTCGATTTGGCAAATTTTACTAAATCAGCTGTTTGCAAAATTTGCTTAAACTGCTTTAGTGTTTCGTCTTCTAGTTTTAATTCGCCCGCATCTCTCCGCATTTCAAGTTTGTTAATTAATTGATCTGTGGTGCTTTCTAGAGCGGTAACATGAACATCTTCTTCCAGATATGAGCGAACAATGTCTGTTAATTCGGTATAATATTGTTTGTATTCGTCTTGAATAAGATATTTCGAATTCTCTAAGTTTTTTAATTCCAACATTGCTCTATCGTATGGTGGCAATAGCGCTACTTTCTCTTCTTCGGTTAATGGTTTTTTTCTAAAAACAAACCAATAAAGTAAGCTGCCAACAATTAATAATACTGCTAAAATTGCAAATACTATCTTCCAAAATGTTGCATTGTTTTTTTCTACATTAATTAATGGTTTTATGTCGTACATTTTCTGAGCAAGAGTGTCTACAGGTACTGTCGCAACATTAACTAGTAGCGAATCTGTATAAAATGCTTTACCATTAATATCTATAAATTGTGTTGGTAATTTATATTGTCCAGAATCGAACTGGGTAAGCGTGTACGATTTTTGTAAAATGTACCTGCTTTCTTTTTTGGTAGTGTCTGTAGGTAGTGCTTCAACTGTTTCTAGCGGTGAAAATGTTTGACCTTCTGGAAAAATTACTTGAGCTGTAGTGTCGGCATCTACGGTAACTGTAAATTTTATTTGTTCTCCAATTTTTATAGAAGTGGTATCAACACTAGAAGTAATTTTAGGGGCAGTTTGAGAAAATCCGTAAAACGAACTTAGAAATAAGCAAAGAAAAGCATATCGCACTTTAGGCGATATATTTTTCAAAATTCGTATTTCATATTCCATTCCTTGCATTATCCTCTACGTTTAAAATAGCCTAATAATTTTTTCACATAGCTTTCATCAACTCTACAACTTAATACTCCACAACCCGATTTTCTAAATGTTTCTGTGAAATAAGTAACTTTTTCTTGATGATATTTTGCGTAAGACTGCCTTACTTTTTTCGACTGCGTATTTATTACTTGCATTTGCCCTGTTTCCGCATCCTGCATTTGAACCATTCCTAAATTTGGAATTGATTCTTCTCGATGGTCATAAACACGAATCCCAGTTACATCATGTTTGTTTCCAGTAATTTTTAAGGTTTGTTCGTAGTCATCAGCAATAAAATCTGATAATACAAAGACAATTGCCTTTTTCTTAAGCATATTCGACAGGTATCGTAATGCACCAGCTATGTCAGTTTTATTGCTTTTAGGTTTAAATTCGAGTAATTCTCTTATAATTCTAAGGACATGACTTTTTCCCTTTTTCGGTGGGATGAAAAGTTCTACTTCGTCTGAAAATAAAATTAAGCCAGCTTTATCATTATTCTGTAATGCAGAAAACGCTAGGGTTGCAGATATTTCTGTTAGAATTTCTTTTTTGAATTGATTGTTGGTTCCAAATAATTCTGACCCACTTACATCAACCATTAACATCATGGTTAATTCTCGTTCTTCTTCAAAAACTTTTATATATGGTTCGTTGTATCGGGCAGTAACGTTCCAGTCTATTGCTCTTACATCATCACCAAATTGATATTGTCGAACTTCACTAAATGTCATACCACGACCTTTGAAAGTCGAATGATATTCGCCTCCAAAAATATGATCGGAAAGACGCCGTGTCTTAATCTCGATCTTCCGTACTTTTTTAAGTAGTTCTTTAGTATCCATCTATGATAAAAAACAGTTAACAATAATCGGTAAAATGGTTGGCACCGTAAAACGAATAGTAGTTTGCCAAATATTTACAATCAACTGTTTTAAGGCACTTCGATTTCGTTTACAATCTTATTGATGATTTCTTCAGAAGTAATGTTTTCTGCTTCAGCTTCATATGTAATGCCAATTCTGTGGCGCAATACATCATGGACTACAGCACGAACATCTTCAGGTACCACATAACCTCTTCGTTTAATAAATGCATAACATTTGGCAGCGTTACCTAAATTAATACTACCACGGGGAGATGCTCCAAAATTTATTAAAGGTTTAAGAGACTCTAAATTGTATTTTTCTGGATATCTAGTAGCAAAAACTATATCTAATATATATTTCTCAATCTTTTCATCCATGTAAACTTCACGAACAGCTTTTTGGGCACTTAAAATCTGCTCCAATGAAACCACAGGATTTACAGTTTCATATTTACCCAAAAGATTTTGGCGCATAATATTTTGTTCTTCGGCCATTTTAGGATAATCTATTACTGTTTTTAGCATAAATCTATCTACCTGAGCTTCTGGTAACGGATATGTTCCTTCTTGTTCAACTGGGTTTTGAGTGGCCATAACTAAAAATGGCTTGTCTAAAATAAAGGTCTCATCACCAATGGTAACTTGCTTTTCTTGCATTGCCTCAAGTAATGCCGATTGTACCTTTGCGGGTGCACGGTTAATTTCATCTGCTAATACAAAATTTGCAAAAATTGGACCTTTTTTAATTGAAAAGTCATTTACCTTCATATTGTAAATCATAGTACCTACAACATCTGCTGGTAAAAGGTCGGGTGTAAATTGTATTCTACTAAAGCTGCCTTTTACAGCCTTAGCTAGTGTATTAATTGCAAGAGTTTTAGCTAAACCGGGTACACCTTCTAACAAGATGTGCCCTTGGCCTAAAAGTCCAATCAGTAATCGTTCAACCATATGTTTTTGGCCAACGATAACCTTGTTCATTTCTGTAGTGAGCAAGTCGATAAATGCACTTTCTTGTGCAATTTTTTCGTTTACTGCGCTAATATCCACAGTAGTATTATCATCCATAAGAAGCGTAATTTTTAGTCTATAAATATAGTTGGTTGAATAGTAGGGCGCAAATTGAAAATTTATTTAATCATTGCCTGTTAATGATTGGTTAAAAATGGTGAATACACCTAATATTTAGGAAGTTTTTAAGGTAAATATTTTAATTTCACCTACCTATGACAAATATTTCTGAAAACACTAGAATTATTGCAGGAACTATGACTTGGGGAAGTTGGGGAAAACGACTTTCTAAATCTGCAATGATAGACTTAATGCAATACTGCTTTTCAATAGGTATTACCACATTTGATCATGCAGATATTTATGGAGGATATTCTACTGAAGAAGAATTTGGAGCGGCTTTTAAAGAAAGTGGAATTTCACGAGATAGTATTTGTTTAATTAGCAAATGTGGTATTCAAATGCCAAGTTATAATCGAACTACGAAACTTAAACATTACAATTATTCCGAGCATCATATCATTACCTCTGTTGAACAGTCTCTTGAAAATTTAAAAACAGATTACTTAGATTTTCTATTATTACATCGACCCTCACCTTTAATGGACCCAAAAGAAATAGGTTCAGCCATTAAAAAATTGAAAAAATCTGGAAAGATAAAAAGTGTTGGCGTTTCTAATTTTACAAGATCTCAAATTAAGATGTTTAATGCGTATATGCCTTTGGAAGCCAATCAAATAGAATTCTCTTTAACGCAACATTCGGCAATGTATAATGGGATTTTAGATGACTGTATTGAAAATTCTAGATTGGCTATGGCGTGGAGTCCTTTAGGAATTTATTTTAAAGAAGATAACAAGACGACAAAAAGAATTAAAAGCGTTTTGAATATTTTGGCGAAAAAATATCAAGTATCTGAAAATCAATTGCTTTTGGCTTGGTTGTTAAGGCATCCAGCTCATATAAAACCAGTTGTGGGTACAACTAGTAAAGAAAGATTACAAGAATCTCTTGAGGCAATAAAAATTGAACTTGATTTAGAAGATTGGTTTCTTTTACTAGAAGCTAGTAGAGGGCACGAAGTCGAATAATATAATTTAGATATGTCAAAAACAGTATTAATTACAGGAGCAACTAGTGGAATTGGTTATGCTACAGCAGTATTATTAGCTGAAAAAGGCTTTCGGTTAATTCTTTGTGGTAGAAGACAAGAACGACTAGATGAATTACAAAATAAGTTTTCTGTAGCTGCCAAGGTAAGCACCTTAAATTTTGATATCAGAGACCGATCCGCTGTTTTAAAAGCCATAAATTCTTTGCCCGAAGCGTTTAAAGAAATAGATGTTTTAATTAATAATGCGGGTAATGCACATGGCTTAGATCCTATTGATAAAGGTAGTTTAGATGATTGGGATGCCATGTTGGATATTAATGTGAAAGGCCTACTATATGTTTCTAAGGCTGTTCTCCCTCAGATGGTGGCAAGAAAGTCTGGGCATATTATTAATATTGGTTCTACAGCAGGAAAAGAAGTATATCCGAATGGGAATGTTTATTGTGCGAGTAAACATGCCGTTGATGCCATAAATCAGGGAATGCGAATTGATTTAAATGCTTATGGTATTCGTGTAGGAGCAGTGAATCCTGGAATGGTAGCTACGGAATTTAGTGATGTTCGTTTTAAAGGTGATACGGATAAGGCGAAGAATGTCTATAAAGGTTTTCAAGCATTAAAGGCTGAAGATATTGCTGATATTATCCACTTTGTTATATCAAGACCTTACCATGTAAATATTGCAGATTTAGTAGTTATGTCAACAGCGCAAGCGTCTTCTACTATTGTAAATAAAAAAAGTGAATAGTACAAGGTTCTATATAGTAAATAAAAAATAAGCTGCTGTGATTAATAAACGTTTGCTTGTGAAAAATCTTCTCGCTCACAATGATGAGAATAGTTTTTATGACAAAAAACGTTTCATCAATTTCGGTTCTAAAGAAGGGAAAGCTAAATTTTTAAAGCATGTATGTGCGTTGGCAAATAGCAACCCAAAAAACAACTCATTTATTGTAGTTGGAGTGGAAGATGAAGACAATAAAATTGTTGGAGTTGACTTTTTTGATGATAGTAAGATTCAAAATTTAGTTAATGCTTACTTAGAAAACCCACCGTTAATATCCTATGAAAATATTCCCTTTCCATTATTGGAAGAGGGTAAAGTTGTGGGCCTCGTTACCATTAAATCTAATGGTGAAGTTTGTGCCCTGCGAAAGAATATTTGGAAGTATTACGGCGGGGCAGTTTTTTTTAGGGAAGGCAG